>CACYCZ010000052.1 GCA_902773055.1 uncultured Bacteroidales bacterium
AGCGGCTGCAACTGATATACCAATTGAGAGCCAAGACCGAGGTCAAATCCAACCGTCTGGAGATGTTTGTCCAGGATACCTACAAGTTTCAGAACGATGCCGGCCTGTTTACCTTCAACTACAGCATCAGGGGCAGCCACTGGGACTGGAACGACGAATGGCTGCTCAGCCCGCGCGTATCGCTGGGGCTGATACCCCGCTTCAACGAGAATTTCACCTTCCGCATCGCTACGGGCATCTACTATCAGAGTCCGTTCTACAAGGAACTCCGTGACACCGTGACGACCAACGGCAACACACGCGTGGAGCTCAACAAAAACATACGCTCACAGAAATCGTTTCAGGTCATCATCGGCGGCGACTACCAGTTCAGACTGAAAAACAGGCCCTTCCGCATATCATCAGAGATATATTACAAGAACCTGAGCAACCTCGTGCCCTACAATGTCGACAACATGCGCATTGTATATTACGGCCAGAACATGACCAACGGCTATACGGCCGGCATAGACTTCAAGTTCTTCGGTGAGTTTGTCCCCGGCACCGACTCGTGGATTACCCTGGGACTGATGACCGCCAAGCACAAATGGAACGGCCGCTATGTCAGCATGCCCACGGACCAGCGCTACAACATCAACCTGTTTTTCACCGACTACTTCCCGGGTACAGACCGTTGGAAACTGGCCCTGAAAGCCGCCCTGGCCGACGGCCTGCCCTTCGGCGCCCCCCACATGGGTATCCAGAATTCAACCTTCCGGGCTCCGGCATACAAGCGCGTGGACATAGGACTGAACTATCGCCTCTACAAGAACGAGCAGCGACACCCCAACCCCTACTCGCTGAAAAACGCATGGCTGGGCGTAGACGTCTTCAACATCATGGACATCAACAATGTCAACTCCTATTACTGGATTGCCGACGACAGCAACCATATGTATGCCGTACCCAATTTTCTTACCGGCAGAATGCTTAACGTGAAATTTACACTGGAATTTTAATGAAACATCTTTTCCCCGCCCTTCTCCTGCTGATGGTCCTGACAGGCTGCAGGAGAGACACATGGACCCTGACCGAAAAGGACATCATAGAGTCAGCATCGCCCATATCAAGAGTGCTGACCGTCGACAATGTTGAGGACAGCATGATGCTCAGACAGAAAAGCGCCCTGCTCACCAAGGAAGACATCAGGAGCGACCTCTACAGAAAGCTGGCAGCAACACTGGTGGCCACGGTGACATCGCCGGAGCAAGACGGTGTGGGCATTGCCGGTCCGCAGATAGGCATTGTCAGGCGCATCATAGCCGTACAGCGGTTTGACAAAAAGGACAGCCCCTTTGAGGTCTATCCAAACATACTCATCACTGCCACACGCGGCGAAACGGAAGCCGGTCCGGAAGGCTGTCTCTCCGTACCAGGCCGAAAGGGGGATGTCATGCGCTACAGAGATATTGACATCACATATACTTCGCCCACCACCCTGCGCGACACGACGGAGAGGGTAACCGGCTTTACGGCCGTGATTTTCCAACATGAAACAGACCACCTGGACGGCATTCTCTATACTGACAAACTGAAACAATAAAATATTAAGAACATAAATGTTATATCGGTTACCTAAAGAAGAGATATAACATCACGGACCGGCACGACCCGCAATCTGCCGATAACATTCAGGCCGGAAGAAATGAACAACAAATCTGCCCGGTCATAAAGAAATAGCCTGAAAGAGACGGTTGCAACATATATATATATGTATCTTTGCAGGCAAGTAAATTATTCATGGAAAGAAGCAAGTTTTTCAGACACTATCCGGTCAAGCGATTCCCCATCTACTGGATACTCTTCATCTATTTTGTCGTAGCATGGTTTTATCCCGTTGTAGGCTTTGTTGCCGTAATATGCATGTTCGGGCCCGTCCTGACGGCAATATGGAAAGGACGCTACTGGTGTGGTCATATCTGCCCGCGCGGCAGTCTGTATGACAAGATACTGTCGAAATATTCTCCCCACCGCCCTATTCCGCATTTTGTGCGGACACGAGGCTTCAGGCTGTTTATGGTATGCTTCATATTTGCCATGTTCGGCATACAGATGTATGCCGGCTGGGGCGACTGGAACGCCATGGGGAAAGTATTCTGGAACATTATCCTGCTGACGACTGTCGTCGGCGTAGTACTCTCATTCATCTACGCCCCCCGCACATGGTGCTCATTCTGTCCGATGGGCACGATATCCTCATGGGTAAGCCCCGGATACGACAGGACACCGAAGGGGTACAAATACATAGAGGTGGGAAGTGCATGCCAAATGAAGTGCAAGTCGTGTTCACGGGTATGTCCGATGCAACTGAAACCCTATGAAAGCCGTGGCGACCAACGGGGTTACCGGCATCCCGACTGTCTGAAATGCGGCCGATGCCAAATGGTATGCCCTACAAAAATTGTTGAACTGACCACTTTGTCAGAAGACAAGAACTCCTGACAATACTATCCGCGGTCTCCGTAACGGGAACTACCCTTTCACCTCGGTCAGGGCTCCCGTTTCAGAGTCGATGATAAAGCCCCGGACAACTATATCCTGCGGAATAAGCGGATGGGTGCGGATAACCTCAACGGTCTTCCTCACTGATTCAGGCGTATCCCTGAAACCCTCCAGCCATGTATTCAGATCAATACCGCATTTCCTGATGACATTGAGTGTTTCATCGGAAATACCTCGGGCAGTCATCTCCTTATAAAAATGGCTATAGCTCATGTGGCAGGCACCACAGTTGGAATGGGCGACGACCATGATTTCCTGCACGCCCAGTTCGTAAACGGCTACAATAATACTGCGCATGGCTGAATCAAAGGGGGAGATAACCAGACCTCCGGCATTCTTGATAATCTTGGCATCACCGTTCTTCAGGCCGAGCGCCGCCGGGAGCAATTCGGTCAGACGGGTGTCCATGCAGCTCAAAACAGCCAGTTTCTTATCGGGATACTTGTCGGTAATGAATTTTTCATAGCCCTTGGCCTGAACAAAATGATGGTTGTAGTCGAGAATCTGGTCAATCATTGCATTTATCTTTTTGATTTTCGGCAAAAATAGCAAAAACAGGCAACATAGCTGTTGCCACAAAGGATAAAAACAGATATGTTTCCCCCTGTCGGAGACAGCAGGCAAAGGGAAAAAAGACATATCTTTGCAGAAACAAAAAGAAGAAACCGGAAATGGGCAAGAAAAAAGTTCGTATTACGGCAATACGCCAAACGGTGTACCAAGACCTGATTGCAAAATATGAGAACCCCATTGAGCACACCTGCGACATCAGAGAGGGGCAGTCATGGATCTCGACAAACGGGAAACGGCCAGAGGGTTTGTGCCCGGCAGCATGGATATCCATGCGCACCTATGTTGAGTCGCTTGCCGAGGGGAAAGGAAATTTCTATGACGGCTGGATGCAAAACCCTATGAGTGCCATGCTCAGCTGCAATGACGGTTTCCGTCCGTTCAGCTTTTACGTTGAAGCCATCGACGAGGATGAATAGACTGACTTGCATACTCCCATACTGCGCACTGCTGGCTTGTGCAACGCTCTTGCTCACCTCATGCAGAGCGAGGCGAAATATCAGCACAGTATCGTCGCCACTGCCACAGAGAGATGCAGCAGAGCACTCGACGTCGGTTTTTCTTGTCATGTATGACAAAGAGACCGGCAAAGAGCCTCTCCTGAATGCGATAAGAGAGTACAAAGCCGAAATCGTCTATGACTACAAAATGATGCAGGGTATGGCACTGAAAAAACCGGCAGACAAGTCGTTGGAGGAAACGATGCAATATTTCAGGAAGGTAAAGGGAGTCGTGACCGTAGAGTACGATCATATTTACCGCCTGACGGACCCCGTAAAACCCAGGACAGAAACAAGATGAAGCATACCGTCTGCCCTTGCCACCGGGCAAAGACACAGAACGGCAAGGATACAACAACGACCGGCCCAATTGCATGACGCTGCACTTGCATCACCAATCGGGCCGGTCGTTGTCAAAATATGCGAAATCACCACGTCACATCAGCCCAGATGGGATGATGGTCTGAAAGGAAGCGCCCTCCTCCCAGAGAAGAGTCGTCAATGGACGACCGCCTGACGGTAAACTCCGAAGTAACAAAAATAAAATCTATCTTGTGCTCAAGGATATTCTCATTCTTGCCATAAGAATGGGACGTTGAGGGGCCGCCTTTGGTTTTGGGGGCTGCCTTCCATGTATCAATAAAAGGATAATCGTAAGAGCACAGGGTATAATAGGTATCCTTGGGCTCATAGGTGTTGCAGTCTGCTGTAAACACGACAGGGAGTCCCTGACAGAGCGACTTGAACTGCTTCTTGATAAATTTGGCAGACTCGTTCTTGGCTGCATCACTTTTATGGTCAAAGTGCGAATTACAGTAAAAGAAACGCTTGCCGGTTTTAATTTCTTCAAGAATGACCCATGTGGCAATACGCGGATACTTGGCATTCCAGCTCACCGACGGGACCTGAGGTGTCTCGGACAGCCAAAACAGGCCATGAGTCACCAACCGATACTTGGACTTAAGGTAAAACACTGGGCTGTACTCCCCTTTCTCCTTACCGTCTTCACGGCCAGCACCGACATAGGCATATCCCTTAATGAGGCTATTTACATCATCAAGCTGGTTCTTGAAGACTTCCTGCATCCCTATAATGTCGGGATGAGTCTTGTTGACGTATTTACACAACGGTGCACAACGGTCTTTCCAAAAATTCAAGGGACCGTCCTTGGGATTATCCTGCCGGATATTGAACGACATGATGCGCAGCTTGGAAGCATCAGAGGAGACCGGAAAGAGCAACCAGGCTGACAATATCAGCAATAAAAAAGAAAAGTTTTTCATTCTTTAGGATATATATATGCAAAATGATACTTCAAGCCTTTATGGTCTTCCTCCATAAACTGCCACTGAAGAGGTTTTTCAGCACCGTCTGCAACAGGTTTGGGGAAGAAATATTCATACTGCTTCAACTCAGCAACAGCATATTTCTCCTTCAAGGACAATATCATGTAGCCGATATCACCCCAATGGCCAGTAGACGGAATACACAATGTCGGTATGAGGCGCTTGGAGCTATAGTTGCGCTTTATCCACCCCGGACGCCACACATGGTCATGACCGTGTATATAACCGCAGGCCGTGGAATCAAGCATGATATCCTTGACACCCGTTTCAGCAATAGAATGGTGAGAACATACAAATACAGGCTTGGTAAACTGCTTCAATGTCTCGGCAACCCACTGCCGCTGGTCGGCTTCAACCTTGCCGGCCACAATCCAACTGGTATGGTCTTCACCCTCCTGCAAGGAATCCATAATAATGAAGGCTGCACGGGGAGTATCTACGACAAAATTCATATAGTTTTTCATTGCAGACTTGGCTGCATGCTCGGGGAAGATAGCTGCATAGTTTGCTCTACGGTCATGATTGCCCATACCCAATGTCAAGGTAATACCGGCATCCTCAATAGGCTTGATGATTTTGCGGAGCAAAGTATACTCGGAAATCTGGCCACGCAAGTATGCCAAATCACCCAGAGCAATAACATTGCGAGGAAGGGGCTTCATCTTCAGGATATCGTTGACCGTGCGTACCAAACGCTCAGGCTGGTATCCCTGAGGATTTGTATGCAAATCAGAGATGAAAACAACCGTATCATCATCAAACTTACCCTTCTTAGCCGCTGGGGCCATAGCCGGAGCCTCTGACATTGAGGCTTCTGCTGAAGACGGAATTGTCACCGCCTTGGACACCAGCCCCTGACAACCAAGAACTGCAAGTCCACCTAAAAACTCTCGTCTGTTCATGTATATTTAATTTAAAAGTTAAAACTACTATTTATTCAGATATTTCCCTGAGAGCCATCTACGCAGGGGCTCGTCATAGAACAACAGGGTAACCGTTGCAGTGCAAAGCGACATCACGGCAACCGCTATGGGTGTAGCTGCCGGATGAGAACCAAATGGATGAATGCCCTTATTTATCCAATCTATATACAAATAAATAAACGGATAATGGACAGCGTACAAAGGATAAGACAACCGTCCTAAGAAAGACACACATTTTTGCCTGAAACCCGTTACGACACCACGGGCAGCAAACCAGATTATCAGCGGAAATGCTATTCCTACACAGAAAATCTGATAACTGACATTGGCCGGAACGCTCTTGAAACTAGGGATATTCATCAGCAGAATAATGCACAACGCACTGATGAGGAAAACCGGCAACCTGACAGGTGACGGCTGTTGAGTGCGGAAAATACGGGCTAACAGCAAACCTGCCGGATAGCCATACATCAAACGCAATAAACCGCCGAACATATTTACTGGCTGAGACGACCAGCCGTAGGCTATACTGCCATCAGGTCCGAAGAACCCCATCAAGGCTATGAACAACAGAGAAACGGCAACCCAAATCTTCAGAATGCGTGTAGGCAAGCGATGAAGCATTACGGCATACAGCAAACTGCCTATATACTCAAAGAACAAAGACCAATGAGGTCCGTTCAAAGGAAACATTTCAGTGTTACCACGAACATCCAAGCCGTCAAATGCGGGAATCAAGAACATAGCCAGCAAGGCACACCACATCAAAAGTGAAAGCGAAACAGAAGCTCCGCCCCAGGTTTCACACCCTTGGGCAACAAAGGCTATCAAACCTATAATTACTCCTATTATCACCATTGGATGAAGACGTATCAAACGACGTTTGATGAAATTGGTAACCGACATCGTGGTCCAACGGTCATCATAGGCATATCCCATCACAAAACCCGACAGGATAAAAAAGAAATCCACTCCTAAAAAACCATTAAACATATCCTGCTCAGGAGCACCTGCAGAAAATGCTATTGCTTCAAACAAATGGTATAGCAACACCATGCATGCAGCTACACCGCGTAAGCCATCCAGGATATCGTAACGTGGTTTAGACATTTTCTCTTTTATTTTTTTATATCATTCTGACGTTCTTTCAACCATCTTGACAAGGAAGCATAATACTCACCACGATAGGCAGCAAAGCGATCCTTACCTTTGCCAACAATGTCTTCAGACGAGAAACCCCAGCCATGACCACCTGAAGGGAATACATGCAATTCTGTCGGAACATCGTTTTTAATGAGACCTGTATAGTAATCAATCATGTTGGTAGCAGGCACAGACTTGTCATCTGCACAAAGCACGATGAAGGTAGGAGGTGTCTGCGCATTGACATGATTACCGGGAGACAATTCTGCCAAAAGTCTTACGTGATCTGCCACATTGTTGTCATACAGACTATCCGGCCCAATCAGATTATCTCTTGTATTACACTTTTCTCCACGAGTAAATTTCATACGGGGGTATATCAATACTGTAAAATCAGGACGTGTGATACTGTCTGTCCAAAATACCGAACAACTGGCAGCAAGATAGCCACCTGCAGAACCTCCAATAACACCTATTTGGTTTATTCCCCACTCCTTAGCATGATAACGGCAATAACGGAAAGCGTTCTGAGCATCATCAAGAGGCACTGTCCTGTGGTGATTGGGTAAACGATATTTCAAGACACAAACAGCAATGCCATGCTCAGTCAGCCATTTGGAACCATAGGCTCCCTCATTAAAAGTTGAAACATGAGAATAGCCTCCCCCGGGAGTCATGATGAGCATTTGGCCTGTAGCATTCTTCTCGGGAAAATAAAAATCCATTCTTGCATCATCGCCGATATTGCTACGCGAGCCACCACGGGTACAGACCTCTGGGCCCGTCACCCCGTTGCTCTCTGTAGGCGCTTTGGTCACAGCTACTCCGTTCTCCACAATGCCAACTCGGCCATTCTGACCTTTGGGATATAACAATACAGTTTTTGAAGGTTTCAGGTCTATCCGAGATTTAATGTTTGGAGTTTCCTTGTAGTCCTGCCCGAACAGAGTAACGGCAAAACAACACAAAAGTCCTACTAAGCAAAAAAAATTTATTTTCATAATCGTAATTTATTATTTAATGTTGTCATTAGATTTTTGTTATGGGCATATCATAGATTTCATCCTTATCAACAATATTATAATCCTCCTCCAGCATTGCTAATCTGCACACACAATGAGATTTTGACCAAATTTGATTTGACAAGAAGTTTTTCAACATCTTAATATCTATGATATTCACAAAATTTTCACAAAGATAGCAAATAAGGATAATAACAACTTGGCTTAATATCAAATATTTTCATATTTTTGCAACATTAAACAATTATGTCACATGAAACATTCATTTACTATTATCCTGGCACTGATATTCACGATTCAGTGTTTTGGTTGGAGCCAGAAAGGCCATGATACAACTTGTTCCATCGCTGAAAACCATCTGACGACAAAAACAAAATCTTGCCTAACGGCTTTATTGGATGGAAAGAGTCTGGTATACTGGTCTAACTGGCTGGATAATGCCAGCAATACCCCCCAATATGCTTACACCAAAACTTGGCACTACAAAAACATTGATGCAGGGCAGACCATTGACAATGCACCTGTACTGGAGACCGGAGATATAGAAACGGCTCTTAACGAACAAATTGACAAATTGATGCATAGCGGTTTGACTAAGGAAGATGAACAACTGGCATTAAAAATCGTTATTCATCTCATGGGTGATCTTCACCAACCCATGCATATGGGACACAAATCTGACCGTGGAGGAAACCAATGCATGGTTACCTTCTTTAACCGCGAACATAACCTGCACGAACTATGGGATGGAACATTGGTTGAAAGAGCTCACAATTGGACTCACACAGAATGGCGTGAAGAGATAGACCGCCTTACAATTGAGCAAATCAAAGAAATTGAAGAGGGAGATATCCACAGCTGGGCTGCACAAACTCATGAAATTGCCAAAGAGGTTTATCTTGACAGTCCTTCTGACAAGAAATTGTCATATAGCTATGTGGCCAAATGGACTCCAATCATAGAACAACAATTCATCAGAGGAGGCATACGCCTTGCATATGTCCTGAACAGCATCTACGACAACAGATAAGTGTTTCTGTCAAATGAGTGTTACTTTGTTGCTGATTCGACACGGGCAGACAGAAGAAAACCTTGCCCATATACTGCAAGGTCAGCAGGATGGACATCTCACGTCAGAAGGAATACAGCAGGCCGTAAATTTAGGCAAGCAATTACTTAATGAGCACATCGACACATTTATATCCAGTGATTTAGGAAGAGCCTTAGATACAAGTCGTCTCATAAATCAAAGTCTCTGCCTCAATATCATTAAAGAGCCTTTGCTTCGCGAACGCGACTTTGGGAAATATACGGGTTGCCCATATGGCACGCAAATTCCTTCAGACGATAAAAGCGTAGAAACCGTAGAACAACTCTATAATCGCGCCTGTAAATGGTTGGAAAGCATACTTCACCAATATGACGACCACGTGATTCTCGCTGTCAGTCACGGGTTGTTCCTACGATTTATCCAAGCGGCAATTATGGGGGTACATTTTAAAAATATAACTCCTATGCACAATACGGAAATACGACGTTACACTGTTCATTCATATTTTGCACCATCATTGGCAAAGGAGCATATTGAAACTGTTGAAAGTTAAATTAACTTTTTTTGATCAGCCTAAAATATGAGCAGCAATAATTTTGCAGGAAAGATTGGCGCAATATTAGCCACAGCAGGCTCTGCTGTAGGCCTGGGAAATGTATGGCGATTCCCCACAGAAACTGGCACTCACGGTGGTGCAGCCTTTTTATTAATATATATCGGTTTCATGCTATTGCTTGCAGCTCCTATCATGATTGCTGAACTTGCTATTGGCCGCCACGGACAACGCGATGTGCTATACGCTTTCAAGAAAATGAATGGAGGCAGAGGCCACTGGGCTTTTATGGGTTACCTGCCAGTTGTTGCCGGCATACTTGTTTTAAGCTATTATGCTGTTGTAGCCGGTTGGACTTTAGAATATGCTTTCCGAGCCTTGACAAACGACTTTTTCAATAAAACACAAGCTACTTTTCAGCAAGATTTTACCACTTTTATTGCAGACCCGCTCAGACCACTATTTTGGATTTTCCTTATTCTTGCATTAACTTTTGGTATTGTAGCGCTTGGCATCCAAAGAGGCATCGAACGCGGTGCAAAAATCATGATGCCAATATTATTTATTTTTCTAATTGTCTTAGTAGTTTGCTCCTTATCACTACCCAATGCATCACGAGGTATCACTTTTCTGCTAAACCCCGATTTCTCCAAAGTAACCCCGCATACTATATTGTCTGCAATGGGTCAATCTTTTTTTACACTCAGTGTCGGTATTTGCTGCCTTTGCACCTATGCTTGCTATTTCAGAAAAGATGTAAATCTCTTCAAAGATGGCCTGACTGTAGCAATCATAGATACAGCCGTCGCTATAATGTCAGGACTTGTCATCTTTCCTGCCGTATATTCTGTACCAGGTTTGACAGCAGATGCCGGCCCCGCACTGGTATTCATTACTTTACCAAATGTTTTTCAGTATGTCTTCGGCAACATGCCTGTTGTTGCATATTGTGCTTCTTTGATATTCTACATGCTACTTGTCATGGCTGCATTGACATCTTCGATATCCATGTTAGAAATGTCCTCTGCATTTTTTCACAAAGAAAAAGGAATGAGTCGTCCTATGGCCGCCTTAGTGATGAGTATCATCTGTATGATACTCAGTATAGCGTGTTCTCTGTCCTTCGGCATATGGAACGAGATTACTATTTTGGGCTTAGGATTCTTTGACTTATTTGACACAGTGGTAGCTAAGATTCTCATGCCCATCGGCGGTTTCCTCATCTGTATATACCTTGGATGGAGCGTTAAGGGGGATGTCGTCTTCAACGAGGTCACAAATAACCATACACTCCATCAGCCGTTATATCCCGTTTTTATGTTTGTCATACGCTATTTCGCACCTACGTGCATCTTTTTGATTTTCCTTAGTGGACTAGGCATACTAAAGATATAATTTCCTACATCCCCTATTTTTTCTTAAAAATATAACTCTGCATTATTTGGAAGTTAGGTTTCATTCTTCATCGAATGCTTTTTTGCTTTTTGCATATAAATACATCCACGACCATACAATAAAGACATATATGCTGTAAAAAGCCCGAGACTTATGCTTATTTAAATTATTAACAGTCTTCTTTTCAATTTCAGTCCGACTCCTTTTGTGTTGTTTCATGTGGAATGAGTAAATTGCTATAATCTAAACCTTTAAGTTTTAAAAACTCAACAACTCTCATCTTATCTTGGTGTCTTTTAGAATTTAACGGATATGCGCATTTGCGTAATTTATATAATATGTCAACAGGGAATGTAGGATGGTCAAGGTTATTCAAATCTATTTCATAAAATTTAGTATGAATATTGGCACCTTTCTGTAATAAATACAGCAAGATGTCCATCCTGTCATGTATCATACTAGTTCTCCAACGCCGTTGCGGCTGTTGGTGTCGAATAATCAATGTTAGCACCTGCATCAACCAACGATTTAACTTTATCAAATGACACGCCAATAGCATTACCTAATGCAAACATTCTAATTGGAATAATATCCCCTTCATTATTCTTCTGTACACCACATGTTATTGCATTTGGATTTCCTCCAAACTCTAATAAAAGTTTCAATATCGTATTTGACGGACGAGTAAATGATCTGTTTTTATGAATTCGTTTTGAAGATAAGATGCGTATAGTTCCCTTTCTCATAGCTCTATGAGAGTAAAACCATCAAACATAGCAAGCTCTGTGGTAATAGCTGTAGGTCGCTTGTTAAATCTTACTCGCTTTAGAATACTAGTTTTGCTCTGCATACCTCAAAGATTTGCCAGTTTCCACGAATGACGCTCTTAATCATTCAATTTAAGGGCAAATATCTTTCATGTAGCATAACCATCATTTCGTGAAATCCCAAAGCATCATACACGAAGTTCCTGTTCAAGAGATTCTATTACCTGCTTGAAACTACAATCTTCGTGGAGACGCTTTTTCACAACAGCACACGAGTGTATTACCGTTGAATGATCCCTCCCAATATATGAGCCTATTTGCGTTGTTGACAAATTAGTATATTTCTGTAACAGATATACTATAATTTGGCGAGCATATACAACGTTCTTTTTACGACTCATAGACACTATACACTGAGGTTTAATAGCATATTTTTTACAAACGATACTGAATACATCTTCGTTTGTAACATGTACAGGATTAGTCCGTATAACTTTAGATATTACTTTTTCAACAAGCTCCATGTCTATTTCTGCATTATATGAAATAGAATAAGCCATAATAGAATTTACTATTCCTTCTATGTCGCGAACACTTCCAGTTACTTTTTCTGCTATATACTGGATAATGGGTTCAGAAATAGATAGTCCCTCATGCTGAATTTTAAATAGCAAGATATCTCTACGTAACTTATAATCCGGCTTTTCCAATTCTGCTATCATGCCCCATTTAAAACGTGACAATAACCTGTCTTGAAGTCCATTTAAAGAAATTGGCGGACGATCAGATGCTAAAATAATTTGTTTTTGGTTTCTATGAAGATGATTAAAAATATTGAAAAATGCTTCTTGAGTACGCTCTTTTCCTGAAATCTCCTGAATATCATCAATAATCAGAACATCTATAGACTGATAGAAATTCATGAAATCGTTAAAACGATTCTTCTTTACAGCATTTACATACTGTATTTGAAACAAATGAGCAGAAACATATATAACCCTTTTGTTCGGATACAATTCTTTAATTCTGATTCCGATAGCATTAATCAAATGGGATTTTCCCACCCCACTTGCGCCAAATACATAAAAGGGATTAAACGTATTTTGATACTTCTGGGCTATTGCCTCTGCTACTGTTACAGACAGTTTATTACTATCTCCCCTGACGAAATTCTCAAAAGTATTTTCTGGATTTAAATTAGAATCCAGCACCGCTGAAGTTTCAATTCCACCTTCCATGGAATTAGGATTGTAACATGTATTGCTAACATTGATATGACTACTGTCTGTAGATACAACGTCTAGGGCAATATCATTTTTTTTATCAACTTCTATGTGGTATCCTAATTTAACATTGCCGAAAAATTTCCGAATAGAGATTCTCAACAATTCAAGATAATGGGATTCGATATATTCCACAAGATATCCATTCGGGACACTCAACTTCAAAATATTATTCTCATAAGAATAAAAATTGATGTGCTGAAACCATATATTATATGGCTGCTCACCAATATTATTCTTGATGAAATTTAAACATTTTGCCCAAATATCTTTTGGCGAATTCTCCATTCTATATCTGTATCACATTTCTAATACAAAAGTACAAATTTTAACCGCCAAAATAAAAAGCCACTTATAAAAACGTTCAAAATAATATTTTATATCTATTTCGTTTTAAGAACATTAAAAATGTTTAATTCCAGATTACCATTTTTAGCAAGAAATATTCTTATCAACTGATAAATAACATTTTTTTTGTATTTCGATTCATCTGAAAAACATATATTTTTTTCTTCAAAAAAAGATAAACATTTAGAAAACAAAACCAATTGCTCACATTGCTTTGAAAAAAAATATATATCAATATTTAGAATTAATTTTTTTTTCCAATCAATTTGCTTTTCGCCCAAAAGCTGAAAAATGTACATAGCGTTTGGGATTCGCCTTCAGATCCTGCAAAAGAGCATCCGCTGATATCAACGTAGAGTTAAGATTTGTATATAACTTATTATCGTTCAACAACAATCCAAGCGAGCCTTGGGTCGAATTAATCTTCTCGTTCATTGAAGACGTCAATTGTTTTACTTCCGCAATTGTATTATTCACATTTTGGATTGTTGCAATAAAATCAATCATTTTCAATTGTGATGTAATGTCGTTAGCATTTTGGGCAACACAATTTAACTGATTCATCAACGTCGGCATGTCGTTTTTCATCAGTACGTTTAACTGTTCTGTAGTTATACGAAGATTTGCTGTTATACCTTCTGTATTGGTTACAATATTATTTAACGCCTGGTCGCCCAACAGCAAATTCAATGAGGTTAATATTGAATCTATCTTTTGTACCATTTTTTCAACAGACGGCATAAGTTCTTTTGCTTTTGCCATAACACCCCTTTCTTCACTGCCATAAAAGGAATCACCCGGATTTAACAATTTTCCATTGCCTAATCTTATCTGCAATGTCGTACCACCTATCAGGCCCTGTATAATCTCCGCATAACTTCCCTCGGGTATTTTCATCTTCCTGTCGACCTCTATCTTTACCATTATATTGCCCGATTTTGAATAATCGTAATCTATGGTGCGGACAATTCCTACAGGAAATCCATTAACATACACAGAATTTGATTCTTCCAATCCTGTAACATCATTGAATTTTATATAATATGTACTATATTTTTTAAAAACATTTATTCCTTTCAAAAAACTCAGACCGAAATATATAACAACAATAGCAAATATAGCTGTAACAGCTAGTTTTATTTCCTTAATATTCTTCATTTTTATAGTTTTACTTCATTTTTGACAGTATATTCTGTGCTTCCTGGATGCTTATTTTCTCTGTTCCTTTCATTGCAATAACGAAACAATCCGGAAATTTATCCTTCAAACTTTTTTTAAGTTCAATGATTTCCTTATAGGATTTTGTTGAACCAAATGTATACTTATACATGTTATTCTCCGTATAATATGATATTCTCGAAGCATCAATATTCTTAAACAATTTGTTGTCTGTCTTCAATAATTTATCTGAAATTAAAATCTGCAGTTTATAGGACACTGTATTCATATCTGTTTTCTGCTCCGATACACCAGCGGTATGCGGTTTACCCTGAGCCGGCTCCGACGTCAGCTGTTTGGCATCATTGGTTACATTCTGTACGCTATCTGTCAAGTCAGCCTTTTCTACATTGGATAGCTGAACCTTCTGAGGTGCATTTTCATTTACAACAGTTGTATCAATAGTTTGTTTCTTTTCTACATCCGTCACGTTGTGCTCAGACTGTCCGGCGTTACTCAACACTACAGACTTACTCTTGGCATATGACTCAAGATAATCTACAAAACCCATATAAATTGCACGAGCCAGTTCATCGGTACCTTTCGATGAATTTAAGTATTGTTCTTCAGACGGAGTGGAAATAAATCCCAATTCGGTCAACACACTCGGCATAGAAGTTCCCCGCAAAACAAGAAAACCAGCCTGCTTCACCCCCTTGTCGGGTCTACCGCATTTTACATATTGACTTTGTATTGACTTGGCCAGCTGTGCGCTCTGCTTCATGTGCTGGTCCTGCATAAATTCAAAGATAATATAGCTTTCCGAAGACTTGGGATTAAACCCTGCATAGCGTTTCTGATAGTTGTTTTCAAATAAGATTACGGAGTTCTCCCGCTTTGCAACATCCAGATTATCACTTGAGCGAGCCATTCCTAAAGAATAAGTTTCAGCTCCAACAGCCTGCCGCCCTTTGGGCAGGGCATTTGTATGGATTGAAATAAATAAATCTGCTTTCGCTCTATTTGCAATAGCTGCGCGCTCGTCCAGATCAACAAACACATCGGTTTTTCGGGTATAGATAACCTTGATATCCGGCCTGTTCTTCTGTATGAGCTCGCCAACCTTTAATGTTACATTTAAATTAATATTTTTCTCCTTGGAATACGTTCCAATAGCCCCTGCATCATGCCCTCCATGTCCGGCATCAAGCACGACAATAAAGCTTTTGCCTAACAGGGGTATATTGAGAAATATGACAACGAGTAAACACTTTATATATAATTTACAGAATTTCATTTCCTTAATCTTTAAAACGAGGGCGTATTTCCTTGTATTTCACGGGTACAGACGGCCCTTTTACAACTTCCATGAATTTTTCAGAAGAAACAGGAACTTTGTCTATTGTCAGTTCTGGTACATTGTAACTTTTGAAGAGGGTTATATTTTGCTGCGGATCCTCCTGTGGCAACATAAATGCCTTATGGGCTTGTCCGTCACGATCAAAATATGTTATATAGCTCCTGGTAAACGAACCGTCATCCCTTCGTGAGCTGAATGCAATCCATCTTCCATTACTGCTCCATGAATGATAAGAATCTACATTATTGCTGTTGGCAGCTTTCAGGGGATAGACTTCATTGGTTTTCAAATTCATCACATATAAGTCTGATGATGAATGCCATATATGGAATTGACCAAAATCGCCTAACGTAAACAGCAGGTAATTTCCGTCTGGACTGACTCTCGGAACAGATGCACTCTTGTCATGCTTTTTTGCATCATAAACCAACTCGGAAGGGCCGAAAGTCATTGTCTTCTCGTCAAAAGGTATTCTTAATATATTATATTTCAGCTGCTCTGATTCGAGAATGATTTTGGAATCCATTGTTGAGTCAGCATCTGTATCAAGCAAACTTGTGGTTGCCTCACAATAATAAACCATATCGCCTGAGGGCGTCCATGCTGGGAATGTTTCCAATTCATTATGGGTTTTTATTACATTACTTATTTCATGCGTATCTACATTATAAAATATAATATCTGACGCGTGGTCCAACACTTCCACTTTTTGCTTATCCAAGATATGAAATACCTGCCCCGTCTTATTGGAAGAGAATATTATCCAGTTTTTGGTAGGATGCCATGAAGGATACACGCATGAACCTAATATAGAATCATTTTTTGTGTTCAACTTCTCTATTTTGCCGTTATTGGCAATTATCGTTCCGCCATTAGCATATCGGGC
>CACYCZ010000053.1 GCA_902773055.1 uncultured Bacteroidales bacterium
GCAGACCATGCCTACGACTTCGTCTTCAGGTCCGTCAAGTGTTATGCCTTTTACGCCTGTTGCTGTACGTCCCATGGTGCGTACGGTGCTTTCGTTGAAGCGTATGGCGCGTCCTTTCTTGTTGGCTATAATCAGTTCGTTTTCGCCGTTGGTCAATACGACGTCTACTACGGCATCGTCTTCGCGGATTGAGATGGCGATAACGCCGTTAGAGCGTGGGCGTGAATAATCTTTGAGGCAGGTTTTCTTGATGATGCCTTTTTGGGTACAGAATACGACGTTATGGGTTGCGCAGAATTCCGGGTCGGCCAGTTTCCTGATGTTCAGGCATACGCTTACGGCATCGTCGGCATCCAGATTCAATACGTTTTGTATGGCACGGCCTTTGGTGTTGCGTGCTCCTTCCGGGATGTCATATACTTTGAGCCAATAGCACCGTCCTTTCTTGGTAAAGAAAAGCATGGTGTTATGCATGTTTGCAGGATAGATGTTTTCAATGAAGTCCTGGTCGCGCGTACTGCTCAGTTTGCTGCCGACGCCTCCTCGTCCTTGGGCGCGGAAGTCAGCGAGTGGTGTGCGCTTGATATATCCTGCATGGCTCAGTGTAATCACGACGGGGTCGTTGGCATAAAAGTCTTCCGGGTTGAAGTCGTCGCCGCCGCCTGGAACTATTTCGCTGCGACGTTCGTCTGACCACTTGTTCTTTACTTCTGTCAATTCGTCTTCTATGACTTTCTTGCAGACTTCGTCGTCGCTGAGGATAAGGTTGTACCAGTCAATTTTTTTCTGCAGTTCGTTGTATTCTTCGTGCAGTTTGTCTTGCATGAGGCCGGTTAATTGGCTCAGTCGCATGTCGACGATGGCTTTTGCCTGTATTTCGTCAAATTCAAATCGTTTCATCAAGGCCTCTTGGGCTGCCTGAGGGGTCTTGGATGCGCGTATGAGGTGTACGACTTCGTCAATGTTGTCGCTTGCGATAATCAGTGCGTCTAATATGTGCTGACGGTCTTGTGCTTTTTTCAGCTCAAATTTGGTACGGCGGATAACTACTTCGTGGCGGTGCTCTATAAAGTTGCTGATGCAGTCTTTCAGTGTCAGCAGTTGCGGCCTGCCGTGTACGAGTGCAATGCAGTTCACGCTGAAGCTGGATTGCAGTGCTGTCAGTTTGAAGAGTTTGTTCAGTACGACATTGGCATTGGCATCGCGCTTGATGTCTATTACGATGCGCATGCCGTCGCGGTCGGATTCGTCATTTACGTTGCTGATGCCTTCAATGCGTTTTTCCATGGCGAGGTGGGCAATGTCTTTGATTAACTCTGCCTTGTTTACTCCATAGGGTATTTCGCTGACGACAATGGCTTGGTGCCCGTTGGCGGTTTCTTCTATTTCTGTGCGTGAACGCAGTACGACGCGTCCCCGTCCTGTCTCATAGGCTTCCTTGACGCCGCTGAGGCCATAGATGTATGCTCCTGTCGGGAAGTCGGGTGCCTTTACATACTGCATCAGTCCGTTGACGTCGATGTCTGGGTTGTGGAGGTAGGCGATGCTGGCGTCAATGACTTCTCCCAGGTTGTGGGTGGGAATGTTTGTTGCCATGCCGACGGCTATGCCGCTGCCTCCGTTGACAAGGAGGTTGGGGATGCGTGTAGGCAGTACACTGGGTTCCACCTCATCGTTGGAGAAGTTGGGAACCATGTCTACGGTGTCTTTTTCGATGTCTTGCATCATGGCTTCGCCCAACAGGGTCAGGCGTGCTTCTGTATAACGCATGGCAGCGGGTGAGTCGCCGTCGACACTGCCGAAGTTGCCTTGTCCGTCAACCAGGGTGTAGCGCAGCGACCAGTCTTGGGCCATGCGTACAAGGGCGCCATAGACTGAAGAGTCTCCGTGGGGGTGGAATTTACCGAGTACTTCACCGACTATACGGGCGCTTTTCTTGTAGGGTTGACTGTGTACGTTATTCAGTTTCATCATACCATATAATATACGGCGGTGAACTGGTTTGAATCCATCGCGGACATCTGGCAGCGCGCGTGCCACGATGACTGACATGGAGTAGTCGATATAGGCGGTCTTCATTTCCTCGCCTAAATCCACTTTGATGATTTTATCTTCTAAAGCCATTTTTCTTGTTTGAAATATTTGTTTCTTATTTACCTTCAAAGATACAAATAAAAATCCGTTTATTGCTTCATTTTTTTCAAAATATTTTGCTTATTTTGGAAATAAGGCTGTTTTGAGGCTCTCTCAGCGCTTTGGAGTGCTCTGCCGACACCCTGTCGGGAAAGTGAACGGATGGTGGCAGGGCGCCTGAAAAGGGTGGGGTGAGTAGGCCTTATTCCTGTGCGGCTATTTCTCCGCTGCCGATGCATCGCAGGCCTTCAGAGTCATAAATGACGCCAAACTGCCCTGGTGCAATGCCTTGAATGGCTTCACTGCTTTGTATGTGCCAGCCTGTTGCCGTCAGTGTCATTGTGCCGGCAATTGGTTGTTCGGTGTGGCGTATCTTGAAGCGTATGTCGTTGGGTGCTTCCGTGCTCAGAGGATTGGCGGTGAGGATGTGAAAATCGGCCAGGTGGAAATGGTTTCCATATTGTAACCGGGTGTCATAGCCCTTGGCTACATAGAGGATGTTTTGTTCAATATCTTTCTTGACAACAAACCAAGGACCTCCGCCCAGACGGAGGCCTTTGCGCTGGCCTATGGTATGGAACCAGTAGCCTTTATGCTTGCCAAGTATCTTGCCTGTCTCAATATCGATGATATCGCCTTCTTTTTCCCCGAGGAAACGGGCAATGAATTGGTTGTAATTGATTTTTCCCAGAAAGCATATGCCTTGGCTGTCTTTACGGTGGGCGCATGGCAGCCGTTGTTCCTCGGCAATGCGGCGGACTTCGGCCTTGGGCAGGCCGCCGAGGGGAAAGATGCATTTTGAAATCTGCAGGGAGTCCAGCTGGGCTAGGAAGTCAGTCTGGTCCTTGACGGGGTCAATGCCTGAAAGCAGCCATAGTTGCCCGTCGTTGTCTTTCCACGTACGGGCGTAATGACCGGTGACGATGTAGTCGAAGTCCTTGCCTGCCTTTTCCTCAAAGGCACCAAATTTGACCAGTTTGTTGCACATGACGTCGGAATTGGGCGTCAGCCCCTTTCTGACGCGGCTGATGACATAGCCTACGACTCTGTCCCAGTATTCTTGTTGGAGGTCAATGACTTCCAGTGGCAGGTTGTACTGCCGGGCTATGGCCTGAGAGAGTTCTATGTCTTCTTCTGCGGTACATGAGGAGTCCTCTCCGTCCATCCCTATTTTAATATAGAAGAGGTGGGGTCTGATGCCACGTTCTACCATGAGGTGGGTGGCAACGGCACTGTCCACGCCACCTGAAATCAGCAGCGCGGTGTTTCCGCTGGGGCAGTAGAAGTCTGTGTTCATAGTGCAAAGATACGATTTCTTGCCGTATCATCGTTATCAGATAGAGTGTTAAAAATTAATTTGCGGGCTGAAAATGTTGCCAGTCTGGCTACAGGGTTTTCGGAGCGGATTTTCTTATATTGTTTTGCCGTTTTGTCATGGAGGCTGATTGCTTTCCGTCATCCCCTTCAGAAGGTGGTGTGGCGGGGGTGTTTTTTGTAGGCCTGCGCGTTTTCACTGACAGGCCTGCGAGAATACACTGGCAGGCCTGCCAGTGAAAATGCTTTGGCTGGGGAAAAAAATAAACTACGGAAGGCTTGTAAGGAAGTGACATTTTGACATATTGGCAGACAGGAGTATTGCTGGTACTTTCTTCGGGAAAAAAGTAAATATGGTGGAGTGTTGAAATTTATGATAGTCAGCTGTTTGGCTATCTGAGTTTAAACATCCGAAATATTTTGCTTTTATGGTGTGTTGCCGCAAATCTCCGGTATAAGGGAATTATCATTGAGCGGTGAGGGTGAGAAATCGGATGAAGCAATAAAAAACATTCGTGGCACCAGGCAATCCCGGTACCACGAATGTATGGTTATGTTTTATTAGATTAGAGGATAAAAGTTATTGCTGTTGCTTCAGGGGATTCCAGCCTTGGGCTTTAAGCTCAAAATTCTGTCCGTCTCTGGTTTCAAGCATACACCCCAGTTCTGGCTTCGTGATGCGCCCGATAATGTGGATGTCTTTCAGATTCTTGACCGTTTCATAATTAGCCAAATCCACAGTGAAAAGCAGCTCATAGTCTTCACCCCCGTTGAGGGCACATGTAGAAACATTCATGTTCAGATGCTCTGCCATGCTGGCTGTCTGGTAGTCAAGCGGGATGCGTTCTTCATATATCAGGCATCCGGCATTGCTGTTTTTGCAGATATGGAGAAGTTCCGAGGATAGTCCATCCGAAATGTCCATCATGGCAGTCGGCAAGATGTTGGCATCTCTCAGTGTTTCAATGATATCTCGTCGTGCTTCTGGTTTAAGCTGACGCTCCAGGATATACTCTTTTCCTGCGAAATCTGGCTGGAAAGCGATATTATTCTTGCCTTCCTTGAGCTGTTCGCTGTAGACAGTTTTTTCCTGTTCCAGCAATTGCAGTCCCATGTATGCTGCGCCAAGATTGCCGGATACGCAGATGAGGTCGGTATCCTTTGCGCCGCTGCGGTAGACGATAGTCCCTTTTTCTCCTTCTCCGATGCAGGTAGGGCTGATGACGAGTCCCGTCAGAGATGATGACGTGTCGCCACCGACGATGTCGACATGATGTTGCTCGCAAGCCAGGCGCAGGCCAGCATAAATATTGTCAATGTCTTCTATGCTGAAACGGCGGTCCACGGCAATATTGACAACTAATTGGCGTGGCATGCCGTTCATGGCATAAATGTCGGAGAAATTAACCATGGCCGCTTTGTATCCCAAGTGCTTGAGCGGGCAGTATGTCAAGTCAAAATGAATGCCCTCCATCAGGATGTCGCTGGTGACCAGTACTTGCTTGTCCTGATAATCCAATACGGCACAGTCGTCGCCTACACCTTTCAGTGATGAGGGATTCTGCAGCTTGATGTTTTCTGTAAGATGCTTGATTAATCCGAATTCTCCCAAAGTGGAAATATCTGTTTTGTTCTTGTCAGTCATTTTGAAGGGGGTTATTGTTGTTTCCTGATTTTGTCATATTGAAGGAATATACCTGCCAGGAGAGTGCCGGAAATAGAATGCCATGCACATGAAATGGCGCAGGGAAGTACGGCGAGGGGTTGTGCAATAAAAAATACGGTAGCCAGATTGGTTGCCAAACCGGCATTTTGCATGCCGACTTCGATGCTGATGGTTCGCTTCTTCGCAGTATTGAACCGAGCCATTTTCCCTGTTGCCCAGCCTAATATATATCCAAGTGTGTTATGGCACAACACTACGGCAAATGTCAATAGGAACAGACTCCAACCGCGTTGTACGAGTGGGTCATGGACGGTGCTGATGACACCTCCGACGATGCATGCCAGACATATTACACTGATGCCGGGCATGAGAGAACGTATGGTGGGGAAGTATTTTTTCTTGCTATAGGTATAGTTGAGAAAACACCCCAGACTGACAGGAATAATGGTTACAATAAGAATATTGACAAACATGCCGATGGTATTTATCTCAACGATTGCTCCAGCAGTCAGTTGCATGAGAAAAGGTGTCATGACAGGGGCAAGAAGGGTTGATGCGCAGGTCATTCCTACAGAAAAAGCAACGTCACCGTGACAGAGAAAAGACATGATGTTGCTCGAAACACCTCCCGGACAGCAACCAACGAGCAGGATACCGATAGCTAAAGCTGGTTCAAGATGGAAAATACTGACCAATAGATATGCTACACATGGCATAATCAGGAATTGGGCACAGGCTCCGATAAAAATGTCTGCGGGTCGTTTAGCCAGAATCTTGAAGTCTGTTGTTGATAGCGTCAGTCCCATGGTGAGCATGATGAGGCCCAATATGGTTGTTTGTGTGATGCCCGAAACCCAATTGAATGTTTCAGGAACGAAAAAGGTGAAAACAGCGATGCCGATAATGAAGACAGACGTATAGTTGGCCAGCCATTGGCTGACAGCGAGTAAAAATCTTAACATTGTTCAGATAGGGATAAATTTTCAATAAGTTCTTTGAATATGATTGCCATGTCTGCAGAAGCCTTGTCAGCAGCAATCTTGACTTCTTCATGAGAGACAATAGAGGTTTTCTGGCCACTGTTTGTAATGACACTTATGCCAAAACACTCCATACCGCAGTGACGGGCTACAATGATCTCCGGAACAGTACTCATACCGATGGCATCGGCACCGAGAAGCCTGTACATGCGATATTCGGCAGGTGTTTCATATGTGGGGCCGGAATCAGCCAGATATATACCGTCACGCAATGTGATGTCATGCTTTGTGGCGATGCGTTCAGCCAGAGAGATGAGCCGTGGCGAATAGGCATCTCCGAGAGGGAGGAAGCGCGGGCCTGGAGGGATATTCTTGCCGCGCAGTGGATGGTCAGGAATCAGGTTGATATGGTCTGTAATCACCATCATGTCACCGATACGGAATCCTGGGTTCAAGCCACCTGCAGCATTGCTTGCCAGGAGGACTTTTACCCCAAGTTCGTAAAATATACGGATAGGGAAGGTGGTTTCCTGAGTGCTGTATCCTTCGTAATAGTGAAAACGTCCGCTCATGGCGATGATGTCTTTACCTCCAAGTCGTCCGATGAGAAGTTTTCCCGCATGGCCTTCTACTGTTGATACAGGGAAATGGGGTATTTCTTGATAAGGAATTTCAATGCTGACGTCAATGCTCTTTTCCAGGCTGCCGAGACCGCTTCCAAGGATAATGGCTATTTGGGGGCTTGCGTTACCTGTTCGGTTCTTCATCCATTTTGCTGTCTCGTGAATCTTGTCTGATATATTCATTTATAATATGGTTGAAAGTGCTTTGTTCGTTGTTAAGTATTTTGATCTCAATAGGGAGATAGTAGAGATGTTTCAGGACACTCTCGCTCAGCCCTTGACAGAATTTCAGACGGGAGGCATCTTTTTCGGTTGTAATGATGATGGCTTCGCCGTTTTTCTTCATACTGTTAAATATTTTATTAATATGGCTGATGTCTCCAGGTGTGAAGTGGTGATGGTCTGGATATCTTATAGATGTGATTTTGACACCGGTGCTTTTCAGCTTGTCCATTATAGGCTCAGGATGGGCTATGCCCGTCAGCAGGAAAACCTGTGTCTCTGCTGACAGCGTAGATAGTTCCCGTTGTGTATCACCCCATACAGAGATAAGGCTGCCATAATTCAGTGTGCTGAAAAACAATTTTTGTTCTTTCTGCAGTCGTAAGGCTTGTTCTATGCGCTTTGCTTCTTCGGCTGAAAGGTTAGAAGGGCATTTCGTGACAACTACGATATGGGCGCGCCGTCGTCCTCCGAAACTTTCCCGTAATCGCCCTGTGGGCATGAGGCAATCATTGTAGATAGGTCTGTTGTAGTCCGTAAGTAGGATATTCAGTCCAGCCTTGACTCGCCTGTGTTGGTAAGCATCATCCAAAAGGATGACTTCGGGTGGTGTCTGCCCTTTGTCTGCAAGTAATTGCTTTATTCCTTTTGCACGTTGTCGGCATACGGCAACGGTAATGCCGGGAAATTTTTGTTTGATTTGGTAGGGTTCGTCCCCGATTTCTTTTGCAGTGCTTTCCATATCGGCAATCTGAAATCCTCGTGTTTTTCTCTTATAGCCTCGACTTAACACTGCAATATGGAATTTTTCGTACAACTGGCTGACAAGAAATTCTGTATGCGGTGTCTTACCTGTACCTCCCACTGTAAGATTTCCGATACAGATGATTGGCAAGTCAAAACTTTCTGATTTCCGAATACCGAGGTCAAAAAGAATATTCCGCACCCCGACTACCAGTCCATACAGAGCTGAAACCGGAAGTAAGAGTAGCGAAATACCCTTTTTTACGGCATTAGACATTGTATCTGTCGTGTTATTTTATTTGATGTTGGGTTCAAACGGAATGCGGGCCTGTATAGGATTATTGTCTCTGATGCCTTTTATCATCATGAACGGTTCGTAGAATTCTCCCAAAGTCTCCTTCAACTGGGATGAGTAGTAGTCGCTCTTGGTCTTATTGAGCAAGGCCATGTACCATGGTTCGCTTTCGGGATATTCTTTCTTCTGATAATCTTTCTCCACACCTGCTTTTTGTGCAGCATAGGCGATAGCTTCGTCCAATGTTCCAAGTTTGTCAACAAGTCCTATTTCCAGAGCTTGTTCGCCGGTCCATACACGGCCCTGTCCTATTTCATCCACTTGCTCAGGTGTTTTGTTGCGTCCTTGTGAAACGCGTTTGAGGAATAGGGCATAGCCAGCCTCGATGCGTTTTTGGAGCAAGGCACTTTCTTCGGCATTGAATGGACGGTCTGTAGCACCGAAGTCAGACATCTTATTGGTGCTGACATGGTCAAATGTGAGTCCAAGTTTTTGGGTCAGCAGTTCACTTGCATCAGGTATAAGGCCGAAGATACCGATGCTGCCGGTGAGGGTAGTGGGTTCAGCAAAGATATATTGGCCTGCGCTTGACATATAATAACCGCCAGATGCTGCCATGCCTCCCATGGAGATAACGACGGGTTTCTTCTTGTTGAGTTTCTGGATAGCGTGCCACATTTGCTCAGAGGCATATGCGCTGCCACCACCTGAATTGATGCGCAGCACAACGGCTTTGACGTTTTCGTCATCTTCCAACTTCTGCATGTCTTTTACTACCTTGATACCAACAATCTGCGGTTCGTTGTTGATACCTTGTGTTACTTCGTCAACAATAGAACCGGCAGCATAGTAGACTGCAACTTTGTTCTTGCTTTCTTTTGCTTTGGGGTCATCCAATTGGCATACTTCAGCAGGGGAGAGCATGTTGAGTTTTTCCTTCTCCTTTACGCCGACATATTGTCTGAGGGTGGCTTTTGCGCCGTCCAGATATACGAGAGTGTCAACCATATTGCTTTTTACCAATTCGGCAGGGTCTTGCATCGCCATAAAGCGATCAGCTAAACTCTGCAGCGTGTCGGCGGAAATGCTGCGGCTTTTGGCAACGTCTGCTACGAAGTTGTTCCATATAGAACCAAGGAATGATGTAACTTGCTCGCGGTTAGCATCGCTCATTTGTGTGTTGATGAAAGGTTCTACGGCGCTCTTGAAGGTGCCGACTTTGAATACCTGCATCTTGACACCCAGTTTGGCAAGCAGCTCTTTGTAGAAAACAGGCTGCGATGACAGGCCGTGCCAATCTAAAATGCCGTCGGGGTTGAGTGAGACCTTATCGGCGGTACTGACCAGATAGTAGGCTCCCTGCGTGTAAGTGTCAGCATAGGCATAGATGAACTTGCCACTTTTCTTGAATTCCACAAGTGCCTTGCGTATTTCTTGTAGTGAAGCAGGGTCTGCTGCCAGAGCGCCTCCTTCAAAATAGATACCCTTGATTTTGTCAATGTGGGCGGCTTTGCGGATGGCGTCCAGTGTTTGATTCACGGCAATGTTGGTTACGCGGTCACCCAGTATCTCATGTAGGGGATTTTCCTGAGCTTGTTCCGTAACAGTACCGTTGAGCTTGATGTGCAGCACGGTATTGTCGGCCAGTGTCGGTTTTGTGTCTGATGAAGCAATTGTTGAGGCCATCATGATGAGTCCAACAAAAAGAATGATGCCCAATGAAAGGAAGAAGCCCATCATTGCGGCAAATACGGTAACAAAAAATTTTTTCATCTGTTTATCTGTTATTTTATATGAGTTCAAAGTTTTTTCATTTAGTCTTGTATCTGGTTTTCTGAATCGGAGTGGGTGTCAGAGGAAACAGGTTCAGGTATATCCTGTGTATATGGCTGTTGGTCAGTATACTCTATCTTGTGCGTATATTTTTTGAAAAGGTATAGTACTCCTACGCATACAGCAGCAAGAATTACGGCGGCTGTTATGCCTTGCATCGTCCCCCCCAGCATATCGGATATTTTGATGTCATCGGCTTTGTCGCCGTAGAAGTACATCAGCAGACATGATGTCCCATTGTTGATGATGTGGATGATTGAAGTAAGGACAATGTTGCCTGTACGGTAATAGATATATCCTAGGATTAATCCGACGCAGAATGCAAATGGAATCTGTGCAGGATTCATGTGTACCAGTCCGAACAGCAGGGCAGAGAAGGTGATGGCAGCCCATGGTTTTACTCCTTTACGCAGTGTGCCGCCCAATATGGCTTCGCGGAAAACAACTTCTTCAGCTATTGGTCCGAATATGCTGATGGCAAGGATGCCCCATATGTTGCTGGACATGTCTGTGAGCTGGGCCTCAATGATGTTGGGCAGATCGAGTATTTCCGACAAGATGTTGGTTGCCGTGATGCCTGTCAAGGCGGCGATGACAGCCGTTATGGTAATGCTTGTGGTAATGTTGCCAGTGCAGAAGGCCTTGCTTATGGTCATCATCTTTAACTGTCTGATGGCAAGAACTGTCAGGAGAGATGATATTATCAGTGTGATTCCCAAAAATGTAGGTGTCATCAGGGCGGCTCCTACAGCATCTTGATTACCTTGCAGGGCTGCAGACAGGGCATCAGCGTTAATAAGTAATGCTACGATACCTGCTAATGCGGTTACAATACCCTGAATAATCAGGAACAGGATAAATGCTAAGATTGGTTTGCCGAATTTCTTCATTATTTTGTCCTTTAAAATTATTTTAAAGACAAAGGTAAATAAAAAAATAAATTCTGTGCTTTAATTCTCAATATTTTACTTTTTGAAATACGTTATATCTGCATTTACAGCTCCCAGGGTATCCCATTAATGGCCTTGGTATTTATAGCTCAATCACATGAGCGTTGATGCCTGAATCGTGTGTAGCTATTGACTCTATGCAGTCTGGCGACATACTCTGCTCCCGAATCCATTGTAGGGATTGCCGCTGTAGTTTCTTGTCGAGTGTGATACCTGAGGTTATCATGTCCCGCCATGATTTCGTGGCATAACCGCCATCGGAGAATAGCAAGACATATTTACCCTCGCCATTCTTTATTTTCAAGGCACAAAGGCCCTCGCTATGGCCTGGGATGTTTACCATTACAAGGCTGCCATCACCCAGAACGTCGTACGACTTGCCGACAGGACCTTCTGTGCCATTCCATTCGAATGTCTTCAGGTCAACGTCTTCCCACCATTGCTTTTGGAAGCGTATCATAATCTGGAAGTTTTTGCGTTTCGTGCCAGTCATCTCATCTTCCGACACAAGAATATGTCTGGCCTCTTTCACCTGGCGTAGTCCATTGGCATGGTCGCAATCAAGGTGGGAAAGTAGTACATACTCAAGCTCTGACGGCCTGAACCCCAACCTCATTAATTGCTCATCAACGGCCTCGCCATTGGCAATGCGTCCCTGATTGATTTGGTAGAGAAACCACGAACCGAGTGATTTGATTTGTGCCTGTTTGTCGTAGACTCCATCAGGAGACATTTCTCTGTGCCAGCCTGTGTCGAAGAGTATGAGTCCCTTCGGATGTTCAATCAGGAAACAGAACACGGGCAGCCATAGCCACTTTGATTTAGGAGTAGTGATACCCGAAGCCTTCAACAGGCTGCAATTGTCGCCTCCGAAGGGCAGGTAGGGCGAAACACGAACTTCTCCTGTTTTTAAAATATGAATTTTTATATTTTTCTGTGCCATAAAAATGAGTAGTGTCAACTCTCGGTGTATTTATCCTGCTGTCTGTATCAGGCTTATCTGATGAAGTTCATGCCCTGCCACTCTTCGCGCGCCGGGTATTCCGGCTGATTGCCGGCATGGATTTTCTTTAGTAACCAGGCCATGTTGTCGGCTAGTGTACGCATGGTTTGCATACCCTCAGTGTCTTGATTGACTTCACCAGGTGCCATGCCGTATGCAATGTTCCAGTACTGCGAAGTTACTACAGGCATGTTTTTCATCTCGAATAACATGTTCAGCGTCTGATAGGCGGCTGTAGCACCACCACGACGGCAGATGGTCACGGCAGCTGCAGGCTTGTTCTGAACGTTAGCGCCAGAGAAGAAGGCACGTTGCAGGACGGCCATTATGGCCCCGTTGGGCTGACCGTAATAGACAGGAGAGCCGACAATGAGCGCATCGGCCTCATTAAGTTTGTCTACAATGCGGTTGCAGATATCATCATCAAAGGCACATCGCCCAAGTTGTTTTGTCTGGCATTGACCGCAGGCTATGCATCCGCGGACAGGCTTGTTGCCTAACTGCATGATTTCAGTCTCTATGCCATTCTTTTCAAGTTGGCGGGTAATCTCTGACAGTGCTGCAAATGTGTTGCCGTTCTTGTTGGCACTTCCGTTTAATAATAATACTTTCATCGCAATTTTATAATTCTGTTGTTTTTTTCGTTGTTACCTGCAAATCTCCAATGTTTGGTCTCTGCAGATGCCTTCAATGGATAGAAATGTTATGCAGAAGGATAGGGGACAAAATATAGTTTGATGCATATAGATACTTATTTATATGTTCTGCTTTATCAGACAGCTATATCCTCAAAAAAAGTATCTGTTTCTCTGCCATGGTGAGCCTTCTGCATTACGTGTGTATGTATCTGGCTATGCATCAGCAAATACCTTGCCGTCCTCAAGCGTAATCTGCAGTTTGGTGTACTCGCAGTTGAAATGGTGTTGCAGGCGGTCAAGATAGCGTGCACTTTCCCATTTGCACATAGGAAGGTCGTGAAGCAGGTAGTTGCCGCACGTTTCGGGGCATGTAGCCGGTACTTCTGTCTGGGTGAGAATCCACTGGAGGCACGCTATGGTAAGGCTGCGCATATCTTCGATGGTGTATGTTCCCGTCATAATGATATACATACCTGTGAGACACCCCATCGGACCTACGTAGACGACGTTGTCTTTGACTTTGCTGTTGCGGAACCAAGTGGCCATGAGGTGCTCTAAACTGTGTATGGCGGCAGGAGCGACAGCGGGTTCCTTGTTGGGTTCGGTAATGCGCAGGTCAAAGGTGGTAAACCCTTTGTCTATGCGTGATATGTATATGCCTGGTTTCAGGTGGGTGTGGTCAATGGTAAAACTTTGAATGACTTCCATAAATAAATTAAGTTATATAAAATTAAGAATTGCAGTGTTGCATGATGTCTGTGTCGCAAAAGTACGCATTTTCGCTGAATTGCCCAAATGTTACCTCTGCGAGTAGGCCGACGAGGCAAATGGCATTGTGCTGCTGCAGGGGCAGTGGAGGGTAGTGGCTCTGTAACAGTTTTTTGTGATATATTGATGCTCTTTGGGCCGGCCGTTGTGTAGAACCATGAGAAATAGATGTGGTATACTCTGAAAACCTGTGCCTGAAAGATGGTGTTCAAATATATTTTTAATACTTTTGTATCTCAGTGAAAGCTGAAAAACTATGTCCAGGGAATCTTATTACAGCATCCGTCGTGCATCTGTTGCAGACATTCCTGTCATGAAGGAAATATTTGAGGAAGCCAAGGGGAAAATGCGCCGCAGTGGCAATATGTTGCAGTGGAACGGAGATTATCCTCAGAGGAAATTGCTGGAGGATGATATCAACAGCCGCTCCAGCTACATTGTAGGGCGCGAAGGCTCCGTGGTGGCGACATTTGTCCTGAAGACGTGTCCTGACCCTACATACAGGCATATTTATCATGGCGCATGGCTGGATGATGTTCAGCCTTATGGGGTAATCCACAGGATTGCCTCAAGGGAGGGATGTCACGGGGTGGCAAAGGCTGTCTTTGACTGGTGCCGGCTCAAGATTCCTAATCTGCGCATTGATACGCATCGTGACAATTGCATTATGCGCCATATTCTTGAGAAATATGGTTTCTGCTATTGTGGCATTATTTTTCTTGAGAACGGTGACGAGCGCCTGGCTTTCCAGTTGTTGCCCTGATTATCCTCTCTCAGACTTTATTTCATGTATTTTTCCGTAAACCCCATGGATACGAAGGTCATGGTGATAGGCAGTGATGTACGCCAGTAATGATGGTGGTGGCCGCCGTTGCGGACTCTCAATTCGGCATTGAAGCCTTGTTCGCGCATCATCATGTAGAGTTGGAGGGTGCCGTCAAGCAGTTTGTCATCGTCGCCGCAGTCAAACAGCCATCTGACAGTCTTCATGGCCTCCAGTTTCTCTTGGCTGTATGACGGGAAATTCTTGACAAA
>CACYCZ010000054.1 GCA_902773055.1 uncultured Bacteroidales bacterium
ACCGTCTGTTCTATGATACGGTGAAGGGTGGTGACTATCGTGCCCGTGAGGCCAATGTTTACCGTCTGGCAGAGGTGAGCAACAACATCATTGACCAGTGTGTGGCCCAGGGTGTACCTTTCGCACGTGAATACGGCGGTATGCTTGCCAACCGCTCCTTCGGTGGTGCACAGGTAAGCCGTACCTTCTATGCCAAGGGTCAGACAGGCCAGCAACTGTTGTTGGGGGCCTACAGCTCGCTTTCACGCCAGGTTCATATGGGTAAAGTGAAACTCTATACCCGCTATGAAATGGAGGATGTCGTAATTGTTGACGGTCGTGCCCGCGGTATTATCGCCAAGAATCTTGTTACAGGTGAACTGGAACGCTTTACCGCCAATGCAGTGGTTATAGCCACCGGCGGCTACGGCAACACTTATTTCCTTTCGACCAATGCCATGGGTTGCAACTGCTCAGCTGCCATCCAGTGCTACCGAAAGGGTGCCGTGTTTGCCAATCCTTCTTATGTACAGATTCACCCCACATGTATACCTGTTCACGGTGACAAGCAGTCCAAGCTGACACTGATGTCAGAGTCCCTGCGTAATGACGGCCGTATATGGGTGCCCAAGAAGCTCGAGGATGCCAAGAAACTGCAGGCAGGCGAGATAAAGGGCAGCGATATCCCCGAAGAGGACCGCGACTATTATCTGGAGCGTCGCTATCCGGCATTTGGTAACCTGGTGCCCCGTGACGTGGCATCACGTGCCGCCAAGGAGCGTTGCGACAAGGGCTTCGGTGTGAACAATACAGGTCTGGCTGTGTTCCTGGATTTCTCAGAGTCAATAGAGCGTCTCGGCATTGACGAGATACGTGCCCGTTACGGCAACCTCTTTGATATGTATGAGGAAATCACTGATGTCAACCCAGGCGAACTGGCAAAAGAAATCAACGGTGTGAAATACTACAACCCGATGATGATTTTCCCGGCTATCCACTACACTATGGGTGGTATATGGGTAGACTATGAGCTGCAGACTTCAATCCCCGGATTGTTTGCCATAGGAGAGTGCAACTTCTCTGACCACGGAGCCAACCGCCTCGGTGCTTCTGCCCTGATGCAGGGACTGGCCGATGGTTACTTTGTTTTGCCTTACACGATTCAGAACTATCTGGCAGACCAGTCAATCTGGCCACGCCTGTCAACCGACCTTCCCGAATTTGCAGAAGCCGAGAAGGGTGTCGAGGCTGAAATTGACCGCCTGATGAACATCAAGGGCAAGCGTTCTGTTGATTCCATCCACAAGGAACTGGGACATATCATGTGGGAACACGTAGGTATGGGCCGTACCAAGGAAGGTTTGGAAGAAGGCTTGAAACTGCTCAAGGGAATCCGTAATGAATTTAACACCAACCTGTTCATTCCTGGAACCAAGGAAGGCCTCAATGTGGAACTGGACAAAGCTATTCACCTCCGTGACTTCATCCTGATGGGTGAACTGGTGGCCTACGATGCTCTCCACCGTGAGGAATCCTGCGGCGGCCACTTCCGCGAGGAGCATCAGACCGAGGAAGGTGAAGCCAAGCGTGATGACGAGAACTTCTTCTATGTAGGCTGCTGGGAGTATCAAGGCAACGACGAGACAGCCCCCGTGCTCTACAAAGAACCGCTCGAGTATGAAATCATAAAGGTACAAACACGTAACTATAAGAACTAATCATGGAAAAGATAATAAGTTTCACTGTAAAATATTGGAAACAGAATGGTCCTAAGGATAAGGGTCATTTTGAGGAAAAGGAAATGAAGGATATCCCAGGTGATACATCTTTCCTTGAAATGCTCGATATTCTCAATGAGCAGCTCATCGAAGAAGGCAAAGAGCCCTTTGTCTTTGATCATGACTGCCGCGAGGGTATATGCGGTATGTGTTCTTTGTATATCAACGGAACACCTCACGGCAAGACCGAACACGGTGCCACAACCTGTCAGCTCTACATGCGCAAGTTCAACGATGGTGATGTCATCACCATTGAGCCGTGGCGCTCGGCAGCCTTCCCTGTCATCAAGGACTGCATGGTGGACCGCTCTGCTTTTGACAAGATTATCCAGGCAGGTGGCTATACTTCCATTCGTACCGGTCAGGCTCAGGATGCCAATGCCATACTGATACCGAAACAGAATGCCGATGAGGCAATGGATTGTGCAACATGTATAGGTTGTGGTGCTTGCGTAGCAGCATGCAAGAACGGCTCAGCCATGTTGTTTGTATCATCCAAGGTCAGCCAGCTGGCACTCCTTCCTCAAGGACGTGTGGAGGCTGCCAAGAGAGCTAAGGCTATGGTGGCCAAAATGGATGAACTGGGATTCGGTAACTGTACTAATACCCGTGCCTGCGAGGCAGTTTGTCCCAAGAATGAATCGATTGCCAATATAGCAAGACTGAACAGAGAGTTCATCAGCGCGAAACTGGCAGACTGACGACAAAGTTTAGACATTTATATACAGGGGCTCCTTTCAGGGAGCCCCTGTTGTTTTTCGCCTCCGCTGTTAAGAAAGAACAACAGCTTTGGCTATAAAAAAACAAGGTAAAAAGGGCGCGTTATCTGCAAAAAGGCGTAATTTTGTGGTAAGAAGAAACAATAGAAACGATTATTATGCAGATAAAATTCATTAAGAGCATTGTGCGCGATGCCGTAGATGTGCCCTCAGTGCTTGACGGTGCAGATGTGGAATTTACTCCGATTTCCAGTGTCAACTGGTCCGCTGAGTATCCTTATTGTCCTGATGCCAGATTCCGTATGGCATATAATAATCTTTCTGTTTTCCTGCATTACAAAGTCACCGAAGACTCAGTCCGCGCCAGATATGGTGAAGATAATGGCAACGTGTGGACAGACAGTTGTGTGGAGTTCTTCTGTATACCTGACGATGATAACATATATTACAATATAGAATGCAACTGCATAGGCACTGTTCTGATAGGTGCTGGTACGGGGCGTGAGAACCGTGAACGTGCCGGCATTGAAACGTTGGGTTCTGTGCAGCGCTGGGCATCGCTGGGACGCCGGCCGTTTGAGGAGAAAGAAGGACCCATAAGCTGGGAAGTGGCGCTGATAATTCCCTATAGCGTATTCTTCAAGCATCGTATACGCTCCTTGGCAGGCAAGCAGGTGAAGGCTAATTTCTATAAGTGTGGTGATGAATTGAAAAAGCCTCATTTCCTCTCTTGGAATCCCATCCAATTGGAAACGCCCAATTTTCATTGTCCTGAGTTTTTTGGCAATGTCGATTTTGTTTCTGAATAAGAAGTTCAATCCCATTGACTTGTCTTTTGTTATAGATACAGACCTGTTACATCTTGATGTCAGGGAAGTAGAAGAGAAGCACTTCTTCTGTAAAGGAGACAAGGGCAGGCTTACTATTTATGTTCCTTGTGGAACGCGCTTTGATGTAGGCGAATTTCAGCCATGGTTCCGAAATGTTGTCAGGGAAGCGTTGCGGCGCGAAGCAAAACTGATATTTCCTGAACGTCTGAAAGCCTGGTCAGAGCGTACAGGACTCAACTACAAGCGGCTGGCCATCAAGAGTACGTCAAGTAAATGGGGCAGCTATTCCAGTCTGGGCAACATAAACCTTTCCTTGTACCTGTTACTGCTGTCGTCGCGTTATGTGGACTACACGATATGCCATGAACTGTGCCATAGCAAAGAGATGAACCACGGGCCCCGTTTCTGGAGCCTGTTGGATAGTCTTATAGGCGATAATGCACGTCAGCGTGGCAGGGAGATGAATAAAATAGTGCGTACGTGGTATGATGAAGCCGATCCACGCTATCTGTTGGTTACGAATAAATGAGAGATTCTATACTTGAAGGCTGTCAGCCTTATTGAAAAGCCTGTTTGCTGCGGGAAATAGCCTCCTGCCGTAGCTCCGACGGAAAGAGACACTGGTGTTTTGTTGTAGAATGAATGTATTATTTGCTACATAAACGAAGAAAGAATGATGGAGAAAAAAAGAATAGTATTTGCAGATTATGTCCGTGTCGTGGCATGTTTTATGGTGATGCTTGTGCACGCAAGTGAGAATTTCTATGGTGCCAACAATTCAGGTCTTGCCGGTAATGTATCAATGCTTGCCAATGAGGGCAACCGTTTTTGGGTGGCCTTTTACGATGGTTTTGTCAGCCATACGTCGGTGCCTTTGTTTATGATGGTATCAGCTTTCCTGCTTGTTCCGCTCAAGACCGGCATGACGATGGGAGAGTTTTATTCCCGCCGTATGAAGAGAGTGCTTCCGCCTTTTGTCTTTTTCATGTTGCTGTATTGCCTGCTGCCGTTGCTGTGGGATGGCATGACGTGGGAGCAGTCTTTGGCCGACCTGAAGCGCCTGCCCTTGAATTTTCCCTCCATGGCAGGTCATCTGTGGTTTATGTATCCGCTTATAGGCTTGTATCTCGTCATACCGATAATTTCTCCGTGGCTGGAAAAGGCAACGGCGCATGAAGTACGGATATGTCTGGGAATAGTTGCTTTTGCATCATTTATTCCTTGGATTCATCGTTTTGTAGACTCAGAGGTATGGGGTGAATGTTTTTGGAACCAATATGGTGCATTCTGGTATTTTTCAGGCTTTATAGGCTATTTTATCATGGCCCATTACATACATGTGCATTTGGATTGGTCAAAAGTCCGGCGCATTGTCGTAGGGCTAGTCTGCTTTCTGCTGGGTTCGTCTTTCACTATGTGGAGTTTCTGGTGGAAGGGTGTACCGGGACAGTTTATAGAAACGCCTGTAATAGAATGGGCGTGGATATTTTGTTCTCCTAATATCTATGTTGCAACATTCGGGGCGTTTGTCCTTTTTACCTGTATACGTCCTGCCAGCGGAAAGGCTCCTGCCGTGATAACAGAAATAAGCAAGTTGTCTTTTGGAATGTACCTCATACATATGTTTTTCCTGGCGCCCGTCGCCCAGTGTTTCATAGGCGCAGATCCTGCCCAACCGCTGATACCTGTATGGTGCTGCATACCGCTGATAGCTGTAGTGACTTATCTGTGCAGTATCGTTGCCGTCAAACTGGTGTCCTATATTCCATACAGCAAATATTTCGTAGGTATTTAGACTGATGCTTCATATCTTTTTTTCAAAAGGGATGTAGGGCAGCAAAGAAAAAAATGCCCAGATGAAAAGAGAGTATATATTATCCATATGTTTTTTTGTGTGTGCCTGCTGTGTTTTAGCGCAGGTAAAGCCATATGAATCTGTATCCAAGATGGATGCCGGACTCAGACATTTTGTGGAAGAGTCATGCCGGAAGGCCGTGTCAGGAAAAGCGGCTTCGCGTTCTCTGTCTTCTGTAACAGCCGGCAGGGAGGTCAATATAGTGTTTTATTGTGATGACCAGGCGTCAGTGCTGTCCCGGCTAAAGTCCATGAACATTGCCTGCAAGGTGATAACATCCACTGTGTTGACGGCTTATGTGCCTGTGGACAGGATAGAGGAGCTTTCAGCATTGTCCGGGGTGAGGCGTATAGCCGGGGTGAGACAGAAAAAACTGCTGAACAATGTTGCGCGTGCGGCATCAGGAGTGGACAATGTTCACGGTGGCGTTGATTTGGACACTCCTTATACTGGAAAAGGTGTAATTATAGGCATAGTCGATTGTGGCATTGAATATGATCATATTGCTTTTCGTGAGTCGCAGGATTCAACCCGTATCATAGCAGCATGGACCCTGGATGGCAAACCGACATCGCCTGTATATGGGTCAGCCAATATTATTGCAGAAAAATCCGACGGGGCTGACGAGGACCACGGGACCCATGTTTCCGGCATTGCTGCAGGGGGCAAGACGTTGGGCAGTGCTGTTTACTACGGAATGGCTCCTGATGCAGAAATCGTTGCTGCCGGATGTCCGGACATGTCGGATGCCAATCTGCTCAACGGTATTGCCCTTGTTAGAGATGTTGCAGAGGCCCGTGGGTTACCCTGGGTGGCCAATATGAGTCTGGGTTCCAACATCCACCCCCATGATGGCAGCGATGAATTTGCGTTGACTCTGGACACGATGGTTCTGGGCGGAGGCCATATCGTTGCTGCTGCCGGCAATGAGGGGCGTGATTATCTTCATGCCAGCCATGCGTTTGCTTCAGATGGTGAAAAAGCCTTTTTTATTGTCAATCATGATACAGGAGGTGAGGAAACCTGTCTTGACTTTGTTGCAGAGGGTAATGAGGATTATGAGATAACGCCCTACAGATATGACTGTTTGACCAAGGAACTGACCCTGATATCGGAATTGAACTGGAAGAGGTCTGGCAGTGAAATAGTATCCTTTCACAACAAGCTGACGAAGCGTTATGAAAAACAGGTGTCTCTGGTATTGAGTGGCGGCAGGGTGGATTTGCTGGATGATTATACCACGGGTAAGCAGTTGCTGGCTTTATGCGTCACAGGCAAAAAAGGGCAGACCGTCCATGGATGGGTAGAGCCGGGAGAGTTTTATCGTCAGGATGCAGACCATGTCATGCCTGACAGGGAATATCAGGTCAATTCTCCGGCTATAGGAAGGGAAATAATCGGTGTAGGTTCTTATATGTCGTCCAACAAGTTTACCACCTATGACAACCGCACCATGAGCACTGCCGGTACGCCAGGCGAGTTGTCATACTTTTCATCTGCAGGTCCTTCTCTTGACGGTTTGAAAAAGCCTGAAGTGTGCGCTCCCGGCAACATACTGGTATCTGCCTATAATGGCAGGAGAAAAGGATTTGAACTTGATCACTATGTGTCAGAGATAGTACCGTTCAATGGTACGAACTACTATTATGGGGCTATGTCGGGGACTTCTATGGCCACGCCCGTCGTGACGGGCATTGTTGCCATTTGGCTTGAAGCTGATCCCGGACTTACCCACGCTCAGGTTGCCCGTATCTTGCAGATGACCTCAAAGCCCTTTTCCGGTCAGGTATCAGGGGAATGGGATTATCGTTACGGTTATGGCAAGATACAGGCTTACGAAGGCTTGAAAGAGGTTCTCAAGATGACGTCGGGCATATCAACGGTACGCAATACGGATTCTCCCGTCACGATTTTGAAGGAGAGCAGCCAGTGGCGCATATTGTTTAACAGCAGTGAAAGCTATGCACGGATACATATATATACAGCCGACGGCAGACAAATCTATGAAAAACATCTTAGCCAGCCACAGCGCGGACAGGAAGAAACGCTGTCGCTGTCGTTTCTCCGTCAGGGCCTGTATGTTATCCGTATACAGACGCGTAACAGCATAGTTTCCCGTAAAATTCTGATTTGAAGATAGTGCCTGTCGTGTCCCTGTTGTCCGGTGACGGTATTGCATCCAGTCGGAGAGGTAGCAGAGACGCACATTGAGGCTGCACAGCAGTGCAGTTTTATAGTCCCACAAGGCAGTGAGCCGCCTTGTGGGGCTATTTTTTATAATAGTCATCCTGCCGTTTTTTTGTGTGATACCGTGGATAGCCGACAGGCGAAAATCGGCATGCCGGAGCCTTGGACAGTGTGACAATGCTGCCAGGATGTTATCTTTTCCTTTTCCGTGGAGGAGATGAGTGACTATGGGTGAAGATACTTTCGGAGCGGGCTCGGCAGTGGCAGTCTGTCCCGATACAGTTTATGTTTCACAATGGTGAACGTATGTTCAGCGTCGTGAAACATACGTTCACCATCGTGGAATGTACGTTCAGCGACGTGAAACATAAACTCAGACGGGGCCCCGCTGCTTCGGTGACGCTATATTATGGAATTTCCCTCCCGCATCTGGGAATCATGGGCGGAAGCAGCCGTTAAAGGCCGGTTTTTGCCGGCATGCATGCCATGGTCCGTGACATCCTGTGACCCTAATGGTGAATTTAGAGAATATAGAAAAGGTATAAAATGTCAATCCCAAGGCACTATTTTTTTTAATTTTTTTGTTTTTTTTGTGCAATTTTCTCTAAAAATGATGTTATTTTAAATATTTTGTATAATTTTGCACAATAAATTCCCTCTTTATAGGGTAGAAAAAGGTGAGTCTTGGCGGTTTTGAATCTCAGACCAATGTTATGGGTAAAAGATTGTCGGACCATTTTTAAAGAAAAAAGAGCAGGGTTTTAATCTGCCGGAAATGCTTGAAAAATGTTAGGAAACGAGAGTAACTATATAAAATATTTATTAACAATCAAAATGAGTATGAAAAGATTCATGTTAATTTTCGCATGTCTGCTGTTTGCGGCAGGCAGTGCAATGGCACAGTCCGTACAGAAGATAACAGGTACTGTTACTTCGGCTGAGACTGGTGAACCTCTTATGGGTGCTCAAGTGTTTGTAAACGGAACGTCTCACGGTACCGTTTCTGACACCAATGGTAAATTTACTATTGCCAATGTACCCGTAAAGTACAAGCAACTGACAGTTTCATATTTGGGAAAGGAAACCAAGGTCGTTCCCATATCTGCAATCCTGAATATTGCATTGAGGGATAACTCCAAGTTCCTGGATGAGGCAGTCGTAGTTGCTTATGGTACTGCTAAGAAGTCTTCTCTTACCGGTGCGGTAGAAAAGGTTGACAAGGAAGTCATCGAGAAGACTATCGGAACAAGTGTAACGGGTGCCCTGGAAGGTGCTGCTCCCGGTGTTCAGGTAAACAACACCTATGGTGAGCCTGGTACCGACCCGACTATCCGTATCCGTGGTTTCGGTTCTGTAAACGGCAGCAACGCTCCGTTGTATGTATTGGACGGAAACATCTACAATGGTAACATCTCTGACTTGAATGCAAACGATATCGAGTCTATGACCGTGTTGAAAGACGCTTCTGCAGCAGCCCTCTATGGTAACCGTGCTGCCAACGGTGTCATCATCATCACGACAAAGAGCGGTAAGAATTCTACCAAGCCCACTGTAACCTTGAATATCAACCAGGGTTCTTATTCCCGTGGTATCAGCGAGTACGACCGTCTTGGTCCGGACCAGTGGATGGAAGCTCAGTGGCTGGGTATGAGAAACAACCGTATGTCAAATACTGCTACTCATGAAGACCTTGCTACAGCTTCAGCTTATGCAACAGCCAACCTTGTCAGCGACAAGCTTAAGCTCAATATCTATGGCGATGCCAACGGCAATCCTTTGGCTAATAACCAGTTGTTTGATGCCAACGGCAAACTCGTTGCAGGTGCAAGGGTTCTCCCCGGCTACACCGACCTGGATTGGCAGGATGCCCTTCAGAGACACGGTCACCGTCAGGAGTATAATGCCAGCTTTACCAATTCAGGCGACAAGTACGATGTATATGCTTCTGTAGGCTTCATGAACGAGAAGGGTTATATCATTAACACCAACTTCAAGCGTTACACCGGCCGTCTGAACGGTTCTTTCACCCCGACAAAATGGTTCAAGGGTGGTGTAAACCTCGCAGCCAGCTCTCAGGAGCAAAACTACAATGAGAATGCTTACGGTACATACTATGCCAACCCATTCTATACAACACGTATGGAAGCTCCTATCTATCCTATCTATCTCCACAATGCCGACGGTTCCATCGTAACCGATGCCAACGGAGAGCCTGTATATGATACTGAGAGCGACTGGCGTACCAACCGTCACATCATCTATGAACGTAAGACTGACTGGCAGAGAGCCAACCGTCTCACTGTTGAAGCCGGTGCCTTTGCAACATTCATGCTGCCTTACAACTTCAACCTGACATTCAAGGGCAACAAGAACCTGAGGAGCATTTCCATGAATGAATACAACAACCCGCTGATTGGTGACGGTGCTACAAACAACGGTCGTATGAAAAATACTGAATACGACTATGAGACAACCGTGTTCCAGCAGCAGCTCGACTGGGGTAAGGATTTCGGTCTGCACCATGTTGACGCCCTCTTGGCTCATGAAAGCTATGAATGGACACGCCGCTATGGCTCGGCCATGAAGAACGACATGTCTATCCCCGGCATCTATGTAATGCAGAACTTCAACGGTATGAACAATATCTATGGCTACAACGACGTAGATAAGGTAGAATCCTACCTGGGTCGTTTACGCTATAACTACGCAGAGAAGTACTTCGGTGAGTTCAGCCTCCGTCGTGACGGTTCTTCCCGTTTCTCTCAGGACAACCGTTGGGGTACCTTCTGGTCAATCGGTGGCGCATGGGACTTCTCTAAGGAAGACTTCATCAAGAATGCCGCTCCATGGCTTGACTTCGGCAAGTTCCGTGTAAGTCTTGGTCAGGTTGGTAACAACCAGGGTATTGACTACTATGCATATCAGGCCCTCTACGGTCTTGAACTCAACGCCGGAAGCGGTGCCCTGCTTAAGCAGCAGCTCGCAGCCAACGAACTGAAGTGGGAAACCACACAGACCTTTGACATCGGTATCGATGCACGCCTGTTCAACCGTTGGAACCTCAGCGTAGGCTACTTTGACAAGCAGTCTAAAGACCTCCTCTTCGAGGTTCGTCTGCCGGGTTCTGCAGGTTACTACCTCTGGGGTTCTACCTACAGTATGACACAATGGAAGAATATCGGTAAGGTTTCCAACCGCGGTTGGGAAATCAGTACAGACGTTGACGTTTGGAAGAACAAGGATTGGAAGATCAACGTAGGTGCCGACATTACATTCCTGAAGAATAAGGTAAAGAAACTGCCCGACCATCAGGGTATGGCAAACGGTACATATCGCCGTATCGAGGAAGGCCATTCTCTCTATGAGTTCTATACATACCACTTCGAAGGTGTAGACCAGATGACCGGTAATGCCCTCTATACTCTTGATCCTGATCAGGAAGCCGATGCTCAAGCAGCAGGTTTCCTGGAGGAAATCAATGGTGTGAAATATACTACCAACACTGTATACGGCAAGAAGGACTGGGCTGGTTCAGCTATTCCTACAGCCTATGGCTCATTCCATACTACAGTATCTTGGAGAGGCCTGTCTCTCTATATGTTGATGACCTATTCTCTCGGCGGCAAGCTGATGGATACCGGTTACCAGACCTTGATGGGTACTGCAGGCTCTACGGCAAGAGCTCTCCACAAGGATATTCTGAAGTCATGGTCAGGTGTACCCGACGGTATGACTGCCACTTCTCCTAACCGTATCTGGAGAGACGGTGTACCTGTAATCGACAATGGTCTGTCTTCTTACAACAACGCTCTTTCCGACCGCTTCCTGACAAGTGCACGCTACCTCGTCATGAAGAACATCACCTTGAGCTACGACCTGCCTCTGAGCTGGATCAGCAAGTTTGACCTCACTGGTCTGCAGGTAAAGGTTGGATGCGAGAACCTCTTCACAGCAACCTCACGCAAGGGTATCAATCCTCAGTATGGTTTCGAAGGTACACAGGATGCTACCTATACCACTGCACGTATCTTCAACGTAGGCTTGACAGTGAAATTCTAATCAGTGATATATTATAATAACTCAAAAAATAAAGAATATGAAATATATTAGCAATCTTGTCGCTGGTCTGCTCACCTTTGCAGCATTGACAACATCTTGTGAACATCATTTTCTTGACACCGCTCCGACAAGTGCAGTTTCAACTACATCAGCATTTGCTACTACAGACAATGTGAAGATGGTAGTGAACAGTCTTGCCGAGATGATGTGTACACAGCACAATGACGCCTACTCTCAGGGTTGCTGCGGTGAAAACCGTATCCGCTCTATCTATGAGGAATATCTGTCTCAGGAATTTGTTTACAACCAGTTTGCTCCGGGTTGGGATACTTGGATGAACGGTGAAGAATTCCCGCAGAACAATAATTCCTATGGAACATACCCTTGGTCTTACTATTATGAAATCATTGTTGACGCCAACTCTATCATCAATAATGTCGATGCTGCTGATGGCCCCATTGATGAAAAGCAATTCTACAAGGCTCAGGCTCTGACATTCCGTGCATACGCTTACACTCAGTTGGTTAAGTATTATGCCAAGGCATGGAAGAACAGCAACAACGGTGCATGTGGTGCCATACCCCGCCGTGTTGACGAGTCTACCAGTGCCTTGCCGGTATCTACCTTGGCAGAAATCTATACGCAGATTTATGACGACTGCGATGAAGCTGTCGACCTCTTTACACAGAGCGGTATCGACCGTGCTCCGGGTGAAGTATGGTTGCCCAACCTCAACGTGGCTTATGCCGTTAAGGCTCGTGCTGCCCTCAACCGTGAGGACTACGGCGAGGCTCTGCGTTGCGCTAAGCTGGCCCGTGCAGGCTATCCTTTGATGAGCAATGATGCCTATGCTTCAGGCTTCTGCACTCCGACAAGCGAATGGCTCTTCGGTAGCTATGCCGGTGAGGAAGAAAACAATTGGTATTGGACATTCGGTACTCAGTTTGCTTGCAACGGTTACTATGCAAGCCGCAGTCAGTATGGAGCAGGCGCCATTGAGAAACCGCTGACCGACATTATTCCCGACAACGATGCCCGTAAGGCCATGTTCCTTACAGTGGATAAATTCCCGGGTTATGATTTCAGCTATGTTCCACCTTCTGCCGCAGCTCCTACAGGTTCTACGATCTTCAATCAGACAATGGGTTACTTCCTGGATGACGATTTGTGGGATGACGCTGAAGCCTACATCGCCAGCAGAACTCCTGCAGGCTTGGCAGCAGCTTATGCTACAGGTTATTACTATATGGGTGCCCAACTCAAGTTCTGGGTATTCGGTTCTCCAGGTCTGAGCTACCTCTGCTTCATGCGTTCTTCTGAAATGGTATTGATTGAGGCAGAAGCCAACTACTTCCTCGGCAATACGACAGATGCACAGAATGCACTTGTAGAACTGAACGCTACTTCCGGACGTCAGCCGGGTTACACCTGCACAAAGACTGGTGACGACCTGTTCACTGAAATCCGCAACTACCGTGAACTCGAACTCTGGGGTGAAGGATTCAACTGGTATGACCACAAGCGTTGGAACCTGCCTATCGTTCGTAAGTCTTTTGCTGACGGCGGTAACTGCCACACTGCAACATCTCTGACAATTCCTGTTGATGCTGCTCACAACTGGTGGACATACTGTATCCCCGAAACAGAAACTGATTACAACGATCAGCTGACCAAGACCAGCAATCTGGAATAAAAAAAATGACTGTAAACCTTTATGCTCCGCAGGCGGAAGTCTGCGGAGCATAATTTTCTCTTTTATTTGCTCATGAAGAAATTATTACTCATACTTTTTGTCTGCCTGTCTTATACGCTGGCCGATGCAGGAGTGCGCTCTGCTTTTGAAATGCAGAAAATAGCCTTCAGCCAGCTGAAATCGTTCAGACAGACCCCACCGGCTAATTCGAGGCTTCTCAGTGCAAACCAGATTATATGCGTGGACGACGCCAAGGCGTATAGTGTATACGAGGTCCATGACATGGGCTTTGTCATTGTAGGCAAAGATACCCGCCTGCCAGAGGTGCTGGGGTATTCCAAGACGGCATACGATGCCGACAATATGCCCGACGGCCTGAAATACTGGTTGTCACAGGTATCCGAGGCATGTGCCAAGGGAGTTCCTCTGACAGTGCGCAAGCGTCAGGTAGAACCCATAGAGCCTTTCGTTACTACGCGCTGGGGACAGGACGAGCCTTATAATCTCCTCACGCCCAAACTGGGTAGCCGGAGTACTCCTACAGGTTGCGTGGCGACGGCTATGGCACAAGCCATAAACTATATGCAGTATCCCGAATCAGCCGCTTTTACAGGGAAGTATTATCTGGGAGAGAATGACGAAACCGGTAATAGCGGGACGGTAAACAGCACATATACCTACCCCTTGAAAATGGCCTACGGTCAGTATGCAGATGCTGACGGTGTTACACAGACAATGGAATATACAAACGATGAAGCCAATGCTGTTGCTACGTTGATGCGTGACTGCGGTTATGCTGTTGAGATGCAATATACAACGTCAGGCAGTGGAGCCTTTATGGGTGATGCCGGCGCAGCACTGATATCTAAGTTCAAATACCCGGCTACCAACATTAAGACATATTACAGGGATTACTATGCTGAAGACGAATGGTTTGATATCGTTCATACCGAGCTGGCAAACAAAAATCCTGTACTCTATGGTGGCAGCGACAAGCAGTTCGGCGGTCACGCCTTTGTCTTCGCTGGAATGGATGAGACAGGTAAGGTTTATGTCAACTGGGGCTGGGACGGCTCCCAAGATGGATTCTATGACATTCTGTTGCTTAATCCGCAGTTGTATTATTTTACAACGGGCAATGATATGGTCACCGGTATAAGGAAAACCAAAGAACTGGATTGTGACAAGAATATCTATCAGTTTTTAACAGATGCTCCCTATACATTTAAATTCTTGGACAAAAAGAATATGTCTCTGACATTAAATGGCTCTTTGTATAATGCCGGTGTCTATTCGTCGCGATTTAATTTGGACATTGTGGCCGAAAATACGGAAACCCAAGAAGCTGTGTCTATCGCCAATATCGTAGAAAGAGTTTCAATCCAGACTTTCTATGGATTTCAGGCTGGAACAGATACTACGGAATATGAGCAATTGGCTCCGGGCCAGTATAAATTGTATATAGGCGTAAAGCGTAATTCTGACAGCAAATGGACCCTTGTCAGGACCATAGGCGGTGAAGTGTGGTATAATATCTCTGTCGCTTCTGATGGTACAGTGACATTGGATGAGACTCCTGTCTATACAGGAATCACTGCACCGAAAGTTTATACAGGTGTATCTAAGGCTGCCGGCCGCTTCAAAGGGACTTATGACCTGCAAGGGCGGAGTGTCAATTCAGACTATCGTGGCGTCATGATAAAGGATGGCAGGAAAGTGCTGAAAAGATAGCATGCAGCGGAGATAATCAATAAAGAAAAATAAATGAAATCAGGGCGCAAGACATATAATGTATCTTGCGCCCTGATTTCGTATAGAAGCCTGATGCTTCAGTTCATCATGGTTTTCCATTTCCGGTAGCCGAAGATGGCGATGACAGTGTATAGGCAATAAAGAGAGGCTGTGAAGTAAATGCCTTTGTAGATATAGAGGCCTGTACAAACCATATCCACGGCAATCCAGATAAGCCATTGCTCAACATATTTGCGGGCCAAAAGCCATAAACCGATGATGCTTGCTGCCGTGGTGAAGGAATCCCAATAGGGCACGTTGCTGTTGGTAAAAGAGATGAGGATCCAGGCGATGATTGTCCATATAAGCAACAGGATGATGCCGAGATACTTCCAGTAGGCTGTCGGCGTAGAAGTAATGGGAAGGACTTTCTCTTCTTTCTTCTTGCCGTATTTCCATACAAGAAATCCGTACAGTGCGGCAATCAGATAATAAATTTGTATGCCAAAGTCGGCATACAGCCCATGCTGGTAGTAGACAAACATGTATATAGCTGGCATGATGATACTTGTCAGCCAGAGATAGATAGAAGCCTTCCATTCCAGGTACAGGTAGATTAAGCCCACAGTTGTACCCAGAATCTCGAGCCAGTTGGTTTGGAGATATTCAGTCATGATTAGAAACGTAGCGTAACGTTGCCCATAACGGTGAAACCAGCCATGGGTATGTAGCCTATCTGATAGTAGCGGTTGCTGTTGGGATGGGTGTCGCCCACTATGGAAGAGTATACCCATCCGCTGGAAGCATAGTGCTTGTTGAAGATGTTGTTGAAATGAACGCCGAAAAGAATATCTTTTAACCCTCTGTTGATATTGAGGTCGTATGCCAGTCGGATATTGCTCAAAGTGTATTCGGGCAGTGAGCGTAAATGGTTTTCTGTGTTGTCCAGATATTGGCGGCTGACATAATTGGTATGCCAAACGGCTTCCATTCCCTTGTAATGGAGTTTTATGAAACCGTTAAGTATGGCTGAAGGGGAGAAGGCCAGAGTACTCTTGCTGTAATGGATGATTGTTGCAGGCAGGTCGTTCCAGTTATTGTCATATGTCTCAACAGCTTCATCAAAGTCTTTAATCTTGTTTTTGCTGAGTGCGGCATTTCCTTCAATGGATAGCCATCGGGTGGGGTTGATGCCGGCTGATACCTCAATGCCGCAGCGGTAGGAATCCTTGATATTAGTGGTAAGGTTCTCGCCAATATCGCTCAGCAGACCGGTTTGCACGAATTGGTTATGGTATTTCATGTAATACAGGTTTACGCTGCCATACCACAGACTGTTGCCGAAGTGATAGCCCAATTCAAAGTCGTGCAGGCTTTCGGTTGTGGGTGCAGGGTAGTTGCCATTGTCAGTGAAGTTGTTTCTTTCAGGTTCGCGATGGCTGAAAGCATAGGAGGCATAGGCGTTATGCCCGTTTTGGTGGAAATTCAGTCCTGCTTTGGGGTTGAGGAAATTATATTCCTTGTTGATTTTCAGATAATGTTTGGCAATGAGGTTTGTAACGGGGTCTTTATAGAATTTGTCGTTGTATCCGTTGGTCATGTATGTAACATAGCGATACTGTAAGTCTCCAAATATATCCCATTGGGAGTTTATGTGGTAGGTGCCTTTAACATAGGCATTGGCATCATTTTTTGTCGCATCGGAGTCATAATATTTATAGTCACCGTTTGTCAGGTATTGGTTTTTTACGGTTTCATCGCTGGCATAGGTCATATAGCCGAAATGATTGCCTCTGAAGAGTTGGATGGACATGCCTGAAATGATATCCCAGTTGTCATCAGTATAGTTTATATTCCAGATTAATCCGCCTGTGCTTTGGTCAAGTCCTTTCTTGCGTATAAAGTTACATTTGGAGATGGTATTACCTTGTGCGTCTGTCATATTATCTAATCCAAAGCTGGACAGTTTTTTCTTGTAGCGGAAATCCTTATAGTATCCGTATCCGTAGGTGTAGTGCAGTGATGCGCTTGTGGTCCAATGGTCATCAATTTGCCATGATGCGGAAAGAATATTGTGGTTCTGCCAGAAATTGTCTGTAGCCTTGTTCCAGAGCGTTCCGTCGGCCTTTTGATAGCGTTGGAGAGAGTAGGTTCCGTCATTATTGGGCACAAAGCGTTCATAAAGGCTGTTGAAGCGTCCCATTCCGGCTTTGTACAGGTCTTCATAGGTTCGTATGCCGTCATACACATTCATACTGTAGTCATCATTGCCTGCAGTGACGCCATTCCATGCCTGACCGGTTTTCTCAAAGTTACCGAAATTCTTATATCTCAGTATAAATGAGTTGTCGCTATTGATATATGTCAGTCCGCCATAATAGCTTCCGGAGCGTCCTGAAGTGCCGTGTATGTAGCCGTCGGTGTTGGTTTCATGATATGCTCCGTCAAATATGAGGTGGTTCCAAAGCATGCCTGTTGAAAACGAGCCTCCTATATTGAAGGTGTTGTAGGAGCCATAACTGCCAGTCAGTTCCAGCGAAGGCTTTCGTGAGGGAAATTTGCTTTGCAGGGCGATATTGCCTCCGAAGGCTCCGTCGCCATTGGTACTGGTACCAATACCGCGCTGTACTTGTATGCCTTTGAGCAGGGAGGAATAGCTGTTCATGTTTGCCCAGAAGACACATTGATCTTCAGGTGAGTTAAGGGGGACTCCATCGAGCGTGACGTTTATGCGGGAATCGCCTGCGCCACGGAGTCGCATATAGGTAGTTCCTGTACCCAATCCATTTTCACTCCAGGCCTGTATGCCGGGAGTCTGTGACAGGAGGAAAGGCAATTCCCTGCCTGTCTTGGAGAAGGATTCCAAGTCTTTCCTGCCGATATTGGAAACGGCAAAGGGTGCATTGGGCAAAACTTTTACGGATTTGACTACGACTTCACTCAGATTTTCTATTTTCTGTGAGTCTGTTGCTGTCTGTGCAGAGACAACAAGAAGGTGTGCGACACTGAAAAGTGCCACCATCATGTACTTAGCTTGCATAATATATGTGATTTTATTCATAACTCTCTACGCCGGCATTACCCGGATCAGATTCAGCAGGGTATGATCTCAGCCACTCAAGAAAAAAGAAGGAGCAGCACCCCTGTTATATTTCAAGTGCAAAGTTAATACAATCATTGTTTATTGTGTTCAACAGGACAGCTGTTTTTCAGAAGTTTTTTCTTTTCAGGTTTTTGTTTGTTCCCTCATATTTTGGGGAAGGATATCCTGTAGGTTAGATTTTAGGTTGAAAATGAGCCGCTATTATAGTTTGAAGCCATGTATTTAACGTAAATTTGCAGATGAAACAACGCAACAGGGTAATGAATATACCTTTTTCTTATCATAGATATGCCATTTCGAGTGCAGTGCTATTGGGTTTAGTGTTGCTTTATGGTTTGTTTTTTCCTTACCCTTGGCAGAAATCCAAATTGTCGGCTACAGCCTGCCTGTTGGAATGTCAATATTGTTTTGCATTGGTTGCTCCGGGCTGCGACACCATTTATTTTTCGGAAGTCAGGGAAGACAGTATATTGGCGGGACTGACGTGTATGCCTTCTTCTGTGATGCAGACGTCTTACGGGTCAGCGTTCTGGTATGGTCCTGTGCCTTTGCTGCATCTGTGCCGTGGTCGGTTGCTGACGGCTTCTACGATTGCCGGAGCCGATTCCGTTGTGCCGTCCTTGCAAAGTAGGATATATGGACTGCTTTCTATCCAAGATACATTGATGTCAAGACGTGAAAAGGCTGTCACTAAGGAGGAGCAGCTGTTGTCCTATTATATGTCCACCCATGACGTGGCCGACGAGGGATATAACCAGATGGGGGAACACTCTGCCCGGTGTAAACAGATGCAGGAAGATATACGGAGAGTACGCACAATTCTGGACCGTCAGCGCCGGACTGGTGATGTAAAAGTTGAATATATGGCTACATATATTGTGTATACTCCTGTAGATGGAGACTCAAGTGGGATACAGAGTGATACATGCCACCGTATCCGTGTACGTCAGAATGTTGTGCAGCTTCAGACCTTGTCGGGCAAGATGCCCAAGGGTTGCCATAGTGTGGCTCCGTCATTGATGACGGGTATGACCTTTGCTTCCCAATCCTCCAGGCGGCGTGCCGTTCTTGCAGCTTATAATTATCCTGTCACCAAGGAAACTTCGCTGACCGAAATGACAACTCGCAGCATCAAGGGCGAAGTGTGGAAGGAAGGCGGAAGCTATGCTACTTCTATTCCTTTGCTGGGTCGTGCCGAAGGCAGTCCCTTGTTTGACTCTCGCGGAAGTTTGATAGGAATTGTCTGTAAAAACAAAATAATACCATATTGAACGATGAACTTCAGGGCTGCCATATGGATGCTTAGTGCGACACTCTTCCTGTGCGGGGCTTGTCGTAAAGGAGATATGACCTTCATGAATGGTGTATATACAGGCGATACAGCCGACGGATTACCCCATGGCTATGGCAGTTATCATGGTAAAGATATCAGCTATGAAGGTGAATGGCAGGACGGGCATCCCCACGGATTCGGAACATATCGCCATGCCGACAGTTGCTATGCAGGTTGTTTTGAAAAAGGCGAGTGGAGCGGTCCCGGAAGGCTGACGACAGCCAAGACAACCTATGAGGGGTTTTGGCATAAGGGACACTTTCAGGGCGAAGGGATATATATAGATTCTCTGGGTGCATCATGGCACGGCAGATGGGAACAGGGGAAACTGTCATATGGTACCCGAAGGGATACAGCCGGAATATATACCGGAACCTTCAATGACAGTCTTGCCCCTTCGGGCTACGGACAACTGGTATGTGAGGCCAGACTTTTTTTCCATGAGGGCTATTGGAACCAGGGTGTTCCTCATGGTTTTGGTTTACAGGCAGAGACAGGAGAGAATCTGCGGATAGGATATTGGAAAAACGGAAAATATCTGGGAGAGAAGATGACCTATAGTGCATCCAGGGTATATGGTATAGATATTTCCCGCTATCAGCATAAGTCACAATGGGTGAGGCGCGGAAAACGCCGTATAAGGACCGGAGGCAGTATAGACTGGAATAGGCTCCGCATAACTCATCTCGGTACGACAAACAACCGGAATGCCGTAGGGGAAATAAACTTTCCGATATCTTTTTGTTTTATCAAAAGCACCCAGGGGGTCAGGATATACAGCAGCTATTATGCGCAGGATGCCAATTCTGCGCGTCGCCGGGGCATCAAGGTCGGAGCCTATCACTTCATGTCACCGATGGCCGGCAAGCCCCAGGCTGTATGGTTCCTGAAGAAGACAGCGATACTGAAAGAGGATTTACCCCCTGTCCTGGATGTGGAACTTTCTGCTGCCCAGATAGCCAAAATGGGCGGTACGGATGCTTTGTACCGTGAGATGCAGGCATGGCTTACAGAGGTGGAGAAAGCCACCGGGAAGAAGCCCATACTGTATGTCAGCCAACGTTTTGTAGAAAAATATTTGCGTTATGCACCGTCTAAACTGCTGACCTACAGTGTATGGATAGCCCGATACGGTGAATACAGGCCCTATGTCAAACTGCTGTTCTGGCAATTGTCGCCATTTGGCAGGGTCGACGGTATCAACGGCTGTGTAGATATTGATGTCTTCAATGGCAGCCGGGAGCAGTTTGAACAGTATATCAAAAGCGACTATACGACAGAACCTTGAAAAAGGGAAAGCCTCTTGCCCTCCTATGGCAGTTTCCATAGGAGGTTATCTGTTTTCTGCAGCACTGAACAGATGTTTGGCCAGTGCCAGGAAAAGTATATTTCACCATGATATGTTTTATGTTTCCTGACGGTGAACATACGTTCACCGATGCGAAACGTACGTTCACTAACGGGAAACATACATTCAGCATCGTGAAACATAGATTTCATCGGGGTGAAGAGATGATTATGTCACAGCCTGGCCAGCTTTTTCTCCCTGGGTATCAGCAACTGCCGGCATGAGACCTAATGGCTGATTGTAATCAGCGGACGCTGCATGTATGCCTCAGGAGTGTCCTTCTGAACAGAAGGGGCCTGTCTTCGGGCGGAATCCTGAAATATTTTTGATGATGGCCTCTTTTTCAGTCTGACAGAGGAAAAAGTTCTGTGCAAATACAATAAAAAGCATAATCTGGAGTTTTATAAAAGATATGAAGGGCTATATCTTCATTTTGGTTTTATTCTTTTGCTGCCGAAGCGTCATGGTAAGGGGGCAGTATGATGTGGCTTTTACTCACTTCTGGATGATGGAGCCGCAGTTTAATCCTGCTGCCGTTGGTGTGACCCCCAATTTGCGTGTGATAGGCTGTTACAGCAATCAGATGACGGGCTATACCGATAACCCCAAAACGATGTTTGTCGGAGCAGACTTGCCGTTTCACCGCCATCATGCTGCAGGTATTTATTTCCTGAACGACGAACTGGGTGCCTTTACCCACAAGAGGGTGGCATTGGAGTATGCCATGCGTTTCAAGGCCTTGGGAGGAACACTGTCGTTCGGCTTTCAGGGCGAAATTATAAGCGAAGCTATCAATGGAGGCAAAATGGATGTGGAGATTACCGGCGATGATGCCATACCGTCAGGAACGGTCAATGGAACCAAACTGGATGGCGCAGCAGGCATCTATTATTCACACAAACTTTTCTATGTGGGTGTCTCATCACTTCATCTGACAGCGCCTACCGTAACATTGGGTGATAAGAACCAGATAGACATAAAAAGGTCATATTATTTGACGGCAGGATACAATATTGTTCTGAAAAATCCGTTATACTCAATACATCCCTGTGCCAGATGGATGTATGACGGCATCAGCGACAGAGCGGACCTGGCTGTCCGCATGCAGTATACCAATGGTACACAACGCATGTTTGCCGGTGTGGGATACAGTCCGTCCAATTCAGCTTCATTGTTTGTCGGCGGCATGTGGCACGGGGTGATGCTGAGTTATTCATATGAGGCATATACGGGTGGTATAGGATTGGGCAATGGTGCCCATGAACTGACACTGAGTTATGAAATGAATATAAACTTAGAAAAGAAAGGCAAGAACAGGCATCAGAGTGTCAGACTTCTGTAAGTCCTGAATGATTAAGAAAATAATAAATGTGATATATGAACCGTAAAGAAGTAAGTAATATTTTGTCTGCAGCAGTATGTGTCATGCTTCTGCTGACTTCCTGTTTTGGTTCAGGCAAGACAGGAGATACACTTTCCGGAGGTGAAGTTGTGGGTGTTTCCGGTAGGCATTATACAGAGCCGACACCTTACGGGATGATAAATGTGGAGAGAGGATTCCTTAAAGTGGGATTGTCGGAAAACGACAGCCTATGGGGAGCGGATATCCCTTCCAAGGAAATCTCTGTCGACGGATTCTGGATGGACCAGAAAGAAGTGACAAACTCTATGTACCGCCAGTTTGTTTATTGGGTCAGAGATTCCATTATCCGTGAACGCCTGGCCGATCCTAACTATGGTGGGGAAGAAGAGTATAAAATCACCGAGGATGAAGAAGGCAATCCGCTGGAGAAGCCTTATCTTGACTGGTCCAGGAGACTCCCTACCAAGAATCTTACCGAGGGCGAGGAGGCTGCGTTCAACAGCCTGTATGTCTATCACCCTGTGACAGGCGAGAGGATGCTTGATGCCAAGCAGCTGAACTACCGCTATGAGACATACGACTACGCCAAGGCTTCTATGCGCAAATACCGCCTGGATCCTGCAGAGAGGAATTTGAATACAGACAATCCTGCCGACCCCAATGAGGTCATCATGATATCTAAGGATACGGCATATTTTGACGAAGACGGCAATATCGTCAGACAGACTATAACGCGTCCGCTTTCAAGCTACTATGATTTCGTCAATACCTATATAGTGAATATTTATCCCGACACGACATGCTGGATAAATGATTTCCCCAATGCTAACAATGAGAAATACATGAGGTACTATTTTACCAGTGCCGACTATAATGACTATCCCGTCGTGGGTGTTACCTGGGAACAGGCCAATGCATTCTGCAACTGGCGTACAGACTACCTCCTGAGAGGACTTAGAGGTCAGGCACGTCAAATGCAGCGCTATCGTCTGCCAACCGAAGTGGAATGGGAGTTCGCCGCCCGAGGCAAGAAAGGCAACCCCTTCCCATGGGAAGATTTTGCCATGAAGAACAAAAAAGGATGCTATTATGCCAACTTCAAACCAGACAAAGGCGATTATACCGACGATGGTAATCTGATAACATCCAAGGTGGGCATATATGGTGCCAATTCCAACGGATTGTTTGACATGGCCGGTAATGTAGCGGAATGGACAAGTACGGTATATACCCAGGCCGGTGTGAAAAGCATGAGCGACTTGAATCCCGAACTGTCCTACAGGGCAGCTATAGAGGATCCATATCGGTTGAAGCGCAAAGTTGTCAAAGGAGGGTCATGGAAAGACCCTCAGTCGCTGATACGCTCTGCCTGGAGAACCTATGAGTACCAAAATCAGCCCCGCAGTTATATAGGCTTCCGCTGCGTGCGTTCACAGGCAACATCACAGAGTAAGACAAATAAATAAATTCAGGAATAAATAAAGAAAATAAAAAATATGGAATCCTCAAATAAAAAACTGATAACTCGCCTACAAGACTGGATGGACAGCATTGCAGGTAAAACCTTTCTGAACTATGCATATAGTTGGGGTGCCGCCATCGTTATTCTTGGTGCGTTGTTTAAGCTGACCCATTTGCCCTTGGCCAACGTAATGTTGTTTATAGGTATGGGTACAGAAGTCTTTGTGTTTATCATATCAGCTTTTGACCGCCCGTTTGACGTCAATGAAACAAACGAGTCACAGGAGATGGAAGAAACAGTCGAAACAGAGACAACTGTGGCAGGCGGCAACGGTGGTACAATTATTATCGGAGGCAACGCTGCTGTTCCGGCTGACGGAAACGCGGTTGCAGCAGCTACCGGAGGAACAGGCAGTATAACTATTGCACCATCTCTGGCAGGTGGCGGCGTTATTGAAACAGCTCAGGCTGCTGCTGACCCGGAAATCGAGGAGGTTTCTCATCAGTATGTGGAGAAACTGAAAGTACTCACCGAGACACTTGAAAATGTTGAAAAGCAATTGGCGCGCCTGACTACAGACAGCGAGGAAATGGCCAACTTAAACCGCACGCTGACAGGCATCAATACTGTATATGAATTGCAATTGAAAGGCGTCAGCCAGCAGGTAGGTTCCATAGAGCAGATTAACGAGCAGACACGTCACATGGCTCAGCAGATAGAAGAACTCAACGGTATGTATGCCCGCATGATTCAGGCTCTGACTATTAATATGAAGAACGCTTCCGGCCAGACAGGTATTTAATCGTTACTCAGCATGACGGAAAATAACAAAGATAACAGGATGCACTCAACTTCATCATCGTTGAAGAAATACAGAGTTACGCCTCGCCAGAAGATGATAAACCTGATGTATATCGTCTTGATGGCTATGTTGGCTCTGAATGTCTCGCCCGATGTGTTGAATGCTTTTTCCCTGGTGGAACGCAGTTTAAACAGGTCAACGTCTAATTCCACCAAGCAAAATGATGCGCTCTACAGCAATTTTGATGAACAGATGAAAGCCAATCCTGCAAAAGTGAAGGAATGGTATGATAAAGCCATTGCCGTAAAGCGCATGTCGGACTCCCTGTTCAATTATGCTCAGGAACTCAAAGTGGCAATCGTCAAGGAAGCAGACGGAGCAGACGGGGATATAAACAATATTCAAAACAGGGATGATCTGGAAGCGGCCAATCAGGTAATGCTGGCTCCCAGCCGCGGTCAAGGAAAGAAATTGTACAGCAGTATTGTCTCTTTCCGCGAGCGTATTCTGAAATACGTAAGTGACCCGGTTGAACGCAATATTATCAATAGTAATTTCAATACCGATGTTCCCAGCGAGAAGAAGCAGATGGGTAAAAACTGGATAGAATATATGTTTGAGTCTACTCCAGTGGTTGCAGCTACAGTATTGCTGACAAAATTGCAGAACGACGTGCGTTATGCAGAGGGACAGGTGTTGCACACTCTGGTTAAAAACATCGACTTGAAGGATGTCCGTGTCAACGAGCTGAATGCTTATGTTGTACCAAATGCCCAGACTATTGTTCAGGGTGGCAAATTCAGCGCACGTATCATCATGGCTGCAGTTGATACTACACAGCAGCCTGTGATTTATATCGGCAACAGGGAAGTCTCTTTGAAAAACGGGCTATATGAAGTATTGTGCCATTCAACGGGTGATTTCACCCTGGACGGACATATTGAGATGACTGATGCATCGGGCAGCATAGTGAAGCGTGCCTTCCAGCAGAAATACTCTGTCGTCGCACCTTCGGCTACGGTGTCTGCCGATTTGATGAATGTACTGTATGCCGGTTATAACAATCCTGTCAGCGTTTCTGTGCCAGGTGTGCCTTCCAATAAAATTATTGCCACCATGACGGGCGGGACCCTGCAGCCTGTCGGCCCGGGTAAATATATCGCTCGTCCTACTGCAGTAGGAGCCAATGCGGAAATCACTATCAGTTCTCAAACAGATGCAGGTATGCAGAAAATGGGGACATATGTTTTCCGCGTACGGAAATTGCCAGACCCAACTGCATTTATTGCGTATGCAGATGAAAAAGGCAATCCTACCAAGTATATCGGAGGAAGAGGCTTTTCTAAATCCGATTTGCTGGCAACCAATGGTATAGGTGCCGCTATTGATGACGGCTTGTTGAATATAGACTTTAAAGTTATCAGTTTTGAGACTGTTTTCTTTGACAATATGGGTAATGCTATACCTGAGGTGTCCAATAGTGACAAGTTTACCGAGCGACAAAAGGAAATTTTCCGCAGGCTCAGCCGTGGGCGCCGCTTCTATATAACACGTGTCAATGCAGTGGGACCGGATGGTACAACCCGTGTCTTGCCACAGGCTTTGGAAGTAATAGTTAGATAATGAAATAAAAAACAAAATAGAAAGATGAAACGTATATTTTTCGCATTCTTATTATGTTTGTTGGTAATGCCAGTGACAGCACAGCCCCCGGCACGTATTCGGGAGGCGCAGAAGGCTCAACAGGCGCAGCAGCAGGAATCTGTCTTGCCTGCACCGAGAACACAGAAGAAGACGGCAACGGCAGCCCCTGCGACGGTTGTATCCCAGCGTGCTGAATTGGAATTTCCTTCTGCAGCGGAGATGCCCGAGGATGTTTCCTGGCGCCGTGACATCTATCGCATCCTGGATTTGACAAAAGATAAAAACGCTGTGCTATACTATCCGGAGGAGCCACAGGGTGATCGTATGAACTTGTTTACGTATTTATTCAAGCTGATGATGCGCAAGCAAATATCTGTATATAATTATACGATAGATGGTAATGAAGATTTCTCTGCCGCAAATGCTGTTGTTCCCAAGAACTTCCTGGAAAGAAATCATATACGCTTTGAAGAAAGGGCCGGGAGATTCAGAATAGAGGATAGTGACATTCCTTCGGGAGAGGTGAACACCTATTATATTAAGGAAAGTACCTATTTTGACCAGCATACGGCGACCTTCCATACACAGGTTGTTGCCATATGTCCTGTCAGGAAGGAATTGGACGAATTTGGCTCCACGCCGGTTAATACTCCTTTGTTCTGGGTCAAATATGCAGATGTGGCACCGTTCCTGGCTAAGCTCACGCTTAATGGCAGTAATTACAATAATGCTGCGATTATTTCCGCTGATGACTATTTTACGACTAATCAGTATGAGGGAAAGATTTATAAGACAAACAATCTGCAGGGTAAGGTGCTGGCTAATTATTGCAAGACAGACTCTGATATGACTCGTGAGCAGAAGCGTATAGAAAAGGAACTGACAACTTTTGAGGACCATGTATGGGGTGCCGATTCGGCCCAGATCAAACGAATGGAACTTGAAAAATCTCTGAATGATTCCTTGGCAAATCTGGCGCAGACAACGGATAAGAAATCTGTTTCAAGGACAGCGGCTGCACCTGTTAAGGTGAAAAAATCCGAAGGCAATGCCTCTAACAGTTCGCGCAGCCAGACAAAGCGTCAAAAGTCTTCGTCAACGACTTACAGTGTGAGAAGACAGCGCCATTGAGTTAGCGTTGATCCTCTGATTAGGACGAAATAGAAAAGTCTTGCCTGTTCAAGGGCAAGACTTTTTTATATGAGATGGCGAGAAAGTACTCACCATATAGATATCTTTCCTGTATTGATGCAAAGAGCAGCTATTTTCCAATAAGGGATTTGATAGTATCGATTTCTTCCTGGTCAAAGGGAGTGCCGTCTGTGCGGAGGATATCGTGGAACCATACAGGAGGTTCTTTCATATCTGGCAGGGGTTCTCCCCATGCGAAGTTTGTATTGGTCTTTCCTGCTACAAATCCCCAGTTGATGGCACCTACATGGTGCTTCTTCAATACTGGCAGTACGTTTTGGAATTTGCTGTTGAATTTGCGTGCCATATATTCTGTGCAAATGAGTGGGCGGTTGCCCATGCGCAGATATTTTATCATCTGCTCCTGGTCATTGCTGTCCTTGTAGTTGTGATATGTGTTGATATCATTGTGTTCCAACTGAAAGGCTTGCAGCTTGACATTTTTTGCTCCCATTTCACATATGCAGCTGGTGATAGGTTGGGACGGTCTGGCTTCGCGTGCCCATTCGTAAGTCTTTTTCATCAGATTATATGAAACTACCCCAATGCCTTGTGCTCCTGGTTCATTATATATGTCCCAGAAAAGGATGCGCTGGTCATTGCGAAAGGTACCGATGATGTCTTTGAAGTATCTGCGCAGGGATTTATATAGTTTTGTCGTATCGGTGCGCAGGCTGATGGCAGGGTCTTTTACCCATCCGGAATTGTGGACACCAGGCTTTGGCTCGGGTTGTTTGCCGTATTTTGATTCAGGAAGCCAGTTGTCATCGAGAAGAACGAAGAAGGGGCGGATATGATGTCTTTCGCATATGCCGAGGAAATGTGATATATTGTCTTTGAGTTCCTGGGGATTGTGCTCCCATACAATACTGCTCAGGAAAACGCGCATGGTGTTGAAACCGATGTTTTCAGCCCAGGTAAGTTCTTTCTCTATCTGTGTGGGGTCATAGGTGTCTTTGCTCCACATTTCTATTTGATTAATGGCTGTGGCAGGTATATAGTTGCAGCCCACCAGCCAGGGCAGTTTGCTGTACCAGGCGTTGGCTTGTTCTTCTGTCCAGCGATGCTTGTTGATGTTCTTGGCGATACCCGCTATATGCAGGCAAAGACATCCCAGCAGCAGTGAGATAATAAATTTTTGAGAGATTTTCATGCAGGTGGTAATGAATATGGTTATAAAATAGTTTACAAATGGCTGTTCAGGAACAGTATGAGGCTTTTTGCCATTGCTTCAGACTGTGACGCTGTGATCGTTGGAAAGGTGTGGTCTTCATTCTCTATAGGATGTACCTCTATGGGAAGTCCTTGTGCTGTCATGGCCTGTTGGAGCCACGCTGTGTGGCTGAATGGAACCACTGTATCTTTAGTTCCATGGAAAACAATGGTGGGTACGGCATCCCTGACGTATGTCATAGGGGAATAGAGCAAGCATTTTTCGGTCCGTTTCCCGGGATGAGAGCCGCTTTCCCCTGTAAAGGACCATAGCAGTATGCTTCTCATGTCCAGGACTTTCTGCTTGAACGCCAGTGATGCCATGGAAACGGCAATGGGAGAAAGCCTTGATCTCAGAATTTTGCTCATGTCGGTCGGCCCATAGATGTCGACGACGCATTTTACCCGTGAGTCGTAGGATTGTAATGATTGGTTACCCGGGGCGATACCGTCAGGCGCATAGGCTGTCATCAGTGCCAGATGTGCTCCTGCCGATGTTCCCATGACGGCTATGCGGTTTGAGTCGAAATGATAGAGAAGAGCATTGGCCTTGACCCATTTCACGGCATCCTTGCAGTCGGCCAGGGGGGCGGGATAGACTACGGTGATGGAGTCATTGACCAGCCGGTAATCAATGCTGACGACGGCATAGCCTGCATGCAGCATATTCTTGAGCATGAGCCGTATCCACTCCTTTTTGGTAATTTCTTCTTTGTTGCCGTGCATCCATGACCCGCCGTGGATGAATACAACGACGGGCGTGTTGGCAGAAGTCTGGGAGTGCGGCAGGTAGATGTCTAATTTCTGTGCGCCTTGAATAGTATTCTTATATACGATATTTTCAATCGTGTATCCTCCGGGTGGCAGGAGCGAGCTTACGTTTTCTTTTTTTGCCTGACAGATGGTGCCCAGACAAATCAGAAACAGCAGTATGGTCAGCCTGCTCCTTACAATTCTCTTCCGGGAGGGAGAATTATTCATATTCCTGCCAGCTCTTGATTTGGATTTTGTCTAAATCCATTTTGCATATAGCATTGATGTATGCGTTTGCCAGACGTGCATTGGTTATCAGCGGAACGTTGTGGTCAATGGCTGCGCGGCGGATGTGGTATCCGTTTGTCAGTTCACGTGTCGTACGGTTTTTGGGGATGTTTATAATCAATCCCAGACGATGGTCGGCTATCATCTTCAGTACATTTTCTTTTGCCGGGTCTTCGTCATCGGGCCATGATACGGGGGTGGCTTTCACTCCGTTTTCATTAAGGAATTTGGCAGTGCCCTCTGTTCCGTAAATGGTATAGCCCTTCTGTTCAAATTTGCGTACGCTGTCCAGCAGGGTAACCTTGTCTTTGACGTCACCGCTGCTGATGAGGATGCCTTTGTCCTTGCCGGGTATATGGTATCCTGTTGCTATCATGGCATTTAGCAGGGCTTCGTTGAAGTCGTCGCCCAGACAGCCTACTTCGCCGGTAGAACTCATGTCCACACCAAGTATGGGGTCAGCGTTCTGCAGGCGGGCAAAACTGAACTGGCTGGCTTTGACGCCTATCCAGTCAATGTCAAACTCGCGTTTGTCAGGTTTGTCATAGGGGGCACCCAGCATGATTCGTGTAGCTGTGTCAATAAAATTGCGCTTCAGGACTTTGCTGACAAACGGGAAGGAGCGGCTGGCGCGCAGGTTGCATTCAATGACTTTGACTGTATGGTCCTTGGCAAGATACTGGATGTTGAAGGGGCCGGTTATCTGGAGTTCCTTGGCAATGGTACGGCTGATTTTCTTAATCTGGCGTACAATGCTGAAACTGATTTCCTGTGCCGGGAAGGTCATGGTAGCGTCACCTGAGTGGACGCCGGCGTATTCTATGTGTTCGCTGATGCCGTATTCTACAATCTCGCCATCCTTGGCCACGGCGTCAAATTCTATCTCGTTGGTCTCGGTCATGAATTTGGAGATGACGACCGGATATTCCTTGCTGATTTCGGCAGCCATTTCCAGGAAGCGTTTCAGTTCGTTGTCGTTGTAGCATACGTTCATTGCTGCTCCGGAAAGGACATACGACGGGCGTACCAGTACGGGGTAGCCCACTTTGTTGATAAAGGCCTTGACGTCTTCCATTGATGTCAGTGCGCTCCATTCAGGTTGGTCGATGCCCAGATTGTCGAGCATGGCAGAGAACTTGTTCCTGTTTTCTGCACGGTCTATGTTGACAGGTGATGTGCCCAATACGGGAACGCCCTGGCGATAGAGTTTCATGCATAGGTTGTTGGGTATCTGTCCGCCTACGGAGATGATGACGCCTTTGGGTGTTTCCAGGTCTATGACGTCGAGTACGCGCTCAAAGGAGAGTTCGTCGAAGTACAGGCGGTCGCACATGTCGTAGTCGGTAGATACCGTTTCGGGGTTGTAGTTGATCATGATGGACTTGTAGCCCAGGCTGCGGGCTGTTTGGATAGCGTTGACAGAGCACCAGTCAAACTCTACGGAACTGCCTATCCTGTAGGCTCCTGAACCGAGGACAACGACGGACTTTTCGTTCTTGTCATACTTGATGTCATATTCCATGACGCTGTATGTCATGTATAGATAGTTGGTCTGTTCCGGGTGTTCGCTGGCAACGGTCTCAATGCGTTTAACGGCGGGTAGGATGCCCAGTTTCTTCCGGCGCTCGCGTACCTGCAGGTTTTCCTTCTCCATGTTGCCTGTATGGCAGTTGGTGACGATGCGGGCTATCTGGAAGTCGGAGAAGCCCAGGATCTTGGCTTGGCGCATAACATCGGCAGGAAGGCTCTCAATAGCTTTGTAGGAGGCGAGCACCTTCTGGTAGTCCACGATGTTCTTGAGCCTTGACAGGAACCACTTGTCAATCTTCGTCAGTTCATAGATGCGGTCTATGGAGATACCTTCTTCCAGGGCCTGGGCAATGGCAAAGATTCGCAGGTCGGTGGGGTTGGCCAGTTCTTCCTCTACGTTGTCAAAGTGGATATGGTCGTTGCATACAAAGCCGTGCATGCCCTGACCTATCATGCGCAGGCCTTTCTGGATGATTTCCTCAAAGGTGCGCCCTATGCTCATGATTTCGCCTACCGACTTCATGCTTGAGCCTATCTGGCGGCTTACGCCGACAAACTTGGTCAGGTCCCAGCGAGGTATCTTGCAGATGAGGTAATCCAGCGAGGGGGCGACATAGGCCGAGTTGGGTGTCCCCATCTTGCCGATTTGGTCTAAGGTGTAGCCCAATGCAATCTTGGCAGCGACAAATGCCAGCGGGTAGCCCGTAGCCTTTGAGGCCAAGGCTGATGACCGGCTCAACCGCGCGTTGATTTCAATGATGCGGTAGTCGTTGGTTTCTGCGTTGAAGGCAAACTGTATGTTGCATTCACCAACGATATTGAGATGGCGGACACACTTTATGGTAATATCCTGCAGGAGTTTTACCTGTTCATCGCTCAGCGAGCAGGTCGGAGCAACTACGATAGATTCTCCGGTATGGATGCCGAGGGGGTCGAAATTTTCCATTGAGGCCACAGTGAAGCAATGGTCGTTGGCATCGCGTATGCATTCAAATTCTATTTCCTTCCATCCTTTCAGACATTCCTCCACCAGCACCTGAGGGGCGAAGGTAAAGGCGCTCTCTGCAATCTCCCTGAAGGTCTTCTCGTCAGGGCATACTCCCGAGCCCAGTCCTCCGAGGGCATAGGCAGAGCGAATCATGATGGGGAATCCTATCTCTCGTGCTGCGGCTATGGCGGTATCCATTGTCTCGCACGCATGGCTGACAGGCACTTTTAAATCTATTTCGGTCAGTTTCCTGACAAACAGGTCACGGTCTTCCGTGTTCATAATGGCTTCTACGGAGGTTCCCAAAACCTGCACATTGTATTGTTTCAGCGTACCATTCATAAACAGCTCGGTACCACAGTTGAGTGCCGTCTGACCACCAAAAGCCAGCAGAATACCATCGGGGCGCTCCTTCTTGATGACCTCAGTGACAAAGTGGGGGGTTACGGGTAAAAAATAAACTTTGTCGGCAATACCCTTGGATGTCTGTATTGTGGCAATGTTGGGATTAATCAATACGGAGGAAATACCTTCTTCACGTAAGGCCTTGAGAGCCTGTGAGCCAGAGTAATCAAATTCTCCGGCTTGCCCTATTTTCAACGCACCGGAGCCTAAGACCAGTACTTTTTTCAATGTTGTATTCATGCTTTTGGGTTTCGGATTTTTCAGATACAAAATTATGCAATTCTGACATTTCCTACAAGATTTATTCAGAAAAACCACGGAAGTGTGCAATATATTTTTCCTGTCTCCTGTCTTGGAGATTATTATCCTTTTGTGCGGCAATATATATAAGGACTTCTCCGGCAACTGCCATGCTAATTCATGGTAGTGAGCTGTTATTTTTACCCATGAGAGAAGAGGCCTTCTTATGCCTCAGAAGAGATGCGCAGCCCCGGGTTATTTTATGTTCACCGACGCGGAACGTACGTTTACCGATGCGAAATATACGTTCAGCGATGGGAAACATATGTTCAGCATCGCTGAATATAAACATTCAGGCCGCAGGAATACTCCTGCAAGGAGACAAAACCATCCCTACAAAAGGGGTGCGGAGAAATCCTTTCTGACAACACGGTTTACCGATAGATTTTAGAAAAATGTTTGTATATTTGGTTGAATAAATAAAAAAAATTATCTTTGCGAAAACTAATTAATTTATCAGTTATATAGCTGGAAACAGAAGC
>CACYCZ010000055.1 GCA_902773055.1 uncultured Bacteroidales bacterium
GTTCTTCCTTTTTTGCCATATTTCTTTTCTTTTTATTTACTATAATCAGGAACGTTAGGTATTACCCTGTCCCATTTCTTCCATGGAGCTTTATCTTCCTTAAGCAAATTTTCCAGTAAAGCCTTTTCACGGATATTATCCATGCATTGCCAGAAACCTTCATGGATATAAGACATCAATTCACCTTGACCAGCGAGGGTTTCCAACGGCTTGCGCTCAAATACGCAATCATCTCCGTCTAGCAAATCAAATACAGACGGTTCAAGAACCATATAGCCTGCGTTGATGGGAGCTCCATCAGTCTTATTTTTCTCACGGAAAGATGTTACCGCATAGTCGCTGGTAATATTCAAAACGCCCTTATCCTGTGCCAACTTTACAGCGGTCAACGTTGCCTTCTTACCATGACTTTTGTGAAACTCAACAAGTTTATTGATGTCTACGTCACAAACACCATCACCATAAGTCATCATGAATGTTTCATTCCCTACGTATTCCTGCACACGTCTGATACGGCCACCGGTCATGGTGTTGTAACCAGTATCAACAACAGTCACCTTCCAAGGCTCCAGTTTGCTATGATGCACGGTCATTTCATTCTTCCCATCACGGAAATCAAAGCTAACATCACTGTTATGCAGGAAATAGTTAGCGAACCATTCCTTGATGTATTCCTGCTTATATCCTGCACAAATGATGAACTCATTGTGGCCGTAATAGGCATATTCTTTCATTATATGCCACAGGATAGGCATACCCCCTATTTCTATCATGGGTTTAGGCTTGTAAATAGATTCCTCGGAGATGCGGGAACCGAAGCCACCGGCCAAAAGTACAATTTTCATATTAAACTTATTTACTGATACGATAATCTTATTTATTTAAAAACAATACTATTGAGAAGAATTGATATTCAACATTGAGAACATGCGCAATTTTACTGCCTTAATGCCAGTTACAATATAGCCAAAAGCACTAATTTTTAAATCTTTTAATACCCATTTAGGCCAATACCAATTATTAAACGCAAGTTGAACGACGCCTTGAGATAGTACTACACCCCAAAGGCCCCATTCTGTCATTTGCAAGACAATGAATGATAGAAAGGTGATAACAGCACCACTAATTAGTCCCGCTGCCACAAAAGGAATCTCATTTTTAGTAGTTATTAAAGTTGCAAAATTAGAATGATTCGCTTCTAATGAACAGATTAACAAATATACTGCACATAACTCCGCAGGTGGTAGAACTGTGTTTGAACCAATTAAAGACAATATTTCGTCACCCCATACTACAATTATTATAGAACCTATAATTACCAATATCCAAAAAACAATAATTGTAAAAGAAGACAAAGAAATTAACTTATCTCTATTCCCTGCAACTCTATATCCTGAGATTTGCGGAAGATAACTATTTAGTAATAATGAAGATATGCTTGTAAGAACTGTCGTAAGTTGTATTAACAATCCATAAGAACTCACGTCTGCAAGGGGCAAATATAATCCAACTAAAAAAAGACCCATTTTATTGATTCCATAAGCCCCGAGGTTACTAATACCAAGTTTCTTAGCATTATACCAAATAATACTAAATGTTTGCTTAACTTCTTTTTTGTCAATATATAAATCAATCTTATTTTTTAAGTCATTAGTAAAATATACTCGGCGACAATAAACTCCTTGTATGAATGGTGAAATTAGATGAGCAATAGCAACAGACAACAATCCAAAGCCAGCATATAGGAGAAATATACAAATCAGAAGGTATAAAGTTCTAGAAATAATCATCGCCTTTGATGCCTGCCCTACAAGCCCGCTTCCTTTTAATAGAGTTGTATAATATCCATAATATACATTACAAAAAGTTGAGAAGGAAAAAACAATCCAGGTCAAAAGAGAATTACTAATATTCGAAAAGCCGTTTGTTACCTTATACACGTATATAGTACCAAATGTCAACATTAGAAAAAGTGCAACCGCTGACATGATAATATATATCCTTTTGGCCGTCTGTAGTAAGACTGCAAGCAGATGGTAATTAATTTTACCCTCTTTATCTTGAACAACCCCTTCTTTAACGATTGACTGTGCACCACTATATACATAAGAAAAGTTTCTACCGAACTGGGGGCCAAAGCCAAAGTCTATTAACATAACTATGGAACTTATTGTCAGCATAAGATAATTCATGCCAACCTCATCGGGAGATAATAGTCTTAATATAATTGGTAGAATTATCAACCCGGAGATTAAAGAAAAGAACTGTCCTATATAGTTCCAAATTATATCATTTCTAGTTATGTTAATATTTGAAGACATTTGAAAAATTGTAAAACAAATTATTATTTATACAATATAAGCAGGGACTCCTATAACTGTGCAATTTTCAGGTACATCCCGTATTACCACAGCACCTGCTCCTATTTTTACATTGTTACCTATATTGATATCACCAAGAACTATCGCCCTGGCACCGATATAACACCCTTCCCCAATAACTGGACATTTGTGTGATCCGTCCATCTCTCCAATTGTGACACAATGTTGTATAGTTGTTCCTCTACCAATCGTTGCACTGGGGTTAATAACTATACCAAATCCATTATGACATAGATATACACCATCTAAATCCAACTGGTAAGGAAGGTCGGCAGAGTAGATCACACGTATATATCTATAAATCACCTTGCTGAATAGGCGCAAAATACCCCCCCCCATGTAGTATTTGTGCATTCTACGATGTAATTTGTTGATATTCATTTTAAAGCAATTCAGTTATAATCTTATCAATATTAAAACCTTTTAAAACAAGAAGCCGTTCTACAGCTTCACGGAACGCACCTTGACCGCCTTTCTTTTCACAGACAATACAAGCAGATTCCTTTGCTCTTTTATCCGCATCACTTACTGCAACACCAAGTCCGCAAGCATTAAGAAGCTTTACATCATTCAATTCGTCACCTATAAATGCAATATCCTCCATCGAAAGATTTTCTTGGGTAACAAACTCTTTCATGGCATCCAGTTTTTTGTTGGTGCCAAAGATGTATTTATCAATCTTCAGTTTTTTAGCTCGCTGTTCAACAATTGGTGAATTCTCAGTTGTGATAAAACCGACTTTTATACCTACCTGCTTGAGCAAGAAGAAACCTGTTCCATCCCTGAGGGAGAACTTCTTCAGCAGTTCCCCCTCGGGTGAATAGTAAACACAACCATCGGTCAATGTGCCATCAATATCGCAGAAAAACCACTTAATTTTGGCAGCACGTTCCCGCAGTTCTTCAAGCGATATCTCCATCATATATAGTTTTATCAGCAGCTATATCTTTAGTGGCTTTCTTGCCGAAGAGATCCCAATACTTGACAGGAGAGATACCACCGCCAGGGCATTTAACCATAATGTCTGCCTCTTCTATCACCTTACCGGCAGGAATTGCACGACGAGATGTAACAGATACACCATACTTAATGCGAGCGGCCATCTCGTGCTCATTATTCTCGCGTTCATGCTTGCCAAGAGATTGATGAACGGCGGTAGCGTATTTCTTAATCAATTCCATGCCACGAGGTTCTACTGATGCAGCATGGTCGGGACCAATCATTGTACGGTCAAGCGTGAAATGCTTCTCAATTACGCAAGCTCCAAGAGCTACTGCAGCAGCCGGAATCATTACGCCCTTGTCATGAGAAGAATAGCCAACCAGTGTCCCCAACTTCTCTTTGAAAGTAGTCAGAACATTCAGATTGACATCCTCATTAGGGACAGGATACATGGTTACGGCATGGAACACCATAATCTTGTCATTAAACTGTTTGATGAACCTTACAGAATCCTCAATCTCTTCCATTGTATGCATTCCGGTCGAAAGGAAAATGGGTTTACCATATTCTGCTACTTGCTTCAAAAGAGGATAGTCCGTGATAAAAGGAGAAGCAACCTTATGGACAGGAACATTCAGTTTTTTCTCAATAAACTCAAAACCTGTTGAATCAAAACCACTAACAAGGAACTCTACACCTAAACTATGAGTATAAGCTTGCAGCTCAAAATACTGCTCATCTGTAAACTCCAATGCGTGTTTATGCTCACCATATGTTTTACCAAATGCATAAGGCTTGTTATAAGGAACATCAAGAGCATCCTTAGTGTACATCTCTTCGATGGTACGTTTCTGCATCTTGATAGCATCTACACCAGCATGTGCGGCTGCATCTATCATCTTTTTGCAAAGATCAAAACTGCCATTATGGTTAATACCAATTTCAGCAATTACATAGGGTTCTTCGCCCTCACCAATCCAACGATTGGGACCAACTTGAATTCTATTTGCCATTGTATCTTATTTTTTATTTGTAACCTTGTTTATTTCTGCAACAAACCATTGAGTTATTACTCTAGGACGGGTAATTGCTGTGCCGCTAATAACTGCATAGGCACCAAGTTTCATTGCCTCTCCGGCTTCAGATGGTGTATTATAACGGCCCTCTGCAAACACTGGTATTGAAAGGCCGTTCACACACTCCTTCAACACTTCATAGTTAGGACCGCCATGATATTGCATGGTGTCAGGTGTATAACCATTCAAAGTTGTAGAAACACAATCCGCACCTGCTTCTTCACAAGCTTTAGCTTCTGCATAAGTTGCAATATCTGCA
>CACYCZ010000056.1 GCA_902773055.1 uncultured Bacteroidales bacterium
GGGAGAGAATATGAAGAAGTGTCAATAAAGTTAAAAATGTAAGCGGCAAAAAGGCTCTTTCTGTTTAGTTTTTCAACCTCATTATGCATTTGTGGCGTGACTTTTTTCTGTCTGATGGTTATATATGATAATACTGATTTCTATGACTGTATTTGTAAGATGTTTTCTCGGGCGAACTGTATGTGTTGTTACGGGTATTCAGGGAAGGATGGAATATCTTCTGTTTCTGTACGTGAAAATTGTCTGAAGGCAGTGAGGGATGAAGATATTCTGCAATTACAGTATACTTGTATGAGATTGATACAGACGAAAAAAAAGTCGGATTCCAAGAGGGATATCCGACTTTTTAGGACTTTTTTTTATAATATGCCGTTACAGTGTGTTTATTTGATTCTGTAGGTGGCTTCAATAAAGTAGTGGTCACTGGGATACATCTTGCCGACATGGTCTTTTACGACTTCGCAGCTAAGGGTCTTTATGTTGCCGCGATGGAAAATAAAGTCAATGCGACGGCCGGTTCCCTGACGCTCGAGCCCAAGAAAGCCATGGCAGGTGTAACCGCATTCCTCCATGCCGTGGATGTCTTCATACATCTCGCTCCATCCTTCCTGTGCGTGGATATACTTGATGGGAGCACTCTTGATGCCGGCATTGAAGTCTCCGCATACAATCTGAGGAAAATCCTTGTCATACTGGGCACACTCGCGGACGATAATCTTGATTTGTTCCCGGCGGGCCGAGTCGCTCTTGTGGTCAAGGTGGATATCAAGGACTCGGAATTCTTTACCAGTTTTCTTGTCCTTGAGGCGTACCCAGTTGCAGTGGCGCGCGCGGTTGGTTCCCCAGGATACGCTACCTCCGATGAGAGGGTCTTCGCTCAGCCAATAGCAACCGCTGCTGACAAATTCAAACTTGTCTGTCCTGAAAAAAATCGCGTTTTTCCCAATGAAATGATATCCTTCGGTATAGGGATCCATCTCTGGGCCGACGAAACCATAGGAGGTGTATTTCTTGCATTTCTGCTTGAAATAGTCGTAGGAGTCATAAATGACTTCCTGCAGGCAGAACACGTCAGGCTGACGTTTCAGTATGGTGTTTACGCAGAGGTCACGACGGTTTTCCCATACACGTTCAGGGAATGGAGCATCGTCTTCCAGTCCCGTGATGCGTATGTTACAGGTCATGATTTTATATTCGTCGGCATAATTCTTGGCACTGCTGGACATCCATGCCCCCAATAACAGTATTAATGCAATAAACAGATGTTTCATAATATCATTCTCCCAAATAAGCTCCGGTTTCACGTAATTCCTTTTGCAAGGTTTCAATGTCAACATCTGCAGGCTCCACACCTGTAGTCAGCGCAATGCGGGCAGCCCTGCCTGCAGCCTCGCCTAATGCCATGCAGGTAGACATGACACGGGTGGCAGCCATGGCCTCATGGTTCATGGATGAACAGCGGCCGGCAACAAGCAGATTGTCGTATTCGTTGGGCAGCAGACATTCGTAGGGGATGTCATAGTCATCCTTTGTAAACATCATGGTACAGTCGTCATCTGTTGCGTGGTGTATGTCCACAGGATAACTTGCCACGGCAACGACATGCTTAAAGCGGCGGCTTGTCAGAATATCCTCAGCCGTGAGGATATAGCGTCCTTGCATTACGCGGCTTTCGCGGATACCCATGAACGGAGAGACTTTATCCATCCATGCATTTTCAAAGCCGGGGACAAACTGCTTGAGATATTTGTTGATTTCCTTGATCTGTTTCCTGGCCTCGATTTCGCCGTATGTATAGCTTTCCGGCAGGGTTGAATCCACACCATTGACGCGTGTCATGTTTACCCATATTTCATCTTTGTTAAGGCCGGTGATAAGGATAGTGCGTGCCACAGGTATCTTGATTCCTGCAGCCTGGGCTTTCTTTATCTGGTTGCGGAGGCCGACGGTAATGAACATTCCTTCGGAAAATTGACTGGCAGGCATCGTGTCCATATCAAATTCGTCATGGTGGTTGACTACAGCATTGCGCAGTTTGCTGATATCAACGCCACGCATGTTGTACATGAGAGTGGGGGGCTGCATGCCGCCATTGGCATCGCCTTTGCTCATGGGTACACCGGCGCGTTCGGCTACGTCGCCATCGCCGGTACAGTCAATGACTGTTTTAGCCAGAATGGCTTCGCGCCCAGCCTTGCTTTCGATGATGACACCCTTAATCTTGCGCCCTTCAGTGATAGTGTCGGCTACAAAGGTGTACATCAGCACATCGATACCTTTTTCCTTCATGATATCCAGAGCCACATCTTTAGCCGCTTCCGAATTAATGATGGTCAGGCTCATGTGAAGTTTGCATGGCTTATGGTCGCTGGCGTTGCCGTCTTTCTTGAGTCTGTCAATGAAATCTTGAGCCAGACCTTTAATGTTTTGCTTGCCATTGCAATTAAGAAAAGATAGAATAGGAAGTCCTATGGTCAGATTTCCACCGAGGTAGCCTCTGCTTTCTATCAGCATTACTTTAAGTCCTTTTCCCGCAGCGGCTTCTGCTGCAATAATTCCAGAAGGGCCACCTCCGACAACAAGGACATCAACTTCTGCGCGGACATTAAGCTGTCTTGCAGGTTCTGTTATTGTTTTCATTGTTATGAGTTATATATATATTAGTTGTATTCAATATTCTTTATGTACCATCCTTTTCAGTATGACGGCAGCAATGATGTGCAGTGTTCCCATGGCCATGAAGAGGATAGTCCATCCCTGTTCAGGGATAGAACCCACAAATTGGTTGAAAATGGTGGAACCAAGGGCACCGGCGCCGCAGCATATTCCCATCACAGTGGCAACATTTTTGATAGGAAAGGTCTCAGCAAGGATAACGGGCAGTGTGTATAGCCAACTGAGACACATAACGGCTATCAGGCTGAAGATAGCAATAACCAGCCCAATCTTAAGGTTGAATGATAGAACCGTGCTGCCGGAAATAAAGGGAACGAGCATACACAGAGGCGCAATGGCAACTGTGCTGATAAGCGTAATCTTACGGGCTGAAAGCGGTGAACGCTTTCCACTCCTGACCATTGTGTCAGACCACATGGAGGTCAAGACACCGCCAATAGCTCCGATGAGGAAAGGAATGCCTCCAATCCACTGAATGAGATCCAGCGTTTGTTGGGTACTCAGATTCTCTTTTGCTCCCATGCTTCGTAGGAATCCCGGTAACCAGAAGCAGCAGAAGTACCATACAGGATCGCTGACTAAGCGAATAAGCAGTCCACCCCACAGGGTATGCGTATTGAAAAGTTGCGTGAAACTGAAAGCCTGATGTTCCTGGCTGGTGTTCTGGCTGTTATCTTCTGCATATAGGGTTTTCTGAAGAATGTCGGCAGAAGGAGTCTTGTAAATAAAAATCCATAGAAATGCGATGACCAGACCAATTACACCAGAGAGAATAAAAACATACTGCCAATATGACAGCAGATGCATCAGCCATGCAATGACAATAGGGGCAATTACAGCTCCGAGAGAACCGCCTATGGTGCACAGGCTATTTGCCGTAGCGCGCTGACGCTTCTCAAACCAAAGGGTGACAGCGACCAACTGACCGGCAAAAATAGTCGGTTCCGCCAGCCCCAGGACTCCACGGCATAAAGAGAATATCCAAACGTTCGGAGCCAAACCACCTCCAATACATGCCAAAGACCATACGGTAATACCACCGAGCATGACATTCTTGGGACCGAACTTGTCAACGAGAATGCCCGAAAGGGGGTACATGATGGCATAGCAGATTAGAAAAATATTGACAATCCAGGCATATTCCAGATTTGTAATACTATAATGCTCAAGGATTTCAGGTTTTAATATTGAAAGCAGTTGCCTGTCAAGGTAGTTGCAAATAATGGCAACGAAGATTGTTGCAACAATAATCCATTTGCGCTTATTAGGATCTGATAACAGATTGAATGCCATTGTTGTGGTGTATGGGTGTTAAAATGAATGTTTAATAATTTTTCTGTTGTTCCTGTTCTGTGAAAAAGCCAAGTGACTTGTATCGCTCAAAGCGTCTCTTCAGCAACTCGTGACGTTGTTTATTAGGTAAATATTGGCGGGAAGCAGGCTTGCATAAAACTTTTTGAGCATCTGCGACTGTAGGATAGATATGTGCAGCAACTGCCGCATGGATGACAGAACCTAGAGTTCCGGCTTGCTTGCAGTCAGAAACTTCAATAGGCATATTTATTGCATCGGCCAGTAACTGTACGACAAAAGGAGACTTTTGGGCAATGCCGCCAATGCCTATCAGTTTTTCAGTCACCACACCATATTTCGCATTATGGTCAATGCAACATTTTGTAGCAAATGCTGTGGCTTCAGCAATGGCATAATAAATTTCAGCTGCAGTGGTAGCCAGGTTGAGTCCTGAGATTGTTGCAGTCAAGGCATTGTTGCTATAAGGTGCGCGACGTCCGTTGAACCAATCTGTCGCCAGAGGGGAATTAATGGTTATGTCAAGTTTTTCAGCCTCTTGTGCTGCGTGGATAAGTATATTGTCTTCAGCTTCTGCAATAAGTTCTTGTTTTGTTTTTTCATTTAATGACGAATTGTTGTTGATGATGGTTTTAATAGGCCATGTCATGAGATTCTTAAACCATGCAAAATCATCTCCGAAAGATGACAATCCAGATTCAAATCCAGTCATATTACTGAGGATAGAACCTTCCACTTGCCCAAAGATGCCTTCTACCACAGTGTCGCCCATCTCTTCTTTTGGCATGACAGACATAAAACAGGCCGATGTGCCGAGATTCATGACCATTGTGCCATAGTTGATTCCCCCGCCGACACCGCCAGAGTGGGAGTCAACATTGCCGGCTCCAATTGTGATACCCTCTCTTAATCCCAATTTTCCAGCCCATTCGGCAGTGAGGGTTCCAACGGATGTTTCGCAACTGTAATTATCTTTAGGCAGGTGTTCCAA
>CACYCZ010000057.1 GCA_902773055.1 uncultured Bacteroidales bacterium
TCCTGCAGAATCATGGCATCCGACTGTGTCTCCTGGGGTGCGCCCAGATTGGCATGAGGCTCCTCGAAGTTATCATCGTTCAGATAGCGGCGGTTCACCCCGTACATATCTGCCAGACACAATACGCCTATCAGTGCCACAAGCACATTCTCCTTGAAAAGTTTCTTGTAATACATCCACAGGAGAGCCGTCCCCAGCACGATGATGAAGAAACTGCGCCATGCGTCGGAGGTAAAGATAGCCTGACGCATCACGGCCAGACTGCTCAGCACATCCTGTCCCACCTGAGGCTGCTCGGCAAACACGCGGCTGAAGGTGCTGACTTCATTGGCTGAGTTGAAACTGGAGAAAAATACGGTCGGCATCAGGGCAAACAGCAATGCCATGCCACCGGTCAGCACGAAACTGGCAATCACCCATTTCATTTTTTTCTTCAACAGCTCAGGCTCCTTCAGGATTGCTGCCAGAGCCATCATGGCCAGGAATGGTATGGTAAACTCGGCTACTACCAATATTGAAGAAACCGTGCGGAATTTATTATACAGCGGCACATAGTCTATACAGAAACTTGTCAGCCCCATAAAGTTGTGCCCCCACGACAACAGTATGCTCAGCACCGTTGCCACAAGAAGTCCCCATTTCAGCGGTCCCTTGACGATAAACAACGACAGGAAGAACAGCATCATGATGAACGCCCCCACATAGACCGGCCCCGATGTCATAGGCTGGTCGCCCCAATACTGTTGCACCTGGGCATACACCTGATTGTATTGCGGATTGGCTTTCTCCATAGCCTTCTCATTCCTGGCTATGGGTACGGAGGCACCGCCCTTGGCATTAGGGATGAGCAGGGTCCACGTTTCGTCAATGCCATAGCTCCACTGGGTGATATACTCCTTTGTCAGGCCGCTGCCCTTTGACTCGTTGGCCCCTGCCAGCTCGCTCTTGCCACGCATTGACTCCTTGGAGTAGGTATAGGTATGATACAGGTTGGAAGCATTGGCCGCAATGGCAAGACAGGCTGCCACAAGCAACACGCAAGAGGCTTTGACGAAGTCCATCAGCTTTCTGTCTTTCAGCGCCTGGATGAAATAGGCCAGGACAACCACCAGGATTACACTGATGAAATAATATGTCATCTGGAGGTGATTGGACAGAATCTGGAATGCCAGGAACAGAGCCGTCACAGCTCCTCCCCAGAGATATTTTCCTCTATAGCACAAGACAATGCCCGCCAGCGTCGGTGGAATGAAAGCAAGCGTCAGCACCTTCCATATATGACCGGCACCGATGATGATAAAGAAATAAGATGAAAAAGCCCATGCCACAGCGCCTACAACCGACAACAACGGTTTGAACCGCATGGCTCTCATCAGGATATAGAAACCCATCAGCAGGATAAAGACATACATCACTACATGGGGCAATCCCAGGTCGTAGACACTGCGGATGCCGTTCAGCACCGTACGCGAACCATAGCGGGGAGCTATCTGATAAGTCGGCATACCGCCAAACAGGGCATTGGTCCAACGCGACACCTCACCCGTCCTGTCGAAATGTTCTCCTATTTCATGGCCGGCACCCACGGCGGCGGTATTGTCCTCGCCCGTCAGCACCAGTCCCTGAGAAATGGGAGTGGCAAAATAGGTAAACGACAGAAGGACAAAGAAAACGACTGCAGCCACCTCGGGCCATACCTGCTTAAATAACTGTTTCATATATTTTCATTTCATTATTATCAATGGGCAAAGGTACTCAATAAATTGTGAATTCCAACCAACTGCAAGGATTTTCTTTGAACCCGACCGCTCTCCGCCCAAGAACCCCTTCCTCCCTGCCTAAGCTGAAGAAGCACGACGGGAATGGATGCGCCTGCACTATGGCTTTTAATAAAATTAACAATTTTTATATTCTTTTTGCCCTGTCGGCGTGTCTTGAAAAAATTCTCTGCCCAGAGCGTTTTCACTGGCAGGCCTGCTGGTTTCAACGCGCAGGCCTGCCAGTGAAAACTCGTAGGCCTGCAAAATTTACCCCCTCTGCAAGCACCTCTGACAGGGGGCGCCGACATGATGCCAATGAAACCGTCACGGTGTTAACATACGTTAATTCCTGCAAGCTGTTTGATACCTGCACCCTGAGGGCCATCTGCTTTCATCCACGATGCAGACAGCAGGGAAAGGAAAAGAAATCGCATATCATACTCTTTTCAATCCTTGGCGAATTTGTACCTTTGCAAATAATTTCTATATAATATTCGGAACATGGCAGCACAAAAACCAGGTATACCCAAGGGTACCCGTGATTTCTCTCCACTGGAGATGGCAAAGCGCAATTACATATTCAACACCATCCGCAGCGTCTATGCACTCTACGGCTTCAAACAGATTGAGACTCCAGCCATGGAGAACCTCAGCACCCTGATGGGGAAATATGGCGAAGAAGGCGACAAACTGCTTTTCAAGATACTCAATTCGGGAGATTTCCTGCACGGCATGACACCCGACGAAATCACCGGGACAAGCACGCTGAAACTGGCTGCCAAGCTGTGTGAGAAAGGACTGCGCTACGACCTCACCGTACCGTTTGCACGCTATGTGGTGCAACACAGAGAGGAACTGAACTTGCCTTTCAAACGCTACCAGATCCAGCCCGTATGGCGCGCCGACCGCCCGCAGAAAGGCCGGTACAGAGAGTTCTACCAATGTGACGCCGATGTCGTGGGCTCTGACTCCCTACTCAACGAAGTGGAACTGATGCAGATTATCGACTCCGTGTTCCAGAAATTCGGCATAAGGGTATGCATCAAAATCAACAACCGCAAAGTCCTGTCAGGCATGGCGGAACTGATCGGCCGCCCAGACAAGCTGACCGACATCACCATAGCCATTGACAAACTGGACAAGATAGGCCTGGACAACGTAAAAGCAGAACTGACGGCAAACGGGCTAAGTCAGGACGAAATAACCAGATTGGAACCCGTATTTGCCATCAAGGGCGACAACAGCAACAAACTGGCTGCCGTCAGAGAACTGCTGAAAGACAACGAGACCGGCCTCAAGGGCATTGAAGAACTGGAGTTTGTCCTCAACACGCTGCAGACCCTCCCCATAGTCAACGCCATCGACTTTGACCTCACCCTGGCCCGTGGGCTGAACTACTATACAGGTTGTATTTTTGAAGTCAAGGCGCTTGACGTACAGATTGGTTCCATCACAGGCGGCGGCCGCTACGACAACCTGACCGGCATCTTCGGCATGCCGGGCCTGAGCGGTGTAGGCATCTCATTCGGTGCCGACAGAATCTTTGACGTGCTCAATCAACTGGAACTTTACCCCAAAGACATTGCTTCCGCAGCACAACTGCTCTTCATCAACTTCGGCCCGAAGGAATCGGCTCACTGCATACAGCTGGCATCCCGGACACGTCAGGCCGGCATACGCACGGAGGTCTACCCCGACAGCGTCAAAATGAAAAAACAGATGAGCTATGCCTCCAACAGCAACATCCCGTTTGTTGCCCTCGTAGGCGAAGACGAAATGAAGAATAATACCGTCTCGCTCAAGAATATGGAAACAGGAGAACAGAGATCGCTCTCCATCGAGGAAGCCATCTCCGTTATCCTGCAATAAAGAAAAATGCTTACTTGTCCCAGGTATCCGTGCGGAAAGACGATAACGGATTGCCCCGCAGGTTGTATACCGTACCTGTACAGAAATCCTTGTAGCAGTAGCGCACAGCCTCGGGCTTGATACCTGCCGGAGGAGTCAATACGATAGTGTTGCCCTCCTCGACTGCCTTGACATTATAGAACATCTTGTCCTTCCCGGCAATCTGGAAACCGCTGAAGCCGTTCACCGACTTGGCTATGCCGTCGTCAGCACCAGTGAAGCGCAATACGACCTTGCCGTCCTTGGGACGTATCTCCATCGATTTATAACGGGGATACTCTGAGTTAATGCCTTCCATATGATAGGTCTTGTCCAACACCCTCTGGGCAAAGCGGAATCCGACCGTAGCCTTGTCGTTGGGATGAATATTATTCTCTATGCCATTATCCATGAGACATATCATCAACGTACTGTCTTTAACGCTCTCCAGTTCGGCCTGGGCGTCACGCATACGGGCTGCCGAATTGTCATTATAGCCGTAAGGAGCTATCTGGGCATAATACATGGGGAAATTGCCACATTGCCACTTGTCGCGCCAATCGGTCAGGAATGTCCTGAACAAACGCTTGTACAGCTCCGGGGTGCGACGGTCATCACAGCCCTGATACCATATGGCACCCTTGATATTGTAGGTCAGGATAGGATAAATCATGGCATTGTAAATCACCGTGGGGGTATGTTGCGCCCAATCATATTTCTCCCAATAGCGCGGAGCCGTGAAGTTCTTGAAATATTTGGCAACACTCTCCCCTTTCTCATCCTTATACTGGTTAACAGCATCCGGACTCATGAAGGCAACGATGCTTGCACCGCCATAGGCGCTCTCAATACAGCCCACAGGAATGTTCAGCGCTTTCTGCAACTGACGGGCAAAGAAGAAGCCCGTTGCACTGAAATGCACGGCACTGGCCGGACTTGACACCTCCCAGCCCTTATTGATGACATCATCCTTAGGACTCGGACTGTCACTGCGAGGCACCCTGTAAAGGCGCAGACCATCGTTGGCTGCATTGGCAATAGCCTCAGGACCGCCAAGGACAGGCGTGCGGTAGAAACCACCCAGCTCCATTTGCATGTTGCTCTGGCCTGCTGCCAGCCACACTTCGCCCATCAGCAAGTCTTCCAGTTCAATAGTCTGCCCGTTCTGGCTGATTTTCATGGAATATTTTGTATAGCTGGCATCAGGAGTATGTATTCTCAGACGCCACTGGCCGTCTTCGTCGGCTACCGCTGTCACAGCCTTGCCCCAGGAGGGCTTCACCGTAACCTTCTTGCCCGCAGCACCATACCCCCAGACAGCAACGTCAGTGTGCTGCTGCAATACGGCGTGACTGCTGAACAGGGACGGTACCGACAACGGACGTTCAAACTGGCAGTTTTTTCCGGTAATGGCCTTATACAATGTCTGGGCAATGTGACCGGCACCATTGGCATCAGGGTGTACGCCGTCAGGGAAATACTTGCCGTCTGCCTGCGTCGGGGTATAGGCATCAACAAAATAAACGTTTTCCGTCTCTGCAACCTGCCGCATCGCCGGTATCACTTGAGTCCTGATGACATCGTCATCATTATCATAAGCCTTCGAGAAGACCTTAGTGGGTGTTATCAGGTATATCTTCACCTGCGGGTTGTCTACCTTGATGTCCTTGACCATCATAGAAAGTCCCGGACCAAAATTCTTCAAGCCACCCTGATGAGGCTTACGGGCATCATCATGCCCGAGGAATATGGTCACGATATCAGGACGAGATGCCTTTATCTTAGGATAGGCATTCTGCTTCATATACATATTTTTGGAATCCGTTGACGCACACGAACCCGATATTCCCCAGTTCTCTACTGTCCAGCCGTTACCCAGCATTCGCTGCAGAACAGCCGGATAGCTGTCACGCTCAGGATGACTCAGACGGGATCCCTTCGTAATACTGTTGCCGATACATGCCACCTTCTTGACTTCTCCACCATAGCCTGTCAGCATAAAGAAGGTAAGGCATAGCATACAAATCCATGTTCTCATAGCCTGTAATTATTTTAGATGTTATACAAAAATACGTCCCTTTGCCTGGCTGCCTTTATCGCTCAGCGTCCAAGCTGCTTTTTCAGATTCAATATCCTGCGGACACTCTGGTTGATGCGCTCCTCGGTAATGACACCTTTCTCGACAGCCTCGACGACACCGTCAAACGCTTCTCTCAGGTTCTCCGGACCGAGTATAATATCAACACCGGCAAGGATGCTGCCCACGGCTGCTTCAGCCGATGTATACTGCTGAGTAATGGCGCCCATTTCCATTCCGTCCGTCACAATGATATTCTTATAGCCAAGCTCGCCGCGCAGCTTCTCCTGCAGAATCAACGACGACATCGTTGAGGGGATTTCTGAGCCCGTCACATTGGGTACTCCGATATGAGCCGTCATGATAAGCTGTGCCCCCCATTTGATACCGGCCTTGAAGGTTATCATCTCGCAGGCAAGCATCTCATCCCATGTCTTCAGGGATTGGGCATAACCATAATGCGTATCATTCTTTGTATCACCGTGGCCGGGGAAATGCTTGATACACCCTACGATGCCAGCATCCTTCAGTCCCTGAAGATAATTGGTTACCATGGGAGCCGCCACGGCAGGATTGTCTGAGAATGCACGGGCTCCGATGACAACATTCTCAGGATTGGTATTGACGTCGGCAACGGGAGCAAAGTCAATGTCGAAATCATATTGTTTCAGATACTTGCCGATAGTGTTGCCGCAATAATAAGCATTCTTCTCATCGCCTGTGGCACCTATAGCGCCCATTGACTCAAACTTTTCAACAGCGAAATTGCCGTTATTGGCGATACGCGCCACGCGGCCGCCCTCTTCGTCAATACACAGCAAGGGAGAGCCTTTCAACTGCCTGATCTGAGCTATAAATCGGGACAGCTGCGCCTCGTCCTTAATGTTGTGGGCGTAAAGAATTATTCCTCCGACAGGATACTTCACGTCTACATTTTTCATCGTCTCGTTTACTTCCTGGAGAGAGATGTCGACAAGATTGGCCATCGAATGAATGGTTGTATCAAGTGTTTCGGGACGGGTATAAAACATCTGTCCCACTTTTTCGCGCAGTGTCATCTGCTGCAACTGCAACTCTACCGCATTCTGCGAAGGATTTTCATCATCCGAGCATGATGCGACAAACACCACGCACACCAAAAGCACAAATAAATAGCTGATTCTTTTTATCATTATCTTAATATTTTAGATATTCAAACAGATAGTAAAACCCTCTGGTTTGCCGAGTTCAACTAAACCAGAGGATTTCAATTTTTATTTCAGATACAGTTTCTTGGACTGTCCGTCAATAGTTACGATGTTTACGCCTCTCTGCGGTGCGGGTATCTTGTTGTCGCCCACAGACAGATTGACGACACGTGAGGTTCCATCAACAGACGTAATCTGTGCCGTACCGGCCTTGCGGGTTTTAATCATGATGTAGACACCTTCGGCATGGACATTCAAGTCGCTTCCGATATTGGCTTTCTTTTCATCAATACCGGTCAGGATAACCTTTTCGGTATTCTTACCTACTGCGAAGGCATCCAGGCTGACGGTTTGCGGACGCGTAATGGTGCGTTCATACGTATTGCCGAAGCGGTCTGTCACCTTTACCGTAACAGGCGTCGTAGCCTCTTTGGCTACTGCCTTGAAGGTATGGAAATGGTTTCCGGTGATTGAACTTGGAACGTTACCTGTCTTCTTGTAGTAGCAGTAATCGTATGCCAGGATATGGTAAATGGGGCGACACTGATAGCCAGAAACCTTCAGACTGGTGGTGCTGTTGCCTTCAAACACTTCAATCTTCCATTTGGGGTCATAGTTGAAGACATTGATAAGGATAGCATTGTCTTCCAGTGATGCATAAGTGTTGAGGCTGGAAGATGCGGCTCCCAAAGCCTTCATCGTGGCATCGGTCTTCCAGAAATTGCGTACCGAGTTACCGTCAAAGACGTGGAACTGGCCGTTGTTGTCCTGCTCAATACCCTTGAAGCGCCATGTTACAGAGTCTCCGTAGAAATAGAATATCTGGTATGAAGCCGGCGTACCGTCAGACGAAACGGGACGGCCAACACCCTGCGGACTCTTGGCGTAGAAACTGCTGTAGTAAGATGAATTATACAGGTCGCCACCCATCTGATTGAGATTATGTTCGATGATATTGGGGTGGGCCGGCGGATTCATGTTATAGTTCAGGTGACGGTGACCCGACCATATGAATACCTGCTTGAACGGCGCGAGCAGCGCCTCCATGTCTGCCTGGCCAGTCAGTCCGTAGGCCACGGTATTCTGGTCGATTGAGCCAATCTTATACATCGGGGCATGCATGCAAAGCACTACGATGGTATTGTGGTCCACCATGGCGAGGTCGGTCTTTGCCCAGGCGAGCTGCTCTTCTGAGAATCCTGTCGTATAGTTACGCAATCCCACAATACCTTTGGAATAGGAAGAACCATCATCCTCATTCTTGTAGATAATATTATCCATTACCAGAAAGTGGACTTTTCCAACATTATAGGAATAATAGTTCGGTCCCATATAGGAGCGAAATGCGTGTGCAGCTTCAAAATCCACGCTGTCGCTGTTGTAGATGGCGCCGTCATTGTCGTGGTTACCCATCACAGAGAAATGGCGTAACTTGTAGCGGGAATAATTCGCTGCAAAGAGGTTCTTGTACTCATAGTGCCCCCATTTGTTCTTATACCAATAGTTATCCCATGCCAAGTCACCCATATAGGTGGAATAGATAGGAACGTTGGCTGCCTGAGCGTCCTTGTATTCCTCATCCGAGCGAGGGAAGAACAACGTGGAGAATGTATTCACGTCATTGACCCTGTTGGCCATTTGCGGGTCGGCACTTACCAGCATACGGAAATCCGTGTTGTTTTCTACCTGCAGCTCAAAATCAACCGTCTCAAGGGCATTCAGGTCCTTTTTATTGGTCAGGTCTTTCCAGAAACGGGTAAAAATCTTGTCAACATTGGGCGTTGAGGATTTCTCCAGCGGCATGTATCCTGAAGGTATTTCATAGAACACATAGCCGTTTTTCTTGTTTGACCGGAAAGCATAGTTACCGTCTGCATCTGTTCTCGTAAAGGCATAGCCGTCAGTTACAACAACATCGCTTACTCCCACGCCGTTGCAGACAACCTTTCCCTGTACATTGGGTGTCACGGTCTCCAATCGCAAGTTCTTAATCTTCACACGGTCATCGTTACCGATACCAAAGCGCAGTATCTGGCCTTCACTTCCCCAGTTGTATGCGCAGATATCGTTTGTCAGGTCGAAACTGACTTCCTGATAATTGTTTCCGGTAGCTGCGAAAGTACCGTAAATAACCTTACGGGCATCGGTAAACGTGTTGCCATAAGTGAGATTCAGATTGTTAATACCACCCATACTGCTGTATTCAAATACCAGCCTGACTTCAGAACTCTCCAGATCACGCTCGAGGGGAGTCAGTTCCACATACGCTTTTCTGCCACTGGCAGTCAGGGTATAGATACCTGTTTCCTCGGCATAGGTGCATCGTAGATTTGAACGCTTCATTGTGTTGAAGGACAATCCTATTGTTGCTTGGCAATAATTAACGCCAAATACCAAAACCATTAGAAATAATAACAGTCTATTCATCTTATATTGTATTTTTCAGTTTACAAAGTTCGGTATTTTCTCTGAATTTTAACCATTTCAACGTCTTTTTTTTCAACATCAAGTTATTATACCCCTCCCTGTTTCCCTCTCAACAGCCCATTTTTTACATACGGGTAGGCGCCATCCGCCATACCGCCTTACAGGTATATTCTTCCCCCCTATAAAGTTTATGTTTCCCGATGCGAAACGTATGTTCAACGATGGTGAACGTATATTCCGCGACGGTGAACATACGTTCAGCATCGGGGAATATAAATTCTTTCAGGATATTTCCGCTTCCAGATGCCCGCCGGGAAACAGTTCTCAGGCAGTTATATTAAAAAATCAACCCGGCAGTTTGTACAGGCCATACAAACTGCCGGATAAAAGAAGAAGCATACAGTATTTTCTTACTTCAGGTATAGCTTCTGGGACCGTCCCTCCACGGTAACGATATTGATACCCTTCCGGGGAGCCGGTATCCTGTTTTCGCCTGCTGACAGATTGACACTGTGCGAGATACCGTCAATGGAGACAATCTGTGCCATGCCGGCCTTTCGGGTGTTGATGACAATATAACCGCCTTCCGAACGTACATCCAGGCCGTTAACCATGTCAGCCTTCCTCTTGTCGATGCCCGACAGGACCACCTTTTCTTCACCCACAGCCAAGGCATTCAGACTGATGGTCTGCGGACGCTCAATAGTGCGCTCGTAGATATTTCCGAAACGGTCGGTCACCCTCACCGTAATCGGTGTCGTAGCCTCTTTGGCTACTGCCTTGAAGGTATGGAAATGCTCTGACGTCGTGCTGCCGGCTGATTTGTTCTTCATGTAATAATAGTAGTCATATGCCAGGATATGGTATATGTCACGACACGAATAACCTACGACTTTCAGACTGGTCGTGCTGTTTCCCTCAAACACTTCAACCTTCCACTTGGGGTCATAGTTGAAGACATTGACGAGGATGACATTATCCTCCAGCGAGGCATAGGAGTCCAGCGCACTGTTTGCCGCACAGAGGGCTTTCATGGTGGCATCAGTCTTCCAGAAATTGCGGACCGAATTGCCGTCATATACATGAAACTGCCCATTGTTGTCCTTCTCCAGTCCCTTGAACCGCCATGTCACAGAGTCACCATAGAAGTAGAACATCTGGTAGGAACCAGGAGTGCCGTCAGCAGATACCGGCCGCCCCACGCCCTGCGGATTGGGGGCATAGAGCCCGCTGTAATATGAAGCCGCATACAGGTCACCACCCATCTGGTTCAGAGTATGTTCCATGATGTTGGGATGTTGCAGCGGATTCATGTTGTAGGTCAGGTGGCGGTGGCCAGACCATATAATGACCTGCTTGAATGGAGCAAGCAGGGCTTCCATTTTTTCGCCATTAAACAAACCGAAATATTGGGTATTCTGGGCAACTGAACCGATTTTATACATCGGGGCGTGCATACACATAATGACTGTAGAATTGTGGTCCACCATCGCAAGGTCTTTCTTTGCCCATTCAATCTGGACGTCCGAGAAACCCTCTGTATAGTTACGGCTACCAACAATTCCCGTAGCATACGAGCCGCCGGTATCCTCGTTTTTGTATATAATGTCGTCCATCACGAGAAAATGAACCTTTCCGATATTATAGGAATAGTAATTGGGCCCCATATAACTGCGGAAAGAATGGGCAGACACAAAGTCAACACTGTCGCTGCTTTGGATGGCACCGTCATGGTCGTGGTTTCCGATTACAGAGAAGTGGCGCATCCTGTATCGGTTGTAGTTCTGGACAAAGAGATTTTTGTACTGGGAATGTCCCCACGTCCTGGAATACCAATAGTTATCCCACGCCAGGTCGCCCATGTAGGTAGAATACAAGGGCACTTTAGCTTCCTGAGCCTCATTGTACTCAGCTTCAGAGCATGGGAAAAACAGGGTGCGGAAAGTATTGACATCATTGTTCCTGTTTGCCATCTGAGGGTCGGCCCCCACCAGCATACGAAAGTCCGTATTGTTTTCCACCTGCAACTGGAAATCAATTGTCTCCAATGCACTGAGGTCCTTCGGCTTCGACAGTTCCTTCCAGAAACGTGTGAAGATGCGCTGTTCAAAAGTGGAGCCGGGTTTGTCATACGGCATATAGCCAGAAGGTATCTCGTAGAAGACATAACCGTTTTTCTTGTTGGAGAAAAAAGTATAGAAACCCCCTTCATCCGTTCTGGCAAACGTATAGCCGTCACTGACCACGACATCAGCAACACCGACCCCGTTGCAGGTCACCTGTCCCTGCACGTTGGGCTCCGTCTCCTCTATTCTGATATTCTTTATCTTAATACGCTCATCGACAGAAATACCCAAGCGGAAAACCTGATTCTCCTTACCCCATCTGAACGCACAGATATCGCTGGTGATATCGATAGATACCGTCTGGTATGCCGAGCCCGTAGCCTTCAACTGGCCGCAACTGCTGGTACGGGTTTCCGAAAAATCATCGCCATAGGCTAAGGTCAGATTGACAATACCGCCTATACTGTTATACTCAAAGACCAGTCTTGTTTCTTTGTTGGTCAGGTCACGGCTGAGCGGATTAATCGTGACGTAAGGGTCTTTCCCACTTGCAGTAATGGTATATATACCTGTTTCCTCGGCATAGGTGCATCGTGCATTATGACGCCCCGATGCCGTATTGAAAGATAATTCCATTGTAGCCCAGGCATTAAGGGCAAACAATGCTCCGATTATGGATATAGATAGTTTTTTCATTGCATTATATTTTGTTGTAAATTTATCCGCTTATGCTTTGCTTTCTCCGTTTAGCTGTAGAATTTAAACGCCGGCTTGCCCTTCATGGCCTCGTCCATGCGCAGCAGCATATTGATGGAACTCACAGTACAGTTCAGCCAGAAACTCAGTCCGGCATCCACATTGGTGCGCTGCTCCCATGTTGTCGGTATCTGCCCCGTACAAACATTCTGCACAATGGTAATGGTGTTGGTCAGTGCTATGGCCTTTGCAAGGGCAAGCTGGTCGCCGGTACGCTCATACTTGGCAAGAAATCCGCCAGCCACATTACAAGCGCTGTTGTCCACCGACATCTGGTATCTGTATTGCTCGAACACACAGGGAGTCGTATGCTTGGGTATACCGTTGCTTTCAGGCTTCATGTCCCAGAAGGTAAACTGGTCCTCGCTCAGGCGCATCAGGTCATCGGCATCGCGCAAATCCTGCAGCGTGCTTTCCTTGCGGCTATACAGATAGTCGGCATAGGGAGCCGCAGTACAGTTTGTCAGATTCTCGTAGGGCTGCAGGTTGAGCACGGTGACGTCTTCAAACTGTCCCGTCATGTTGAAACGGCGTATCGCCACCTCATGCATCCATTTTTCCCCTTTGAGGCGCATAGGCTCATACTTCGTCTCACCATATTCCTTGTTCAGCCTCTGCAGGTAGCACATCAGCGGATACAGCATGGCATTGCTCTGGTTGACAGCCTGTCCCGTGGAGATAGTCACCTTGATAGGGAAACTGCCGTCGGCACGTTGCAGCCGCTGGTAAGTATTGGCAATATTCAGAGCCCAGTCATAGTATTGACGGTCCTTGGTGGCATCATAGAGGTCCAGAAGTCCCCACGCCATGGATATAGCCTCCATACTCATCGTGGCATCCTGATTCTCAGCTCTGGAGGATGCAATAAGGTCCTTGTAATACGTTGGCGGGAAATATGCCAGCGGGGCCCCTTCCGGCTGGCTGATTGTCTTGAGGAAAGCAGCCACGTTGCGGGCCATCTGCAGAGCCGTCTCACGCTCCTCAGGGAAATACTTGGCCACCATACATTCGTTGCGGATAGTTGCCCCCATGATCTTGCAGGCATATGTATTGTGTCTGTAATTCATGTTAGGTTCCTGATGGTCCTTCCAGTGCTGGATATTCTTCAGGCGGTGAACGAAGAGCATCGCCTTCAGAGCAGCCTCCTTATACGGCCGTACAGCTTGATTATAAGGACCGCAGAAAGGATAGTCACGCAGGAACTTGCGTTCACCGATGGGAGTAGTCTGAGCCTGCCCGTCAGCACCCACGGCATAGACCTTCAGGGTTACGTCAGTTCCACCGGGGATTTTCGCCCATACCGGGCTCAGGTCCGCTTTAGGGCTGTGCGCCTTCATCTGCCATTCATGCCCGTCATCATCCTTGATGCAGAACAGATATTCCTTGGCCCCAGCCTGCTCTGCAAAGTCAAAGGCAGGTGCATAGATAAACTTCTTGGCATACGTATTCCAAAAAGGATTGATGCCGTTTGTACCCGGTCTCAGAGGCACCTGATATTCCTTCTGAGCCTGTGCATTCACCTTTTTGTAGTTAATCTCCCCCCACGGTGTATCGGCCATACACACCATCGGCAAAAGCATTACCGACAAAACAAAACTCTTCATATTATCAACAATTTTAATAGATTTCAATTATACGCAAAGTTCGTCAAGTTTAAGGACATAAGCAACTTTTCAATCAAAAAACTTCCACAAAACCACCTGATGAAAGGAACAAAGAAACCCAAGTAAGGCCCCCCCCGATTTGTCCCACCAATTAAACAGGACCAAACACAACATCCCCCGACCCAGTCCCATCAAGAACCAAATCGGGGGATGTTCTCATATATATCAAGAATGAAAAAACTATCTTTCACCACATTCCACAACTCCGTAATTCCGTGAATCCGTGGCTCCGTCAATCCTTAGATCCGTAATTCCATAAATCCCCTCTCCGTTGATCCATGAATCCATGACTCCGTCAATCCTTAGATCCGTAATTCCATAAAACCCCTCTCCGTTGATCCATGAATCCATGGCTCCGTCAATCCTTAGATCCGTAA
>CACYCZ010000058.1 GCA_902773055.1 uncultured Bacteroidales bacterium
AAATCCAAAAACATGATAGATGCCAAGGTTATTACAGCCGTTCCCTTACAAGAAGAAACAGCAAACACATTACGGGCAAAAATCATGGATGGAATCAACGGAAACATTGAGTTCAAGACTGATGTATCCCCGGAAATCATCGGCGGCTTTATCCTTGAATATGACACATACCGCATGGATGCCAGCATAAAGAAACAGCTTGATTCCATAAGGACACAACTCAAGAAATAACAGAAAACAAAAACATTAAGAACATTTAAGATGTCAGATAAAATTAAACCCAGTGAAGTATCAGAGGTACTACTCCAAAAACTAAAAGAAATTGGCTCTAATGTTAATTTGGACGAGATTGGTACCGTGCTCACAGTCAATGATGGTGTTGCACGCATATACGGATTAGATAATGCCGAAGCAAATGAACTTCTTGAATTCGAAGACGGCACAATGGCCATTGTCATGAATCTTGAGGAGGACAACGTTGGCTGCATACTCTTAGGCCCGACCAATAATATAAAGGAAGGCATGAAAGTGAAAAGGACCAAACGCATTGCATCTATTCTCGTAAATGACAATATGCTCGGAAGAGTCATCAATCCGTTAGGACAGGCCATTGACGGAAAAGGAGATATTGACCTTAACAACGCATTTGAAATGCCTCTTGACCGAAAAGCACCGGGTGTTATCTTTCGTCAACCCGTAAAACAACCTTTGCAGACGGGCATCAAGGCTATAGACTCCATGATACCTATCGGACGCGGACAACGCGAACTGATTATCGGAGATCGTCAGACAGGAAAAACGGCCATAGCTATTGACACCATAATAAATCAAAAATCATTCTATGAACAAGGCAAACCGGTTTACTGTATCTATGTTGCCATCGGTCAAAAAGCATCAACTGTAGCCGCTCTTGTCAGCACACTGAAAGAACACGGGGCTCTGCCATACACCATAATCGTCGCAGCGACTGCCAGTGACCCGGCAGCAATGCAATACTATGCACCTTTTGCCGGAGCTGCCATCGGAGAATATTTCCGTGACCGGGGACAACATGCCTTAGTAGTATATGACGACTTGTCCAAGCAAGCCGTTGCATACCGTGAAGTATCCCTGATTCTCCGCCGTCCTTCTGGACGAGAAGCATATCCGGGAGACGTATTCTACCTCCACTCCCGCCTTCTTGAGAGAGCTGCAAAAATTAACGAACAGCAAGAAGTTGCAGAACAGATGAACGACCTTCCCCAATGTCTGAAAGGGCATGTCAAGGGAGGAGGCTCCTTAACCGCCCTGCCTATTATCGAAACACAAGCAGGAGATGTATCTGCATATATTCCGACAAATGTTATTTCAATTACAGACGGACAAATCTATTTGGAGACAGATTTATTTAATCAGGGATTCCGCCCTGCCATTAACGTAGGTATTTCAGTGTCTCGAGTTGGTGGTTCAGCACAAATAAAGTCCATGAAAAAAGTTGCCGGAACATTAAAGATTGACCAAGCTCAATATCGCGAATTAGAGGCATTCTCGAAATTCTCCAGTGACATGGACGCCGTAACGGCCATGACTCTGGACCGCGGACGAAAAAACAATCAACTGCTGATTCAACCTCAATATACACCAATGCCCGTCGGTGAGCAAGTCGCAATCTTGTATTGCGGAACAAAAGGATTGATGGCATCAATTCCTTTGGAGAAAGTACGTGAGTGCCAAGACCTCTTCCTGGATATCATGAGAAATAAGCATCAGGATATACTCGATGAACTTGGCAACGGGAAAATTGATGATAATTGCACGGCAATCATAGAAGAAACCATTAGTAATATTGCAGGCCAATACAAGTAATTATTTAATGAGTCATGGCTTCACTTAAAGAAATTAAAAATCGAATAACATCTGTTCAGAGTACACGTAAAATTACGAGTGCTATGAAAATGGTAGCATCCAGCAAATTACGCCACGCACAACTTATGATTGAAAACATGCTGCCATACGAGGGGATGCTTGAGACAATTCTCAAGTCATTCATGGCCGCAAACATTGATGCCAAAGGACGGTTTACTGAAAATCGTGAAGCCAGACACGTAGTACTCATTGTATATGCAAGCAACACGTCTTTATGCGGAGCATTCAATGCCAATATCATAAAAAAAATGATAAGCACGGTAGAAGAATATCAACGCAAAAAAATAGACGTGACAATCTACCCTATTGGGCGTAAGATTTCTGAAAAGGTAAAATCATTAGGCTATTCCTCATTGGGAAACTATCAAAGTCTTACCGACGCTCCCAATTTTCAGACTTGTATTCAAATAGGTCAAGAGCTTGAACGGAAATTCATAGCAGGAGAAATTGATCGAGTTGAACTTATTTATCACCATTTCAAGAGTGCCGGTTCACAGATATTGACCAGGAAAAGGCTCATTCCCATAAACCTTGAAGAAGCTATGGACTATGACCACACCCGTGACCTGAAACACGTCATCACAGATGAACATGTTCAGGAGTATCTTAAAGAGCACGGTGGACACCGTGCTCTGACTGGTGTCAAGTCTAAATCAGAGATTAAGAAATTCAATGACAATTATATCATTGAACCCGATATGAAGACTATACTTCAGGCCCTAATCCCAAGATATATCAATTTAATGATATATACCGCCCTTCTTGACAGCAATGCCTCTGAACACGCCGCACGAATGGTTGCAATGCAAACCGCTACAGACAATGCAGATGAACTCTTACATGATTTAAGGCTGACATACAATAAAACACGCCAGGCCGCAATCACAGCAGAATTATTAGATATAATGGGAGGCTCTTTCCAGTAAAAACAAAAACATAAAACTATCGACCCGCTACAAGTTCTTGAAAAAAAGATAATGCTCCGCAAGCAGACAAATGCTTTTGCCATGCATTATGGATTGATATTCGGCCTAATATGGTGTATATCATTATTGTTTCTTGTTTCCGACAACACATCCTTGAGAACTTTTTCTTCTCCATTATTTCTACTGACACCCTTCATCGGTTTTTACATTGGCTACTTATTCAAAATAAAAGTCCAATATAATGGCGATGTCTCATATTTAAGAGGTCTTAGTTTCTCTTTATTACTATATCTCTATGCAACTGCTGTCTTAGCCTTTGCTGCATATTTATATTTTCAGTTTTTCGATCATGGCGCTTTTGCGCGACAAAATTTAGAGGTCCTCTCCCAACCCGAAGTTCAAGCTATATTTAAAAGTCAAAAAATGATAGACAGCGGAATAACCATCAAGGAACTCCAGACTGCTATTAAGAGTATTACACCAATGACAGTCACTGCTGCCATCATAAATATTAACGTGCTGTTATCTATTCCTTTAGCATTAATTACGGCATTCTTTACTATAACAAAAAAGAAAACAAATTAAAATTATGAACTATGGATATATCTGTTGTCATTCCTCTTTATAATGAAGAAGAAAGTTTAGGAGAACTTCATAATTGGATTAAAAATGTTTGTACAGAAAATAATTTGTCATACGAAATTATTTTTGTTGATGACGGAAGTAGCGATTCCTCATGGAAAATCATTGAAAAACTATCTCAAGAAGACCAACGTGTCAAAGGATTGAAATTTCGCAGGAACTATGGAAAATCCGCAGGATTATATTGTGGTTTCGAAAAAGCGCAAGGTGATGTCGTCATTACAATGGATGCAGACCTGCAGGATTCCCCTGATGAGATACCTGGCCTCTACAAAATGATTAAAGAAGAAGGGTATGACCTCGTTTCCGGCTACAAGAAAAAACGCTATGACCCATTGTCAAAGACAATTCCGACAAAATTATTTAATGCAACAGCAAGAAAAGTTTCAGGAATCCACAACTTACATGATTTTAATTGTGGTCTGAAGGCATACAAAAAGGACGTTGTCAAGAATATTGAAGTATATGGCGAAATGCACCGCTACATCCCCTATCTTGCAAAGAATGCCGGATTCAACAAAATCGGAGAAAAGGTTGTACACCATCGAGCTCGCAAATATGGCAGCACAAAGTTCGGAGGCTGGAATCGTTTCTTTAATGGCTACTTAGATTTGTTATCCTTATGGTTTCTTGGAACATTCGGACGAAAACCCATGCATGTATTCGGTTTCCTTGGTTCTTTGATGTTCTTTATCGGCTTCATCGCAATTCTTATTGTAGGAGGCATTAAAATTTATGCACTGGCAGAAGGCCTTAAAGCACAACTTGTCACGAACTCCCCTTATTTTTATATTGCTCTAACCATGATGCTATTAGGAACACAACTTTTCTTAGCAGGTTTCATCGGTGAACTTGTCAGCAGAAATGCACATGGAAGAAACAATTACCTCATAGAGCATGAGATATAAAACCATCTTATTCCATATTATCATATGGCTGAGTTGCATCTCATTATTTGAAAGCTGCAGCAGTTCCGACTGTCCACTTAATAACGTAGTCAGGTGCTACTATACGATTTATTCTTCAGAGCAAGGAATCCCTCTTGCCTATAACGACACCCTGACTATTTTAGCAGCTGATACCATTCTACTCAACCAAGCGGTCAAGGTTACCTCTTTCAGCCTACCCATGAGTTATGCCCTTCCTGTTGATACCCTGACTTTTCATTTCAAAACATCTACAGGCAATAATACTACGGCCACTGTTTGCGTATCACACACAAACAAAGCATATTTTGTTTCACTTGACTGTCCAACAAGCTATTTTCACAATATTTCAACTGTAGAATATCAAACGAGCAATACAATTCCCAACATAGACAGTATCGTTGTCGTCAAACCAGAAGTAAACTATGAACGAAAAGAAAACATACGGATTTATTTATCTAATTTTTAGTTTATTTCTCACAAGCAACCTTTGTCAGGCTCAAGTTCAAAATAGCACTCAGACTGAACCACAACGCGGAATCCAATACGTTGCGCCTACCGTATACAAGCAAAACAAAGATTTCAAACTATTTGAGGGGATGGCAATCGGTATTGATGTTGTCGGCGCCGTCATGTATAAACTTGCAAATTATGGTCAACTGGAAGGTCAACTACGCATTAACCTAAAAGAAACCTATTTTCCCGTTGCAGAATTAGGCATTGGACATTGTGACCATACTGATGATGAAACAAATTTGCATTTCAAGACCAATTCCCCCTATATGAAAATTGGATGCGACATCAATTTCAACAAGGATAAGAACAGCAAAAATCGCATATATGGAGGATTGCGCTATGCTTTCACATCCTGCAAATTTGATTTAAGCGGTAATGATCAAGAAGATCCTATATGGCATACTATTGTTCCTTTTTCCTATAGAAATATGAGTACAAAAGCATCCTGGATAGAATTAGTATTTGGCTTAGAGGCTAAGATCTATAAAACATTCCATGTCGGATGGTCTGCACGATATAAGATGCGCATCTCACAAACTACCCCCGAATTGGGAGAAGCATGGTATCTACCCGGCTTTGGAAGAAATGACACCCACAACTTTGGCGCGACATTTAACTTGATTCTTGATATTTAATAGCACAACATGAACAGGAAAAACTTTCTCTTGTTTTGCTGCATTATAATTACTACAATTATATGCAGATATCTGTTATGCTGTAAATCGGTATCATATACTTTTTACCAAAATAGCGGTTTCATCTTTGGCACACAATATCATATTACATACAAATACACCGAAAACTTAGAAAACCTTTTAATACAGAATCTGGAAACCATAGATGACCACTTGTCTGCATTTAATAGCCATAGCACACTAAGCCTAATCAATCAAAACAAGAATAACAAACTGGACAGAATGACAGAAGATGTTATACAATTGGCATTAAATATCTCTGAAATTACAAATGGAGCTTTTGACATTACCGTTGCGCCATTAGTCAACGCCTATGGTTTTGGCTTCAAAAATATTGATAACATTACACCGTCAAGCATTGATTCCTTAATGAAAAACGTAGGCTACAAAAATATTTCTATCAATGACCATAAGCTCAAAAAAATATCACCTGACATTACTCTGGATTGCAGTGGTATCGCAAAAGGATATGCCTGTGATGTTATTGCTGATTTCTTCGACAAGTTGCAAATCAAAGACTATCTTATTGAAATCGGTGGAGAAATCCGAGCTAAGGGTAAGAACAGATCCAATGCTATATGGAAAATCGGCATATCCGACCCGCGAGAGGATTCAACCCACAATATACCTCAACATTCCGTCGCCATGATTACTGCCTCAAATACCGGCATTGCTACCAGTGGAAACTATCGCAATTTTTACTACAAAGATGGCAGAAAATATGCCCACACCATTGATCCACGAACTGGGTTGCCTGCAGAAAGTGATATTCTATCTGCTACTGTCATTGCTCCTACTTGTGCAGAAGCCGATGCCTATGCTACAGCTTTTATGGTTTTGGGACTTGAAAGTTCTAAAAAAATTCTATCCGAGCAAAAACATCTACTAGCTTACTTTATATATACGGCTGAAACAGGCGAAAACAAAATATGGACAAATAACAAAACCAGTATTCCTTGATGAACCCACCAACCATCCAACAAGCACAAACAAAAAAAATTATTGAGCGCCTTTGTTCGCTTCCCCTGTTCATGGGTATCAGCCGCAGCGACATGGAGATTATTATTGGATCTGTCCGATTCCTATTTCAAAAATATCCTAAATTCAAGACCGTCTGCAACATCCATGAAATCAACAATGCTGTATATTTTTTAATAGAAGGAACTATTGAAATCACGAGAATGAATCATAACAACACCATTCTCTTCCTGGAAAACATCAACGGACCAATGATTATAGGTGCAGATGTGCTCTTTGGCATTTCCCACTCTCACACATATACATATAAAGCAAAAACTGATTGCCAATTCCTAATTTTAGACAAAAAAGAAATTGTATCAAAAATGCTCAATTATGAGATCTTCCGACTAAATCTTCTTAATCACATCAGTCTGAATGCTCAAAGGCGAGCACTTATGCTGCACGAACCCTTTCCCGAAGATTTGACACAGCGTTTCATACAATATATTAAACACAACACATCATACCCCGCAGGATTTAAGCAACTCAGATGCCGCCAAAAAGATCTAGGAAAAGAATTACTGACTAATGAGAAAAATATTTGTCAAATGCTAAAAGGCCTGAAAAACAAACATCTCATAACAACAAGTCGCGGAATTATTACTATCCCTTCTTTTCAACATTTACTTTAATCCTTCAAAGAATTCTATTCCAATACTATCAGGCAACAAAAGAATTAATTTATAAAATATCAGGCTCACATGGCATTCTTTAAGCATATTTTTATGTAAGTTTGCAAAATAAAAGAAACATCTAATATGAATCTACACTTTTTACGCTATTCCATAGTTTTGAGTCTACTATTTTTTAGCAGTATTCTGAATCAGAATGCGTGCGACACCAATTATCTTTACCAAACAGATAATACTTCTGACAACACAAAGGTTAAAGATAAGGCTAGCAAGAAAAAAAGCAAAAAGATAAAAACCGAAGAGCGGGAAACTATTTTAAAAGACTACTATCTCTTTGGTGTAGCCCAGAATTATCATGACTCCATTACATACTTTACGAATATCTCTCCCATCAAGAATGTTGTATGTGATAAAGCAACAGGTTTTATTGATGGCCTGAACCTATATACAAACCAGCTTGAGAAATACTTGTTGCAACAAGGGCATGCAGGTTACATATGTGCTACCTTTTATGCTAAGAGTATGAAAGAAGCTGAGAAAAAATATATAACGCTCAGAAAAAAAATAAGCAAACACGACTATACTCGTATTGAACCTCTTGGAAATTTTATATTCCAATTTGTTTCACCAGAAAATATCTATCGCAATGTCATAAATCCCAATTCAGAAGACGAGACAGAGCATTCAGACAACAACAATTAAAAAACAATATAATACAATTTCATATATGCTAATCGCTGTTGATTTTGACGGAACAATTGTAGAACACCGTTACCCCGAGATAGGCAAAGAACGCCCTTTTGCCACACAAACACTACAACAACTTATCAAAGATGGTCACCGTTTGGTTCTTTGGACCAACCGGCAGGGACATACATTAGAAGAGGCCATTGAATGGTGCCGCCAGCGTGGCGTAGAATTCTACGCCGTCAACAAGTGTTTTCCGGAAGAGAATTTTAATCACGACGAACCGCGCAAGATTAAAGTTGATTTATTTATTGACGATCGTAATGTCGGTGGACTCCCTGAATGGGGAGTAATCTACGAACTTATTTCAAAGCACATAAGTTACCACGATTACGTATCCCAAGAACTTTCTGGCGAAAAAATTAAGAAGAAAAAACATTGGTGGAACTGAAATCATAACTCATTCAGTTCTGTAATTTGAAAATGGAATCGCTTCGTGGTATAATCTGTGACGATTTACCCGTAAAACGATTCCTTTTATTTGATTTTAGCGGAGTTGACATCATCTGTATTGGGCTTGTTGAACTTGAAACTGGTATTACCTTTCCCGTCACCCCTCTTTTAAATTGGCTCCATCGAGCCATAATTGTATTGACATAATTATAAGTTTCCGAGCCTATCATGTAACCATTCTGCACGACAGGATCCTTATAAAATCTCGGCTCACTTAGGTGGAGAATATAGTAGCTTACTACATGCCATGAGTACGGATTCTGATGATTCTTTCTCGCCAATGCCATAGCATCACGAACGTGGCGTGATCCTCCGTTATAAGCCGCTAAAACAAATTTAATACGCTCAGTTGGATTTTTTATGTCTGCAAACTGTTGTTGCAGTATTCTCAGATATTTTACCGAAGCACTGATGTTTACTTCTGGTTCATAAAGTGAGGAAACAGGCACTCCCAATTGGTTTGCTGTTCCTGGCATAATCTGCATCAATCCTCTTGCACCAGCCCATGAAACAGCCTTGGGATCAAAGGCTGACTCTTGGTAGCATTGGGCCGCCAGCAAACGCCAATCCCAACCGCAAACAACAGCAGATTTTGCAAACAAATTATCGTATGGCGACAACATTCCCTTACGTAGAGACACATATGGCTTCAGCATCTTGGAATGTTGCACCCGCGGTTTAGACATCAAATCACGCATATAAGATTTCTGTTCCTGACGCAAGTTCGGAACATACCACTCATCCAAACTAGCAGCTAATAACGGAGAAGTTTTTCTAACAGCCCATGATGCATTCATCGTATCGGAAACAGCACCTACACATAGGAAGCCGTGCTGTTCAATCAGCGACGTAGGCAATTCATAGGCAATTAAGTCAACTTTAGCAGTTCTCAACTGTTCAAACATGTCAGCTGTATCTTTAGCAATCTCCATGCGGATGCGAAAACCATGAGCATTGGCATAATTTTCAACCAAAAGATATTCTATGCCTAATTCCATATTCCTATATTGAAAATAGCTTTCAGGCCCGCTTATAGTCACAGCTATAAGTTCCCCCGACTCCTCGATGTCAGAGAGATCATATACATTCTCTGAATCCACACTGGCTTCAGGTTCTTTCACGCTATTTTGCTTTTGCGGAGAACATGACAGGATATTACATACTATCACAGACAACAGAATAATATCAAAAACATACCTCATATTTACATTTTCACCGTTTGAACTGTGTATATAAAAGACTATTTTTTGTATTTTCGCCACAAAATTAGAAATAATAATTTTTATAATTATGGTAAAACACATTGTACTTTTCAAAATCAAAGATGAAGTTGCCTTTGAAACGAAACAAAACATCATGACTACATTCCGTAACGGCATTATGGCTTTACCCACTATCATTTCATGCATCAGAAACATCAATGTCGGATTCAACATCAACGCCGATGAGAAATGGGACATTTGCCTAGACAGCACATTTGACACACTTGAAGACGTACGTTATTACAGTGCCCATCCAGCCCATATTGCTGTTGCTGGCGAACTCAAGCCCTATCTGGAAGGGCGTTCCTGTGTTGACTTTAATGTTTAATTTCAAGTTCGTATATTGCTGCATATCATTTATAGGCAACACATGTGTCTGCGGTAGCAAGTAACACGACGAATCTATACTTATAGAGATATTGTATCATAAATAAAATTATCACAAATAACCTATTGAGTTAATGCAAATAATAACCTCTATCTCGATAAAAAGAGGTAAATTTGCACAAAATTAGAATCTTAAAAAAATTAAGAAATGAAAGCATTTGTATTTCCTGGTCAAGGGGCTCAGTTTGTCGGCATGGGCAAAGACCTCTATGACACCAATCCTAAAGCTAAGGAACTCTTTGACAAAGCCAATGACATTTTAGGATACAGCATCACAGATATCATGTTTTCCGGAACAGACGAAGAATTGAAACAAACTAAAGTAACTCAACCTGCTGTATTCTTACATTCCGTAATAAGTGCCCTTTGTGCAAACGAAAAAGCTGAATTTGATATGGTCGGCGGTCATTCTCTCGGCGAATTTTCAGCTCTTGTCGTTGCTGGAGCCTTGTCCTATGAGGATGGTTTAAAACTAGTATATGCCCGTGCAATGGCTATGCAGAAAGCTTGTGAAAAGAAACCCTCAACAATGGCAGCCATCATAGCACTACCCGATGAAACTGTAGAGAAAATTTGCGCAGAAGTCAGCACCGACGACAATATCGTCGTTCCTGCAAACTATAACAACCCAGGTCAATTGGTTATCAGCGGTGACATTGAAGCTGTCAATACTGCATGCGCCAAGCTGACAGAAGCCGGCGCAAAGCGTGCCTTAGTTCTGAAAGTGGGTGGTGCGTTCCACTCTCCATTGATGCAACCAGCCAAGGATGAATTGGAACAAGCTATCAACAATACAGAATTCCACACACCTAGCGTACCTGTATACCAGAATGTTGATGCTCGGGCACACACTAATCCCGAAGAAATCAAATCAAACCTTATAGCACAACTCACAGCACCAGTACGCTGGACTGCCGAAGTTAACAATATGGTTGCCGCTGGAGCTACCGACTTTACAGAATGCGGTCCCGGTAAGGCTCTTCAAGGCATGATAGCCAAAATATGCAAAGGCAACGATGCCGTTACATATCATGGATTAGAAATTTAATCATAACATCTTAAAGTAAAGGAACGGAACAACTTTTCCGTTCCTTTACTTGTATACTTACCATGCGTACCATCATCTACCAACTCCTGCCAAGACTTTTCGGTAATAGCAATGCGCATTGTATTCCTAATGGCAGCATTAAAGAAAACGGCTGTGGTAAAATGAATGCCATTACCATAAAAGCATTGGAAGAAATAAAAAAGATGGGAGTGAGTCATATATGGTATACTGGTTTGTTGGAACACGCCACCCAAACCGATTATACCACCTACGGTATTTCCCTGGATCATCCTGCTATGGTCAAAGGGTGTGCCGGGTCTCCTTACGCCATAAAAGACTATTATGACATCGACCCCGATCTTGCCTCCGTACCAGACAGACGTTTCAAGGAGTTTCAAAACCTCATCGCGCGTACCCATAGAGTTGGGCTTAAAGCCATCATTGACTTTATCCCCAATCATGTTGCCCGAGAATATCATTCAGACAACACCCCTCCGGAGCAGACACAATTCGGAGCAAACGATAATCCTGCCTTAACCTTCTCCACAGCCAACAATTTCTATTACCTGACTGCCCCCCTGCAATGCCAATTTGACATGCAAGGCTCATCAGACAAGCCTTATCAGGAAATCCCTGCAAAAGCAACAGGGAATGATTGTTTCACACCAAATCCCACACGTAATGACTGGTATGAGACAATAAAGCTCAACTATGGCATCAACTACAGCAACAACCGCAGCACACATTTTGACCCTATCCCCGATACATGGTTCAAGATGAAAGACATTCTCCTCTTTTGGGCATCACTGGATATTGACGGATTTCGTTGCGATATGGCCGAAATGGTACCTTGCGAATTCTGGTCGTGGGTCATTCCCATTATCAAGTCACAGTACCCCGACATTATCTTCATTGCCGAAATATACTCCCCGCACTCCTACCGCCGCTATATACATGAAGGACATTTTGACTACCTATACGACAAGGTCGGGTTATATGATACCCTCAGGCAAGTCAGTTGCGGTTCGATGCCTGCATCTGCCATCACAGGATGCTGGCAAGCTATTGATGACATCCGCCAGCACATGTTGAATTTCCTGGAAAATCATGATGAGCAACGCATCGCCTCCGATTTTTTTATGGGCGACGGCATCAAAGCCTTGCCTGCTCTCATTGTCAGCAGTTGCATCAATACCCAGCCGTTTATGCTCTACTGCGGACAGGAATTGGGTGAAAGGGGGATGGATGAAGAAGGCTACAGCGGGCTGGATGGACGCACGACCATCTTTGACTACTGGTCCGTCAAGACCATCCGGGAATGGCGACACAACGGACTCTTTGACGGCAAGAACCTTTCGGAAAGTTCACGGAAACTACAGAACATATACCGCTCCATCCTTACACTCTCCACAGGAGAAAAGGCCTTGAGCCAAGGATTGTTCTTTGACCTGATGTATGTCAATAACGATACGCCGCAATTTAACCCATACAAAACCTACACCTTCATGCGCTCCTTCCAAAAGGAGCATTTCCTCATTGCCGTAAATTTTGACTGCAAAGAAGTCGTTCAATCCATCAATATTCCGCAACACGCCTTTGACATTCTGGAGATAAAGCAGGGCACCTATCAGGCTACAGAAATGCTTTCAGGCAGAAAGACCACACTCAATATCTGCACATACGCACCCTGTCAAGTCTGCATTCCTGCCTACAGCGGTGTTATGCTGAAGTTTTGATTCCTCAAAAAAACACTCTAATCTTATTTTTGAATTGAACAGCCGGGATGATAATGTTTATTATTGCGGCTCGCTTCACTGCGTTACCTCTTATGAATTCATGTTGAGATAAAAATCTGCCGTCAGTCTGCGATAATCCTCTGTATAGACATTATTGGCATCCGTCATGACGAGGGTGCCATATTGTGCGACCGAGCGAACGGGAGAAAAGCGAAGAAGGGCACGTTTTGGCTTTTTCCCTTGTCTGGTGCACACCAGCATCTGATTCATCAGGAACAGATTGTTTTCCCAACATTTAAAAATAAAATCATCCTTCTCATTTTCTGGAAGAATAACTTCAAAGACACCGTCATCCTTCAGGTGTTGCGCAGCAAACCCTATGAGGCTGGCAAAGAAGTCGGCTGATGACTTGCGCGCTGTATCCCGCTGCAGACTGGACGATGCTGGCGAATTAACATAGAATGGAGGATTGGATACGATTTCGTCATACTTCACCCTATTGTCCCATCTGCATACATCTTCGTTGATGACCGTCACCCGGTCGCTCCAAGGTGATGCTTCTATGTTTCGGCCGGCTTGAGCCGCCGCCGCAGTATCAATCTCTATACCATATATCCGAGAGCCGGCAGTACGCTGGGCCAACATCAGGGCAATCACCCCTGTACCTGTACCTACATCCAGCAGGCATCCCTCACGCGCTTCGGCCCACGCACCTAACAAAACAGCATCAGTGCCCACTTTCATGGCGCACTGATCCTGCTGAATCGTAAATTGCTTAAATGCAAACGACGACATAGAGAACAGTAGTTTCTCTACATAATCTCCGTTATTTAATCATATCAACGCCCATATACGGAACGAGTACTGCTGGTACCTTGATACCGTTGGGTGTCTGATTATCTTCCAGTATGGCTGCTACGATTCTCGGAAGAGCCAATGCGGAGCCGTTAAGTGTATGGCACAATGCTATTTTCTTATCTTCAGTACGGCGATAACGACATTTCAGGCGGTTTGCCTGATATGTGTCAAAATTGGATACCGAAGATACCTCAAGCCAACGCCCCTGAGCTTCTGAATATACCTCAAAATCATAACATATCGCCGACGTGAAACTCTGGTCTCCGCCACAGAGACGCAATATGCGGTAAGGCAGTTCCAATTTCTGCAACAACCCCTCAACATGCTGCAGCATCTCCTTATGGCTTTCTCTTGAATGTTCCGGAGTATCTATACGCACAATTTCAATCTTTGAAAATTCGTGCAGGCGGTTCAAGCCACGAACATCTTTTCCATAAGAACCAGCTTCACGACGGAAACACTGTGTATAGGCACAGTTCTTTATCGGGAGGTCTTTTTCTTCAAGAATCACATCACGATAGATATTGGTCACAGGGACTTCTGCTGTCGGAATGAGATACAAGTCATCAACTTCGCAATGATACATCTGACCTTCTTTATCTGGCAGCTGCCCTGTACCATAGCCCGAAGCGGCATTCACTACTGTAGGAGGCATAATCTCCGTATAGCTGGCCTTGGCGGCCTCTGCGAGAAAGAAATTAATCAGCGCGCGCTGCAGGCGGGCTCCCAGCCCTACATATACAGGAAATCCTGCACCTGTAATCTTGACCCCGAGGTCAAAATCTATCAGGTTGTATTGTTTGGCCAATTCCCAATGGGGCAACTTGGCCTGGTTGTTAGCCGGCACCGTATCCCAGTTGCCTACCGTATCACCTTCCTTGCATTCGCGCAGGGATGACTTGACAACGACATTGTCCTCAGCGCTGCTACCTTCAGGCACTTCATCATAGGGCAGGTTGGGAACTGTCAGCAAGAGATTCCTCAAGTCGGTCTCTGCCTGTTCCTTCTCAGTCTGGAGGAGTTTGCTTTCTTCCTTCAGCTGGGCCACTTGCTTCTTGACTTCCTCTGCCTCGTCTTTCTTGCCTTCACGCATCAGCAAGCCGATGCTCTTGGCTATTGTATTCTGTCGCGACAGGTTTTCGTCCAATTTTGCCTGAGAAGACTTGCGTTTCTCGTTCAACACATTAAGTTCTTCTACGACTTGAGCAGCATTTGGAAAGTGCTTCTTTTCCAATCCCTTGATTGTCGTATCCTTGAATTCAGTAAACTGACTGATAGTAAGCATATCTAATTATCTCTTTAAATTTCGGAATACAAAAGTACTAATTATTTGGCAAAAAGGCCTGCGAACGCTTCAATATATTACTCTGTGACAAAATATATCATCTGCTTGATAGCTCGCTGACATACAGGGCAGAAAGCAGGTACATCATTGATTTTCATGCGACACTCCTGAGCAGGACGGTAAACTCCTTTTTTCATATATCCGGCACCCTCAAACAAGCCCACACGGGTATATTGGATTTTTTTATCATCGCTATTGGGTGTCGGTAGGGGTGTCCCCTCCTCTATCATGTCGGCCCATTTGCTTTTAAAGTCCTTCAAGGTCGTTATGTTTTTCTCCCACGGCTCCACATCCTTGTGATAATAGTCGGTGCCGTCACCGTAGTCATACTCGTCGGCAAGTCCCACGAAACTGTGGCCGAACTCATGGACACATACCGGCAATGACATGGCATGATGGGCCGAAGCCAGCATATACAGGTTGTAGATTCCCCCTCCGCCATACTTGTCTGTATTGACCAGCACGACAATCTGGTCAAAGGGAATGCCGGTCAGCACATTGTTGAGACGCTTTACGTGGAGCGTCGTCAGATAGCGGTCACTGTAGAATGTATCAAACGATGCTCCCAACGCCGTTTCCTTCCAGATGTTCTGACTGGGAATGCTGGCGCCTTCATCTCTTGAGGGAACAGCGACGGCAACAACATTGAACCGGTTCTTCAAATGGGTATAGGGCTCATGATTGAAAAGCTGGTCGCAAAATTTCTGTGCATCCTCACGAAAGAGTCCCATCTGGTCCTCCCTATAGCCTTCGGCAACAATAGCCAAATCCACACAACGGGCCTCGCTGCCGCTACGGAGCACACAGCTGTGAGGATATACGGTGTAGTTGTCCGTCCTGCGAATCAGGATATCTGATGGGTCTACATAGGTTGTCAACGAGGAGGTCACCCTTTGATGGCTGTCGGCAAGCTCCACAGTTACATTCACAGGCTTTCTGGGCATAGGCACCATAAAACAGTTTTCAAAAGCCTTGACCTTGACGGCGGCCTCGGGTGTATGCTGCCATTCCTGGAAAAGCGTGGAGAAGGAGGTGGCATAAATGAGCTGCTGCGTCCCCGCATCACGCACATATATCTGTCCGTTGCCAAATAAGGCCAGACTGTCCAGATTATTATGCCGGCCTGCCCAGTATGGCAGACTAAGCATTTCATCCAAAGCGATATGCTGATTCACGCTATCGCCTGAAAAGATATAGTCCAGACGCAAAGTGCGGTCCTCAAACCACGCGTCAAAGGAGACTCGCGCCGTCACTGCCACTTGCGCCACAAGACAAAACAATAGAAAAGATATCCGCGCCATTGCCGCTTATAGATAAAATATACATACAAAATTACAAAGAAAACCCAGACGAAGCCACACATATCAACGCCTATTTATCTTCCATCATACCCATATAATATATATAATTGCACTGAAGGACCA
>CACYCZ010000059.1 GCA_902773055.1 uncultured Bacteroidales bacterium
ATACAGTAACCTTTCAAAAAGGGAAAAAGGCAAAGTACTATATTAATGCTGCCGGCGGCACTTCACAAAATGCACGGAAAAAGAATGCATATATTATATATATGAACGGAAAGGCTGACAAACTGAGTCGTAAGACGCCCATTGAACCTGGATGTGAAATTGTGATACCCAGCAAGATAAGCCGCAAGATGAGCTTGGCTGAGACTATGGGACTCGGCACTGGTATGGCCAGCATTGCAACCATGATAGCAACTATAGCGAATCTGACTAAATAGTTAACAACTGTAGCAATGGAACAAAGTAAATATAAAATAGAATTTGATATCCTCAAATTTTGGAAAATCCTCAGTTCTGACATAAAGAGTATCGGACTATATATATTCATTTCCATCGTTGTTGGTCTCATCATTGCCTTCAGTATACCAAAAAACTACAAATCCAGCATTGAATTAGCCCCGGAAACATCCTCTAACAACATGCTGTCAAGCATTTCTTCTTTGGCTTCTATGGTCGGTTTGTATTCTGATGCTAACCCCAACGGCGATGCCATATATCCTGAAATCTATCCTGACATGATATCCTCGAATGAATTCATTGTCAGTCTTTTTGACCTCAATGTTAAATCTCTTGACGGCGAAATCAACACCACATACTATGACTATCTCAAGAGTTACCAGAAGACAACATGGTGGAGTATTCCCTTACATTGGTTAACACGATTCCTGCTCCCTAATGACGACACCTCAGGAACAAATATCGGAGACAAAATCAATCCCTACCGATTATCACGTCGCCAATTTGGACTGGTCAGCGCAACCCGGGGAAATATGAGGTGCATGGTCGACAAGAAGACCAATGTCATCTCTCTTGAATTCAAAGCACAAGACCCTCTCATTGCTGCCACAATGGTAGACTCTGTCAAGAACAAACTCCAACTTTTTATCACACGCTATCGTACAAACAAGGCACGCAACGATTTGGAATACATGGAAAGACTCTTTACAGAATCCAAGCAAGACTACGATTTGGCGCGACAGCAATATGCCCGTTTCAGCGATGCCAATACAGATGTCATCCTCCAATCTGTCAACTCAAAGCGTGAGGATCTGGAAAACGACATGCAACTCAAATACAACATCTATACTCAAGTTACTCAGCAGCTCCAATTAGCCAAAGCCAAACTTCAGGAGAGCACACCTGCCTTTACCGTAATACAGGGGGCGAGTGTTCCTGTCAAGAGTTGCAATATCAAGAAAATTTACATATTGGCTCTGTTCATCATCATGGGCTTTATCGTCAAGATGATTGTCTTGACCATTCAGCATAGGAAAGAACTATTCAAATACAACAATTAACTTGCCAGATACTGATACACAATGGACCGTATGGGAGGTATGCTGGAAACAGCGCCGACTATATTTCATCACAGGCATCTTAGCACTTATCGGAGCTGTCGTCATCTCCTTATCCATACCCCCGGAATACCATGCCCACAAACAAATTTCCATTGATGCAACCAAAGATAACATTTTGGAAAAAGGAAACAAGAACCTCCTTGTACGGAAAGTGACAGGATTAGAGTCTTCTACTGTGACAACCGACCCTGAGATTTTTGCCATCATCCTACGTTCGCCCATATTTCTGACCAGTATGGGCAATATCCGACTCAAGACAGCTGACGGTAAGTTGCTGGGAACCTATGCACATCATCTTCTCTCTGTCCGAAAACCGTGGTGGAGTTTCCTGAGTAAGAGCAAAAGTCTGACTGAACAGATTCAAGACAACATCAAGTGTGAAGTAAACTGGCACAACGGATTATTAACTCTGCGCGTTGCCGACCAAGATGCTTTCACCGCTTTTCAAATGGTTGATACGGTAAGTACCTATTTGCAACAAGAACTTGACAAGTACATCAAATCCAAAGCTACGACAGATTTAGCCAATCGTAAAAAGGATTTGATTGCTGCAAAAGAAAAATACAGACAGGCCCAGGAAAAATATACACTCTATACAGAACACCATTTTGACATTACAACACCATCCAGTTCCATCGAACAGGAAGATTTGGAAAAAGCCGCTGATGCAAGTCTGCAAGGATACAATGATGCACTTCAACAATACAACATCACCAAAATGCATTATGACAATCTGCGTCCCAACTTCATTGACCTTACTTCAAACATGTTGCCTCTCAGTCCATCACGTCCCCATTGGATAGCCAACATCTTCATCTGGTTATTTTATTGTTGGCTGAGTACAACTTGGTACATCCTGTATCGCAAAAAACACCAATCCCCCCAAAACGCTTACAATGGAGACAGACAATAGAACTTCCCTCGTCAGAAAGAACATATATTTCTCCTTTGCACTCAAGGGGTGGGCGGGACTGGTACAGCTTTTTCTTGTACCGTTCACACTTTTCTGCCTTAACAACTATGAAAACGGTATCTGGATGACCATCAGTTCCATTCTTTTATGGATAGATCATCTTGATATCGGTTTGGGAAATGGTCTACGCAATAAACTCTCAGCTCAACTGGCTCATGGTAACATTCAGAAAGCCCGAGAGAGTGTTTCCTCTACATTTTTTATGCTCATTCTTATCATTCTGCCTTTAGCTTTGACTGCAATATTCCTGATAAATTGCTTTGACGTTTACTCCCTGTTAAATATTGACAGAAGTATCATCGGCAATTTGAATGATATCCTCACAGTTTCCATTGCCTGCGTTAGCGGAACTTTTATCTTCAAATTTATTTGAAACATCTATCTTGGACTTCAGTTACCGGCAGTCAACAATGCCTTGGTCGTAGGTGGGCAGACTCTCACTCTGTTGTGCATCTTTATTCTGAAAGTCTGCGAGATCCACTCTCTTATGCTTGTTGCTGTAGCCTATACACTGTCGCCCTTCCTGGTGTATGTCGCAGCATGGCCGGTTACTTTCCACAAAAAGTATCGCCATATCAGGCCTTCGCTTTCCTGCTTCAACAAAAGCACTGTTGCCGAACTGTTTCAAATCGGTATCAAATTTTTCATTCTACAGATTGCAGGCATAGCTCTCTTTGCCTCATCCAACATCATGATATCCCACTTTTTCTCCCCTGAAATGGTTACCCCCTATCAGGTAGCTTACCGCTACTTCAGTTTTACCATGATGATTTTCACCATTATCGCCGTACCATTTTGGAGCGCCACGACTGATGCCTATGAAAGGAAAGACTATCAGTGGATTTCCAAATCCATCAACAGCCTCCACAGGATTCTCTTCCTGCTTGCCTTTTGTTTAGTCTTGATGGTCATTATTTCCGGACCTGTCTATCACCTCTGGATACGCGACCGAGTCGCCATACCTCTGTCCATCACTGTCTGCATGGCACTCTATATGATGATCATCATTTATAGTCTCTGCTACAGTTATTTCCTCAACGGCTTCGGCAAACTTCATCTTCAAATTATCTGTACCCTTATGGCCGCTGTCATCTATTTCCCTTTGGCTTGGCTGCTAAGCCGCTATTTTGACGTTACGGGAATGCTCATGGCCCTCTGCCTGGTAAACATTCCAGGAGCGATTGTCAACCAACTGCAGTTTAACCGCATCATGACGGGTAAAGCGCAGGGTATATGGATTAAATAACCTCATTGATATGGCTTGGATTGTAATCATCTTTCTCAGTATTCTGGCGCTTTCCTTCCTATGTCTGAAGGTTGGCGACTTGTTCTCACCTTGGATGATTACAGTTTTAGTCTGGTTAGCCATACTCATCTTGTTTCAGTTCAGTGGTGATTTACTTTATCCTCTGCAAGAGCGTTTCTATACATGTGTCAGCATCTGGGTTTCCCTCATGTCGGCTACGGGCATTATTACCTATTATGCTTTCCCTTCAAGCCGAGAACTCGGCCAATCGTGTCAGGACATTAACATCAACAAGGAAATACATACCAACGATTTGTTCTACATGTTTTTCTTCACCATTTCCTTGGTATGCACTCCGCTTTACGTTTACAACATCTATAAAGTCATTTCCCTCTTTGGTACCACCGACCTCTTTTTCAATCTCCGTATCTTTGCCAATGCCGGTGAGAAGGATATGGTTCAGACTCTTCTGACCTATGTCAATGCCATTAACCAAGCTTTGTTTATCATTGAGATGTGGCGTTATCCCAAGGTCAACAAGTTGCGTTTCGGTGCCATTGTCCTTGCCAATTTCATGTGCGCCGTAGCCATCATGGAAAAAGGTTCTTTGTTCTTCATGCTCTTCGTCACCTTGTTCATTCTTTACGAAAAGGAACATATCAAGATTCGCACTATCGCCTTGTGGGCCGTCATCCTGTTGTTCACATTTTATGGCATCAACCAGATGCGTACCTCTGAGAACACAGTCCGAGAAACTACCTTCATGGATTTCTTCAACATCTATATTCTTTCTCCTTCCGTAGCTTTTGAGCAGGTACAGGAAAAACTCACAGAGCAGTTTGGTTCCCGGTCCTTTGCTTTCTTCTATGCCGTTATCACACGACTCGGCCTGGGCCACTATGTCGTTGAGCCTAAGCTTCAGGAGTTCACTCAGGTCCCCATGTTCACCAACGTCTATACTGTCTTTCAACCCTTCTTTCAAGACTTCGGCTATAAGGGAATAGCCTTCTTTTCCACCGTCTACGGAGTCTTCACAGGATGGCTCTACCGCCAGTGTCGCAATGGAGGTGCAATCAGTAAATGCATGTATGCCTACATCGTGGAAATCCTCGTCCTCCAGTTCTATCAGGAAAACCTCATTCTGAGTCTCTCCATGCTGATACAGTATCTCTTTGTATTCTTCTTTGTCCTGCAACGCAGGATGGGACTCACTTTCAAGCCCTATAACCATGCCGACAAATAACACTACCCATATATACCTTGTCATTGTCCTCTACCATCCTCAGGAGGAAGATCTTCGTTATTTTGAACATCTGGGCTGCACCTATCAAGGCTGCATTGTTGACAACTCTGAGGAGGCCGCAACAGGTTTTTCCCCAGGCAAGTTACAATACATTTGCAACCACCGCAACCTTGGCATTGCCGAAGCGCAAAACATTGCCTTGGAGCAATTTTTTCACCATAGCGACTGCACCCATGTAGTATTCTTCGATCAGGATACACGCATCAACACTGACTACCCAAAGCTCATTGTCAAGGCATTTCAGGACGTACAGCAGTCTGTTCCCCGTCTGGCCCTCTTGGGCCCCACTGTCAGGCGCCTCCATTCCGGAGAAGAATATCGGTCGGTCATCCATCGGGACCACGTCATTCAGCACAACTTCATCCAGCGCCGCGATGTCATCTCGTCAGGGTGCTGTATCAGCAAGGACAACCTGCAGAAAATCGGATTCAACGACAGCCGTCTCTTCATTGACTATGTTGATTACGAATGGTGCTGGCGGGCAGAAGATTCAGGCTATGTCTGTGGCATCACCCCCCACGTCAGCATCAGTCATAAGGTAGGTAACCGGGAACTGCGCTTCCCGTTTGGCTACAGGGTCATCTTATCGGCACCTGTGCGCTATTTTTATCAATATCGCAATTTTATTTGGCTTAGTCGCAGAAAATATGTACCTTGGCAGTGGAAAATGGCTACAGGCCTCAAACAAGCCGCCCGTCTGCTCTATTTCCCCCTCTTCGTCAAGGGTGGCAGGGAGCGTTTCAGGTATATGGTAAAAGGTATCTTAGCAGGAATCAAACAATGAAGACCGGAGCTGTCATCGTACTTTATAATCCCGATTTGGGCATCTTGTCCCAATCGCTCGATATTCTCTGTCCGCAAATTGACCTGATTTGCCTTGTTGACAATTCCTCTGACTCTTGTGAGGAGGCACTGCCCCTGAAACCTAATGTCCACTACATCCCCCTCTTTCAGAACACCGGTATCGCTGCTGCCCAGAACCGGGGCATAGACTATCTACGCCTTCAAGGCTGTCACTACCTTATTTTCTGTGACCAGGACAGTACTAGCCCTATAGGACTTATAGCCCACCTCAAGGGTGCCTTTGAATCACTCCTTCAGGCCGGCCTCCCCGTAGCCGTGCTCGGGCCAGAGCCTATCAACCCCAAGACAGGCAGAAGTTACTATAACAAGCCAGACAACAACATCCGGGACATCCAACTCACAGTGGGCACTGACGAACACCAGTTTACTGAAGTTTTTTCCACTCTCTCCTCCTATAGCCTTACCACCATACCCATATTAGAAGAAGTCGGCGGCTTGGATGAGTCCCTGTTTATTGATGGCGTTGACAACGAGTGGGGCTGGCGCGCCCGCCATTTCAAGGGACTGAAGTCTTATGTAGACCATTCACTCAAATTTGAGCACCACATGGGCCAATCTGTCAATCTGCCTATAAATATAAAGAAGTCGGCTCCCATGCGTCTGTACTATCAATACCGCAATTTCTTCATCCTCTCCCGTCGCAGTTATACCCCTTCGTTCTGGATTCGCCATTGCGCATATACCTATATCCTCAAACTTTTCTTCTATCCCCTGTTCATGAGTCCGCGCATCCAAAACGCCCGAAACATCCTCAAGGGTATCCGCGATGGTATCCGATACAAATCCTCCAACCCATGAAAAGACACCTCCTGTATATCATTGCACGCCTGCTGTGGTTTCTGCCCGACAGACTCATGTTACCCATCCAATATTTCATCAAGATGCACAGATGGCTGAATATGTCGGTTCCCCAGCGTTTCAGCGAAAAGGTACAATACTACAAAGCCTTTGGCCGTAACCGGGATATGCTGTCCTGTGTCGACAAATATCAGGTCAGGCAATACGTCACCGACAGGCTCGGCACCGATCGGTATCTGGTCCCCCTGTATCAGGTATGCAACAGGGCTGATGAGATAGACTTCAGCACCCTCCCCCCCCAGTTCGTCATCAAGACCACCGACGGCGGCGATGGTGCCAACGTCATGATATGCAGGGACAAGTCTCAGTTCAACATATCCGAGGCCATTAAGACTGTCAACTCCTGGCGCAACAAGCGCTACTACATCATCTCCCGTGAATGGGCCTATCGCGGAGCCCGCCAGTCAAAGGTCATCGTTGAACAGCTTCTTGAAAGCAACGACAACAACGATGGTTCAATCGATGACTACAAGTTTCTGTGCTTTGACGGAAAGTTCAAATACCTCTGGATAGACAAGAACCGCTATTCCGACCATCGACGCGGTTTCTGGGATGAGCAGTTCCGTTTTCTGCCCGATGTCGTTTCCGACCATCCCACATTTTCTCCCGACAATGTTCCTTCCCTGCCTGCCAATATTGAAGAAATGCGCTTTTTGGCTGAGCAGTTGGCGGCAGGCTTTCCCTTTGCCCGCATAGACTTCTACAACATAGAAGGCAGGATATACTTCGGTGAAATCACCTTCTATCCCTGGAGCGGCTACATCCGCTTCACCCCCGACAGCTTTGACTATGAGCTGGGGCGACATTTCAAACTCAATTTCCCTCACCAATGACCCAAATCTCAGTTCTCATATCCGTTTACGGCAAGGAAGATGCCTCACAGCTCCATCAGGCGATAGACAGCGTATGGACTGCCCAGACACTGAAGCCCTCCCAGATTATACTCATTCAGGACGGGCCCGTGCCATCTGAACTGACTGCAGAGATAGCCTTCTGGCAGAAAGAACTGGGTGACATCCTGACTCTCCTGCAGAATCCTGTCAACATGGGACTCACACACTCACTCAACAAGGGATTGGCAGCCGTCCGGGGTGACGTCATTGCACGCATGGACAGCGATGACCGCTCTGCCCCCCAGCGTTTTGAATTGCAGACTGCCTTTCTGGACAGTCATCCCGACACTGACATTCTGGGCGGCAGTATTCAGGAGTTTGACGAAAGTGACAGTTGTCTAAACGTGCGTCACTATCCCCTCACCCATGAGGCCGCCGTCGCCATGATACACAAGGCTTCTCCCCTGGCCCATCCCACGGTGATGATGCGCCGACGCATCTTTGACGAAGGCCTACGCTATAATGAGCACTACCGCACCAGTCAGGACATCGCATTGTGGTATGATGCCATTGCCAAGGGATACCGCATCGCCAACCTGCCCGATATCATACTCCATTTCCGTCGCACTGGCAATGTATACCAGCGACGGAGCAAGGCCAAGGCATGGAATGAGTTTCTTATTTACATGGGAGGCATCTACAGGCTCTTCGGATTGTTCACCTTCAAATACATCTTCCCGATAAGCCGGTTGTGTTTCCGCCTGATGCCCGTCAGCATCATCCGAAGAATCTACAAGAGTCCTCTCCGCAGATTCATCACCGAAAACAAGATTTCATAAAAACTTTCTTTACCTCCGGCTATTTCCCTTGAACCATCTGCGACAAGGGCAAATTCCAGTTAACAGAGGCTAATTATTATCATAATTGGCATTGACCTTATTGCGGTTGTAACGACGTATGGAAACATGGTCATAGGCCGACATGTTGTTGATGATTCTGTAAGGCACTTCAAACCAATAGTCACCACCCGTCAGATAAACCTGCGAGTCCTTGGTATCGCCCTTATCAACAATCAATGGCGGATAGCGTCTTGCCAGTTCATCGGATACAACATCAGGATTCTTGTACGCCCTGCAGTCGGTGACGCTGGCAAAAAAGAAATTTTTGTGACACATGATAAGTTTCTGCATCGTATCGGCCTCACACCCTACAAGGGTCACATCAGGGGCATAGCAATCAAACACTATGGAATTTTCCCAATAAAAGCCATCGCGCAGCCAGGAATGCACGTTGGTAAACTTGCCGTTGTCGGCCTCATGGACCACAGCGATGCGGTAGTTTACTGTCGTGATATCCTCATAGACACAGTCATAACGGTTGTTGAGGATAGCTTTGGCATCGGGATGATGCTTGATGGTGGCTCGCGAGCCATAATAGCCATCGTCGTTGATAAAGGTACACGACTGCATCACACTGCTGCCCGCCGCCGTGCGACTCAAGGCCGCCACGAAACCATACTGGTTGAAATTACGGAATGTCAGGTCACGCACTATTACCCTGTAGCCCTTATTTAGTAGCAGTCCCACTGAAGCCTTGTAGTCTCCGTCCAGACAACCGCCACCATAGATACGGGGCTGCACCTGCAGGCCGTAGACTTCACGCTTAGGTGCCTGAAGGAAATCGGCATATATCAGACTGTGAACAGTGGCATCCTTGCCTTGATAGTCCTTCACCCGGGCATTCATTTCGCCCAGGGCCTTCAAGGTTGCACCTCGTGCGATGCAGATATCGTGGCTATGTATGATAACGGGCCGGCTGATACCATAGTTACCATTGGAAAAACGCAACGTAGGTGCATCCAGCAGGATAGCCTGGTCAATATAGGCACTGCAGTCTGCGGGCTTGGCATCTCCGAAAGCAGGAACTGCTCCGAACCATTCAGGCAAAGCCGTTTCCACATTCCAGGTACCGCTTACCTTTTTCACCTGAAACAGCCTCACGGCAGGCGATTCCACTTGAGTGCGGTTGCCCACAATCCCTGCCATGTGCAGACAGCCTCCGGCATAGCGTATCACGCAATCTTCGGGCAACTGCCATACAAACGCAGGGAGCACCACATTGCACGCCACCTCAACCAGCGACCCTTTTTTGACATTGGCCAAAACAGCCTGTGCCCCTGTGGGACGGTCAATGACGATGCGTTCTGCCCGGCCTGAACCTGACAACAGAACAAACAACAAAAACAGCAAGAGTCCTGTCCTTTTCATATCTCAAGTCTTTCAATCTCCGCCAAAAGTACAAAAAATATTTCCCTTTACACCGAATAAAGCAGAAGAATCATCCTCCATGAAGGAACAACAGCAAGCCAGCCTCTCTGCACAGTTGGAATTACAGAATTAACACTTATTAACCTTTTCGGAGACATACATCCATCCGAACCTCCCACCCCTTCAGAAAGTCCTGCAGGATGGGTAAATTTCGTAGGCCTGCCAGAGATCTCTGACAGGCCTACGGGATTCAACGCGCAGGCCTGCCAGTAAAAACGGCAAGGCCTGCAAAAATTTTCAGAGTCCACGAGTTGTATATAAAAAGATTAAATTGTGTTAATTTTGTTAAAACAGCAACGCGGCTTTTCAGGAAGAAACCCATGCGCCTCCGGCAATATCCTGCAGGAGAAGCGACCGGCATCCCTCTGTGTATGCCCAGGATATGGGGGCACACCGTTTTTGGTCAGCTGAACCTTTATTTGTACTTTTGCACTAAATTACAAGTATATGGCAGAAGTATCTTCTCTCTTAGATAAACTCAACGACCTGCACGCACGGTTTGTTGAAGTAAGCACCCTGATAGCCGACCCAAATGTTATCAACGACCAGGAACGCTATGTCAAACTGACTAAAGAATACAAGGACTTGGAACGCCTGATGGCAGCACGCAAGGAATACAAGGGGCTGCTCGACAGTTATCAGGAAAGCAAGCAGATACTGCTCAACGAGAGCGATGCTGAACTCAAAGAGATGGCCCGCGAAGAGATCAGTACCTGCGAAAGCCGCCTGCCACAAATGGAGGAAGAGATTAAGTTGCTGCTCATCCCCAAGGATCCTGAGGATGACAAAAACGCTATTCTTGAGATTCGCGGCGGAACGGGCGGCGACGAGGCTGCCCTGTTTGCCGGTGACCTGTTCCGTATGTACAGCAAATATATTGAGTCAAAAGGATGGACGATGCAGATTTCCAACTACACTCCCGGAGCAGTAGGCGGATATAAGGAAATAGTCTGCTCCGTATCGGGCGACGGTGTCTATGGTATCCTGAAGTATGAAAGCGGTGTCCACCGAGTACAGCGTGTCCCCGTCACCGAGACGCAAGGACGCGTGCACACTTCGGCCGCCACGGTTGCCGTACTGCCCGAAGCAGCACCTTTTGAAGTCAACATCAACGAAGGGGAAATTAAATGGGATACCTTCCGCAGTTCAGGTGCCGGCGGTCAGAATGTAAACAAGGTGGAAAGCGGCGTACGGCTGAGGTATAACTGGAAGAATCCCAACACGGGTGAAGTGGAAGAAATCCTGATAGAATGTACCGAAACACGCGACCAGCCCAAGAACAAGGAACGCGCCCTGGCACGACTGCGCACCTTCATCTATGACAGAGAACACCAGAAATATGTAGACGATATCGCCAGCAGACGCAAGTCGCTGGTTTCCACAGGCGACCGAAGTGCCAAGATACGCACCTACAACTATCCGCAAGGACGGGTAACCGACCACCGCATCAACTACACGATGTACAATCTGCCAGCCTTTGTCGACGGCGACATTCAGGACTGCATTGACCACCTCATCGTGGCAGAAAACACGGAGCGAATGAAAGAGGCAGAACTGTAATCCATATACCTCCCTACACACATACATGACAGCACCAAGGAACCGGACCATAACACTTACCCCTGCAGAGGAGACTGTTTTGGAAAAAAAACTCATCCGCACCGACATGCTTGAAAAAGGCCGGTTGCCCGAAGACAGCATCATCTGGGGGGACATGGCCCACGCCTTGCAACTGCTGCCCGACGAGTTTGCCGACCTCATCATTCTCGACCCGCCATACAACCTGAACAAACAGTTCGGAACAACCAGATTCAAGGCTCTCGGAGGCAACGGATACCTGCAATACCTGAACTCCTGGCTGCCGGCAGTATGCCGAAAACTGAAACCGGCAGGTTCGCTCTACCTCTGCGGCGACTGGAAATGCACAGCACAGCTACAGACAGCCCTCGAAGGGGTACTGCACATCATGAACCGCATTACATGGCAGAGGGAGAAAGGCCGAGGGGCAACCAACAACTGGAAAAACTGCATGGAAGACATATGGTTTGCCGTGAAAGACCCCAAGCAATACTACTTCAACGCTGAGGCAGTAAAACAGAAAAAAAGAGTCATCGCCCCATACACGGATAACAACAACAGGCCCAAAGACTGGGCAAGGACACCCGACGGCAACTTCCGCCTGACAGGGGCATCCAACTTCTGGGACGACATCAGTGTGCCTTTCTGGTCAATGCCCGAAAACACCGAGCATCCCACCCAGAAACCCGAAAAACTCATCGCCAAACTCATATTGGCATCTTCCAAGGAGGGCGATCTCGTATTTGACCCCTTCATGGGGAGCGGAACAACGGTTGCCGTCGCCAAGAAACTGGGCAGGCATTTCTGCGGCATAGAAATGGAGCGGACATACTGCCTGCTGGCCGAGAAGAGACTGCTGCAGGCCGACACCGACACAACCATCCAAGGATTCAGAGACGGCGTATTCTGGGAAAGAAATACGCTACATAAAAAATAACCTATATCAGAAATATGCCTATCATCATCAACGACCCCGTACACGGATTCATAGAAATAGAAGACGGCATCATCTCCGAACTGATCAAGCATCCTTTTTTCTTCCGGCTGAACAGAATCAAGCAGCTGGGTCCGTCAGACTATGTTTTCCCCGGTGGTCGGCACACACGGTTTGAGCACTCCATCGGAGCATACCACCTGGCCTGCCAAGCCATCGAAACCCTGAAACAGAAAGGGACAGACATCAGCCGGGAAGACGCCGACGGCGTAAAGATAGCCATGCTCCTGCACGACATAGGCCACGGCCCTTTCTCCCATGTCCTGGAAGAAAGCCTCGTACACGGCTTGAGCCATGAGAATATCACCACCCTGCTGATGAAACGGCTCAACGAAACCTTCCACGGAGAACTCACCACGGCCATAGAGATATTCAGAAACAAACATCACAGGCATTTTCTGAGCGAGCTCATCCACAGCCAGCTGGACCTGGACCGCATGGACTACCTGTGCCGCGACAGCTTCTACACCGGAGTGAGAGAAGGAAACATCGGAGCAGCACGCATCATCAAGATGCTGGATACCAAAGACAACCAGCTCGTGGTCAACCAAAAAGGCATCTACACAATTGAAAACTACCTGATGGCACGGAGGCTGATGTACTGGCAGGTATATCTGCACAAAACCGTTGTCGCAGCAAAAGAGACACTGACAATGGCCATCCGCCGCGCAAGGGAACTGGTACATGAGGGCAGGCATATATTTGCGACTCCAGCCCTGGCATACTTTCTCAACAACCACGTTGACAAGGAGTTCTTGACACAACATCCCGAATGGACAGAACATTTCATCAATCTGGATGACAACGATCTGGAATGTGCACTGAAACAATGGCGCTATTGCGATGACACCGTACTGTCGACACTCGCCAGAAACTATATACACCGCAACCTGTACAAAGTCGTCATCCTGAAACAATCGCCCGACGGACAAACCCTGAACGAAATGCGTCAGCGCATGGCCAGCATGATGCACATCAGCGAACAAGAAGCCTCCTACTTTGTCCGCCACAAGGAGGTGCATCAGGTGCTGTATTCCTCTGACGATGACCACATATTAGTACGCTTCAAGGACAACAGCATCAAAGACATCTCGGAAATTTCCGAACTTCTGGGGTCAGAAATGGTAGATAAGGTTTGCCGCCGCAACTTCCTTTTCATCCAAAGAGAATACCATTCGGCCTTTTCAGAATACTAATTTGTCAGGAAAACCTTAGCTATGTCAGTATTTTTTACGATATTTGCAACATAAACGACTATAATCAAGATGGAATTTACAGCACTACAAATTGCACAATATCTTAACGGTACCATTGAAGGCAATGAAAATGCAACCGTCAACACCTTCGCAAAAATAGAAGAAGGCCAGGCCGGTGCCCTCACCTTTCTTGCCAACTCAAAATATGAGCACTACCTGTATTCAACCGAAGCAAGCATTGTGCTCGTCAATCAGGATTTCAAACCCTCACAACCGACAAAAGCCACGCTCATAAGGGTAGACAATGCCTATGAATGCATAGCCAAGCTGCTGACACTCTATGAACAAACCAAACAGCAGAAAACAGGCATACACCCCTTAGCATGCATTGCACCCACTGCCACGATAGGCGAAAACTGCTACATCGGTCCGTTTGCCTATATTGACGAACATGCCACGATAGGAAACAACTGTAAGATCCACGCCAACTGCGTGGTGGGAGAAAACGTCACTGTCGGAAATGATTGTCTGATATATCCCAATGTGACTATCTATCACGACTGCAAAATAGGTCAGCGCGTAACCCTTCATGCCGGTGTCGTCATCGGCGCCGACGGTTTCGGATTTGCACCCACAGCCAACGGATATGAGAAAATACCCCAGATAGGCATCGTCACCATTGAAGATAACGTAGAAATCGGTGCCAACACCTGTATCGACCGTTCCACGATGGGTACGACATTGATAAAGCAGGGTGTCAAACTCGACAACATGGTACAGATAGGTCACAATGTCGTCGTCGGAGAAAACACAGTGATGAGTGCCCAATGCGGCGTTGCTGGCTCAACGAAAATAGGCCAATGGTGTATGTTTGGCGGGCAAGTCGGTGTTGCCGGTCATGCCACGATAGCCGACAGGACCAACAGCGGAGCCAAAGCCGGTATAGCAGGGAGCATCGTCAAGAGCGGAGAAACCGTCATCGGCGTTCCGGCTATTGATGTAAGGAAGTTTTCACGCAGCAATGCCGTATTCCGCAACCTGCCGGAAATGTATAAGGACCTATACAACATGAAAAAAGAATTAGAAGAACTCAAAAAGCAATTAAACAACTGATTTATGTCAAAACAAACAACGCTTAAAGGAAGTTTCTCACTTTGTGGCAAGGGATTGCACACAGGGCTTAACCTGACTGTGACCTTCTATCCCGCACCAGAAAACCACGGATATAAAATCAAACGCATTGACTTGGAAAACCAACCCGTCATAGATGCTATCGCCGACAATGTCATTGACACCCAGCGAGGGACCGTCTTGGGCAAAGGCGAAGCCCGTATCAGCACAGTTGAACACGCCATGGCAGCACTCTATGCTCACAGCATCGACAACTGCCTCATTGAGGTAAACGGACCGGAATTTCCCATCCTGGACGGCAGTGCCATTGAATACGTCAAAAAAATCAAGCAGATTGGCATCGAAGAGCAGGCTGCACCAAAAGACTTCTACGTCATACATCACAAAATAGAAGTAAAAGATGACAACACAGGCTCCTGCATAACAATACTGCCAGACGAGCAATTCTCCATTACTTCCATGATTTCTTTTGACAGTACCGTCCTGTCAAGTTCTTTTGCAACATTGGATGACATGAAGAATTTTGACAAGGAAATCGCAGCAAGCCGCACCTTTGTCTTCGTACGCGAAATACAACCACTGCTGAATGCCGGCCTCATCAAAGGAGGCGATTTAGACAATGCCATCGTCATCTACGAAAACAAACTGCCACAAGAGCAGTTAGACAAACTGGCAGACATCATCGGCACAGAGCATCGCGATGCTGACGAACTGGGCTATCTGCAGACCAAAGAACTTGTATGGAAGAATGAACCAGCCCGACACAAACTGCTGGACATCATCGGAGACATGGCACTCATAGGCAAGCCCATCAATGGACGCATCATTGCCACACGGCCGGGCCACACCATTAACAACAAATTTGCACGGCGTATGCGCAAGGAAATACGCCAGCACGAAGTGCAGTCACCCATATACGACCCCAACAAGGCTCCCGTAATGGACATCAACCGAATCAGGGAACTACTGCCTCACCGCTATCCGATGCAGTTGGTTGACAAAATCACTGAAATCGGTGCCGACTACATTATTGGAGTCAAGAATGTTACCAGCAACGAACCTTTCTTCCAAGGACACTTTCCTCAGGAACCCGTCATGCCCGGCGTACTTCAGATTGAAGCTATGGCACAATGCGGCGGACTCCTGGTACTTAACCAACTGGAAGAACCTGAACGCTGGAGTACCTATTTCATGAAAATAGATGATGTCAAATTCAGGCAGAAAGTCGTTCCCGGCGACACGTTGCTTTTCAAAGTCAAGCTTCTCGGTCCCGTTCGCCACGGCATCTCCTCAATGAAAGGATTTGTCTTTGTCGGCGAAACCATCGTCATGGAAGCTACATTTACTGCCCAAATCGTAAAAAACAAATAACATAAATAATATCATGAGTTCAATCAGTCCACTGGCATTCGTATCTCCTGAAGCCATTATCGGAGAAAATTGCGAAATAGGCCCCTTCTGCTATATCGACAAGAATGTTGTCATCGGCAATAACAACGTATTGATGAACAGCGTAACTGTTCTGTCGGGTGCACGAATCGGAAACGGAAATGTATTTTTCCCGGGAGCAGTCATCAGTGCCATCCCACAAGACCTTAAATTCAAAGGGGAGGAAACAACAGCTGAAATTGGAGACAACAATAAAATACGGGAAAATGTTACCATCAACCGAGGTACCGCAGCCAAACAAAAAACATTAGTCGGCAACAACAACCTGTTGATGGAAGGCGTACACGTTGCCCATGATGCCATCGTGGGTAACGGATGCATCATCGGCAATACAACAAAAGTTGCAGGAGAAGTAATCATTGACGACTGCGCCATCATCAGTGCCTGCGTGCTGATACACCAGTTCTGCCATGTAGGAGGATACGTCATGGTAGGCGGCGGTACACGCACAAGTCAGGATATCCCCCCATTTGTCACTGCAGCACGTGAACCGGTTGCAATGTGCGGACTCAATCTTGTGGGACTCAGAAGGCGCGGATTTACATCGGCACAAATCGGTATCATCCAAGAAGTCTATCACATGGTATACGACAAGAGCATGATCATGTCAGACCGCCTCAAACTGGTAGAAAGCTCCTTCCCTGATGACCCCAACGCAAAGTATATCGTAGAATTCATACAGTCCTCTATTTCTCCCAAAGGACGAGGTATCATCTATTAATCCCCATTACATATGATATTCAAATTACTGCTTATTAGTGATGAAGCTGAGGATTTTGAGCGCGTAATAGACATAGACGCTGATGCCAATTTCTTGACGCTCAATAATGCCATATTAAAAGCCTGTAACTATACAGACGACCAGATTACCAGTTTCTATATATGCAATGAAAACTGGGAACAGGAGCAGCAAGTTATCCGTGAAGAAATGGAATCCACCTCAGCAGAAGATGACGTGTATATCATGGAGGATACATCTCTCAGGGACTTGCTGAACGATGTCGGTGACAAACTGGTCTTCGTCTTCGACCCCCTTTCTGAAAGGATTTTCTTCATGAAAGTCATCGAAGTCATTACCGGGAAAGACCTGCCGGAGCCTCAATGCACTAAGTCTACAGGAAAAGCCCCTGCCCAAGTCGTTGACTATGAAAGTTCCCTCAAGGGCATTAATCTTGACGACACGCAATTAATGGATGAAGAGCAGGACTTCTACGGCACAGATGGATTTAACGAGGACGAATTCGACCCCGAGGCTTTTGAGATTGAGGATAATTAACTTTTTGCTTCCTCATCAAACATCTTTATGAGGAAAACACTGCTTGTCATTCTGGGACCTACTGCCGTCGGGAAAACAGACTTATGCCTTTCGGTTGCAGAGGAATTAGGCATACCTGTCATCAATGCCGACTCACGACAGATATACAAAGAAATGGTCATCGGTACTGCTGCTCCGACACAAGAGCAACAGAAAAGGGTTCAGCACTTCTTTGTCGGGACACTTTCCGTTAAAGATTATTACAGTGCCGCACGATACGAAAGCGACGCCCTTGAGGTCATCAACAAACAATTTGAGACTTCCGACACTGCGCTTCTGAGCGGAGGAAGTATGTTGTATATTGATGCCGTATGCAATGGCATTGACGACATACCTACCGTAGATGAGATAACGCGACAGGAATTGAAAAGACGTCTTAATCAAGATGGGCTGGACACTCTGCGCAAGGAATTGAGACTCATTGACCCCCAGACCTACGCCCGCATTGATCTAAAAAATCCCAGACGCATCGTCCACGCTTTGGAAATATATTACTGTACGGGGAAACCCTACTCCTCCTTCCTGAACCACAGCAAAAAGACCCGGCCATTTGATATTGTAAAAATAGGCTTGCAACGGGAAAGAGCTGACCTTTTCAGCCGCATCAACCAAAGGGTTGACAGCATGATGGCTCAAGGATTACCTGCCGAAGCACAGACACTTTACCCCATGAGAGAGTTGAACGCACTTCAGACTGTTGGATACACCGAACTGTTTCACGTCATTGACGGCGACTGGACAGAAGACTTCGCCGTTGAAAAGATAAAGCGCAACACCCGTGTCTATGCCAAGAAACAAATGACATGGTTTGCTAAAGACAATCAGATAGAATGGTTCCACCCCGAAGAGGATAAGCTTTTAAGGCAGTATATTCAGGACCAACTGGCATCACCTATATCATAGCACAATTAGGCTCAAAGCATTTTTCCGGAGGAAGAAAACACTAAATCGCACACATTATAACAAACGAAATATGTAATTTTGGCTTCTATAAGAAATTACTTGTTTCCAACAAGACGCAAAATGAAACAAACTTTATCATACATCAGGACCTTTTTCAGGAAATGCCTGCATTGGTACATGAGTTTATATCAAGGTACGCCTTGGTATAAAAAAATGCTGGCTGCATTGACCACTTTTATTTTTCTGATTATTGTTTACGCCTTTTCCATATACTTCAACGTCTTCTGGCTGTTCGGCAAATCACCTTCAATCAGCAGGATTATGAATCCGGAAATGAGTGAGGCCTCTGAGATCTATACTGAGGACAGTGTGCTTATTGGCAAATATTTCAACGAGAACCGCTCCCCGGTAAAATACGAAGACGTAGCGCCCATCTTCTTCAATACCCTCATCGATACTGAGGACGAGCGCTTCTACAGCCATCACGGCATTGACTTCCCCGGCGTACTTGCTGCCTTAAAAGACATTGCCAAAGGCAACGGGCGAGGTGCGTCAACCATAACTCAGCAACTGGTAAAAAACATGTTCCGCATCCGCACCCAATACTCTACCGGACTGCTCGGGAAAATCCCGGGAGTTAAAATCCTTATCATGAAAAGCAAGGAGTGGATTGACGCTGTCGGGCTGGAGATGCTCTATGACAAGAAAGACATTCTGACCATGTATGTCAACACCGTTGATTTCGGAAGCAATGCCTACGGCATCAAGACTGCGGCCAAGACTTATTTCAACACAACTCCCGACAAACTGAAAGTGGAGGAATGCGCCGTCCTGGTCGGCCTGCTCAAAGCTACAACATACTACAACCCCAAACTCAACTACGACAACAGCCTGAAAAGGAGAAATGTTGTCTTGCATAATCTGTTGACCCACCATCACCTTACGGAACAGGAGTATCAACGCCTCAGCAAGCAGCCCATCAACCTGAACTACAAGGTTGAGAAGGTCTACGAAGGCACTTCTTTATACTTCAGGGACTATCTGAGCAAATACATCAGGAATGAGCTCAAGCTGGATGTTGACGTCTACTCTGACGGACTTAAAATATACACTACCCTCAACTCTAGAATGCAGGAATATGCCGAAAGGGCCGTCAACAAGCAGATGCGCATCATACAGCAGCGCTTTGACGCTCACTGGGGCAACACAAATCCCTGGCAGGATGAGCGCCACATGGAGATTGCCAATTTCATTGAGGATATTGCCCGGCGCCTGCCTGTATACAAATATCTTGAAGCCAGATACCGCGGCAACAAGGACTCAATCGACTACTACCTGAACGCCCCCCACGAGGTAACGCTTTTCAGCTATGATGGCCCTGTCAGGAAGACCATGAGTACGCTCGACTCCATCAGATACATGGTCAAATTCATGCACACCGGGTTTGTCGCCATGGAGCCTGCCAGCCGGCACGTCAAAGCCTGGGTGGGCGACATTGACTTTGAATCCTGGAAATACGACAAAGTCACGGCCATGAGACAATCGGGCTCCACCTTCAAGCTGTTTGTCTACACCACAGCCATGAACAAAGGTCTGACGCCCTGCGACCAGCGGGAAGACTCCTACGTCGGCATCAAGGTCTTTGACAAGAACAAGAACAAGGAAGTGCTCTGGGCGCCCCACAATGCAAACGGCTTCTTTACGGGAAGAAACATGTCGCTGCGCGCGGCTTTCGCCCAGAGTATAAACAGCGTTGCCGTGAAGCTGGGACAGGAAGTTGGTATCAACAGCATCATCGAGACCGCCCACAAGATGGGCATCAAGTCTCCCCTTGACGATACGCCCTCACTGGCTCTGGGCTCGTCTGACGTATCGCTGCTGGAAATGGTCAACGGATACAGCACCGTCATTGCCGACGGCAAGGCCCAAGAGCCACTGCTCGTCGTCAAGATATTAGACCGCAACGGTAAAGTCATTTATGATGTCAAAAATGCTCCTGCTCCCAAGCAAGCCATCCCCTACAGGAGTGCTTTCCTGATGCAGGAAATGCTGAAAGCCGGACTCAAGGAGCCCGGAGCCACTTCAATGGCCTTGTGGTCATACATACGCGAATTTGACAGAACGACAGAATTCGGCGGGAAAACCGGCACCAGCAACAACCATTCGGACGCATGGTATATCGGTGTCACTCCGGGACTGGTCGGCGGTGCCTGGGTCGGCGGAGAATACCGCAGCATTCACTTCCGCACCGGCGCCCTGGGTCAGGGCAGCCGCACGGCATTGCCTATATGGGGATTCTTCATACAGGACGTGCTGAGAGACGAGACACTGAAAGACAAATACCAGCAACGGTTCAAAAAGCCTTTAGAGCCTATCGATGCCAGCTGCTACACCTGTCCGCTCTTCCAGCCTATGGTGGAAGAAGACTCGCTCGACTTTGACTCCATTGAATACTTTGTCGACATCAACGGCGATACCGTTACGCGCCATATCATGAGACCGCGGGTCAGCACCGACAGCGAGGAACAGACAGCACCCGCTGACAATGACAATGGCAATCAGCCGAATACCGACTTCTGACATCCCTCGCGGCAGATTCCTTTTTTCATTTCACCAGGGTTTCTTTTAAAAAACGAAAAACGTCTGCGGAATGCTGTTTCCGCAGACGTTTTCACGTTTATGGGCTTATGGGTATTTATTCCAGTTCTTCCCATTCGGAGCTTGTGCCCCTCAGGGTATCGGGACCGCTGCCGGCCAAGATGTGCTCCTGACGCTGCAGTTTTACC
>CACYCZ010000060.1 GCA_902773055.1 uncultured Bacteroidales bacterium
CAGCCTACCCGGGCGTTTTTTTATAACAAGTCCACCTTTGAGGAGCGGGCTGAGATTGTAACAAAGCATATGGATTATTTAGCTGAAACGCTAAAACCAGAGGTGTTGTTGGACATTTATCGGGAAAAGGATATCCCGCTTTGGGAAGGCGGCGATGTAGATGGCAAACGATTTTGGGCATCGCTTTTCTATGAGCCGGGACAGCGGAAGGAAGGCATTCTATCTGTGATGCTGCGGCTGGATGAGGAACCGCTGTACCAGATGATTTTTTGGATTGCTCCGGATAAGGCCGGGGAATGGTCCATGTGGATTGGGGCTATGCAAGGTCCGAATATGGATGATGCCAAGGAGGTTATCAAAAAGATAACCAAGCGTTGTCACAGCTATCGCACGAAAAATCTTATTCTCTACATTGCCCAGGCGGTGGCCCGGGGCTTGGGGTTAAAGCGAATTTATGCTGTAACTAATTATGGTTATTATGCCAATAACCATGTAAGGATGGACCGGAAGCTGAAGACATCCTTTAGCGATTTTTGGGCAGAAGCCGGAGGACATCCAACAGAGGATAATCGCTTTGATATCCTGCCGTTAGTGGAAACCCGGAAAACCATGGAGGAAGTACCTACCAGAAAACGGGCAGTATACCGCCGGCGGTTTGAATTGTTGGATGAGATAGATGAGAGTGTTATTTCATCTATAAATGAGGTGCGGTCAAAAGCCTAGTGTAGAATGATTACTTAATATTTCATAGTTTTAATTGAAAGAAAAAAGGTGTGGGAGAAATATGCTTTCTATCATAGTTCCAGTATATAACGATGAAATAGTATATTATTGTTATCGTAATCCCGTATAATGTATAATCCCATATAGTAATCTATTGTAATAAAGCTATAATATGTAAGATTTTAGGAGATTAGATGATGCGTATATTATTTGTCTGTTCAACAGAGTATCAGATATTGAATGCACTCAATATAAAACTGCACATTTTTCCTGATTTAGCGGCAGATATAATTCTTCAGCGAGCTGAATACAGTGGTATTGCCGACAGATTAAAGGAATTGAACATATTTGAGAATGTTTGCTGTGGAAAAGAAATTATTTTTGATTTGCATGAATATAAGTTGGCCTGGCGGGAAACTGGCAGCAGTCCTGTAAGCTTGGGAAAGGCCACTGTTAATACAGTGGTTAAATTATGGCGTAATGCACTGGGGGTAATGTTGGGACCTAAATACCATTTAAAGCATTTGGTTAACGGATATGAAAATATCCGTGATAAGCATTATGACAAGGTGCTTATGCAGAGCGCCAATGCCATTGTGTGTAATATATATGATGATCTGCATAAAGATAGTGAGATGGCGATTTTAGATGAAGGAACAAGATCATATGGTGATAATGTAATTTGTCGAGAGGGAACAAAGGCTGATGCGGTGTACCTTTATGATCCGGAGATGGCCATCTATTTTGAGGATAAGAGCATCAATTATGTAAAGATACCGCAATTATCTGCAAAGGATGAGGCTTTTGTAAATATTGTCAATAAGGTGTTTGCTTATGTGCCGCAACATAATTATATAAAGAATCAGTTAATATTCTTTGACCAAGGTGGGGAGCAGATGCCAAAATATCTGCAAAACCCAAATTGGCTAGTAAAATTGCTCTTGGCTAACTCAATAAAAAAACATATGCAGCCATATAAGGAATATATAAGTCAGGTTAAGGCATTTAAATACATTGCAGCCAATCGGACTGTATATATTAAATATCATCCTAGAACACCCGATGGGATGCTGAAAGAGTTTGAAGGAGAGCAATTTAAATCTATAGAACCAAGAAAATTGCCGTGGGAATTGTATGCACTAAATAATCAAATTGATGAATGTAAGCTTATAAGCGTTTGTTCAAGTTCGGTAAGTTTATTCCCAATGACCGTTGGCGGAAACAACAAATGTGTATTGTTACACGAGTGCGTTGACTATAATATGGGTGATAAATATAAACTGTTATTTGAAAAAATTGCCCAGAAATACAAAGATGAGGTATTTATTGCAACGAATATTGATGATGTTATAGAGTTTTAAAAAAGCTCCACCAGGCTTGGTTTTTATGCCTGGTGGAGCTTTTTATTACATTCTGTTTCTGCGTACTATCTTGCGGCCGGTGATGACTTCCTTTCGTTTGCAGTGTGGGCATTCGTTTTCAATGATGCCGGTATAACCGCAAACCGGG
>CACYCZ010000061.1 GCA_902773055.1 uncultured Bacteroidales bacterium
AGATGATACATCTGCGTGTAGTATGTCTTGAACAGACTTTCGATTTGACTCCGTCCAATTCCTCCTCGCTCGACAGAGTTGATGCAAGCATCACTCTGCTCTCGCTCGGTCGTCAGTTCCTGTAGTTCCAGAAGCTGCTCTATACGCTGTTTTTCGGTCATCATATTGCTTTTGAGTTTGAATTAAAATACTTTCTTATTTTCTCCACGGACTGCTTCAGGTGGGTGTGGACGGTCTGGCGGCTGACGTTCAGCGCTTCAGCCACCTCCTGGCAGGTCATCTCTCGTAGGTAACGCAGCCGGAAGACATTCTGCTCCATCGGTGACAGGTTGTCACGCACGTAGCGCATCAGTTCCTCCATCTGCATTTGCTCTTCAACTATATTGTCGCGGACAAGTGTATCTTCATCCTCGGCAAGCAAGCGTGCAAAGCGCTCTTTTACCTGCTTATGCTGCAATACATTCATACAGCGGTGGCGCACGCTCATCATCAGAAACGCTTTTGCTTTGTCTGTCCTCATGACAGTGCTGCCACCGAGCAGACTGACAAACACATCGCTTACCACGTCCTTGCTCTCCGCTTCGTCAAAGAGCAAGGTGAGTGCCAGATGATACATCTGCTTGTAGTGGGTCTTGAACAGACTTTCAACATCTTTTCGTGTCATACACTTATAATACAGTCCTGAAGGGGAAAATGTAAAGCGGAAATACGTTTTTTTTCATTTCAAACTCTTTTTTTCTGTTTCAAAGGGGGGGGGGAAGATATGCCTGAGCCTTGTAAGAGATAACAGCCTCCCGATATATTTTATGTTCACCGATGGTAAACATACGTTCAACAATGCGAAACATACGTTCACCATCGGTGAACATACATTCAGCAACGGTGAATATGATCTTCACGGCGAAAAAAGCATTTTTGCATCACAGCGGGGGATTCATTTCGCAGCCTGACAGTATCGGGAAGCGGTCTTGACAGGCTTTATTTGGTTCCGGCTACGGGAGGACGGTATCTCTTGATGCGCTGACGCAGGGCGGACACCTCGCCACTGGGTACGCCCGACCGCTCAACGCCGTCAATGACCTTCATTGCGTCGGCACGGCGGTTCTGGCGGAGCAGGAACTGGGCATAGCGCTCCGCTATGTCGGCATCGGCAGGTGCCAAGGCAACGGCCTGCTGCCAGTCTTTCTCAGCCATGTCGGTCGTACCCCGTTTCTCGTTTATTTCTGCCCGCGCCTTATAGTAAAGTGTTTCCTTGGGATAGCGCCATATCAACCCGTTCATCCTCAAGAGGGCATCTTCCAGTTTGTTCTGCTGAATCTCGACCAATGCCATAGTGTAAAGGGTGCGCTCATCGGCAGCATTGCGCTGAAGCAAGAGGGACAAGTCCTTTGCCGCCAACTCGTAGCGGCCCATATTGGCATAGGCACATCCACGGAAGAAATAGGCATCGTTGTTAGTATTGTCAATCGATATGACATTATCAAAATCCTTGACGGCTGTCATGTCGTCTCCCAGCAACAAGTACATACCTCCGCGGCGCAGATAGGCTTTGAGGTAATGACTGTTGCGTTTGACAGCCCTGGTGTAGCAGTCGACGGCCTTGGCATAGTGGCCTTCGCGCTCCTCCAGCTGCCCCAGTTCATAGCAAACCTCGGCATTGCTGTCCATGCGGGGAATGGCCTTCAAGGCCTGCTCAAAACATGATTTAGCCTGCAGGAAAGAATCCTTCTGGAGACTGCGATAGGCCTTGACCACCAGTTCGCGGTAACGCACGGTATCGGCCTGAGTATACAACGTTGAAGCCTGCGGACGCTCAGTCGGTGACGACGACTTCACCTTGCCCCGGCCGTCCAGAGGTATCCGCGCCTGACCATAGCCACATATGGCTGTGAGCCACATAAACACCAAGGCTCCGACAAAGGCTTTCATATTAGGGTATGCTGTCATACGGATGCAAAAATAAGCATTTTAGCGGAGGAAAGTGCCGAAAAAGCATAAAGAGGTGTAAAAAATTTTGAAAAATATCAGTTCGCCCTTTCAATAAAAGGGTACAATTTTGTATTTTTGTAATTCAATCAATTTTCGGATGGCATCAGGTATAAAGCAAATTACTAACGGCCGCATCTTGACATCGCAGGGGTGGTTGAGAGGCGGCAGCGTATTGGTTGAAGGAACAAAGATTATCGAAGTTTCTAAATCTGAAGGCACCCCTGACGAAGTTACAACCGTCATTGACGCCAAAGGTGGCGACATCGTCCCCGGAGCTATAGAACTGCATGCCCACGGCGCCGGAGGCAGCGATTTTATGGAAGGAACTGAAACAGCATTCCGAAACGCTGTCAACACCCACATGCAGCATGGCACCACCTCCATCTACCCCACCCTTTCCTCATCAAGCGTCCCCATGATACAGGCAGCCATTGAGACTACCGAGAAACTCATGGCGGAAGAAGGCTCGCCCATATTGGGACTCCATCTCGAAGGACCATATTTCAACAAGGAAATGGCCGGCGGGCAAATGCCGCAATACATCACAGCCCCTATCAAGGAGGATTATGAAATGCTGATACGCAGCACCAATTGCATCAAACGCTGGGATGAGGCCCCGGAACTGCGTGGCTCTGAAGACTTCGGCCGGTTTTGTGCCAGCAACGGCATACTGCCAGCCATTGCACACACCAAGGCGGAATACACAGATGTCAGTAACGCTTTTGAGGCAGGATTTACCCATGCCACACATTTCTACAACGCCATGACCGGTTTTCATAAAGTGCGCGAATACAAGCACGAGGGAACAGTAGAAAGCATCTACGCCATTCCAGACATGACCGTAGAAGTTATCGCCGACGGCATACACGTTCCACCGACTATATTGAAAATCATCTATAACTTCAAGGGAGTAGAACGCACAGCATTGATAACCGATGCCTTGGCATGCACTGACTGCACAGACGCCCAAGCCTTTGACCCACGTGTCATCATTGAAGACGGTGTATGCAAACTGGCCGACCGCTCGGCACTCGCAGGCAGTGTCGCCACTTCCGACCGCCTGATAAGTGTGATGGTCAAAAAAGTCGGCATCCGCATGGCAGACGCCGTCAGGATGAGTTCCGAAACCCCGGCCCACATCATGGGCGAAGATCATCACGTCGGCATCATACGCAAAGGTTATGATGCAGACATCGTCATCTATGACAGCGACATCAACCTGCAGTTTGTCATGCAAAAAGGAAACATTGTCCGAAATGATTTATAATCCAGATTGTCCATGCGCATCCTCATCCTGCTATTTTTCCTTTGTTACTCCATCCTGGGGATTTTCTCACAGCAAGTTTATCTCAACACCGACAACCTGCGCAGCCAGACCTCACTCTACGCCGACCTGCCCAGAAGTCTGACCGTCAGCAACGATGAGTCCAGTTCGCACGTTCAAGGCATCGCTGTAGATCTTATAAACGGATACATCTATTTTTCCTTTACCACTAAACTCATCAAGACCGACCTCTATGGCCGCATTATCGGCTCAGTGAGGGGATTCAGCTGCCACTTGGGCTGTCTGGAACTGGACCGCAACACAGGAAAACTCTATGCTTCAGTAGAATACAAGGACGATGCCATCGGGCAAAACATCTCTGGCAGCGAGGCCCTCAAGAGAGAAAACACCTTCTACATCGGCATCTTTGATACCGAGAAGATAACAACAACCAACATTGACGCTGAGACCGGCGGTGTCTTTACCACAGTCTATTTGCCGGAAGTCGTATCATGGTATGACAATCCCACCGTCAACAATGGCACACAATACGACCACGTCTATGGGTGCAGCGGTGTCGACGGCATTGCCATAGGCCCTCAGTTTGGAAAGACCGACGGAGAAAACTTCCTATGCATTGCATTGGGCATATACAAGGACACCAAGCGCACCGACAATGACTATCAGGTCCTGCTCCAATACCGCCTCGCCGATTTGGGAAAATATGCCCAGCCCCTTGATCAAAGTACACCTCATCACAGCGGTCCGGAAAAAGCGTCAAACCAATACTTCGTATATACAGGAAACACTAATTACGGCACTCAAAATCTTGAATACGACCCCTACACCCACCATTGGTTCATTGCCGCATACAAAGGAAGCAAATCAACTTTTCCCAACTATCCCCTTTTCGCTATTGACGGCACCGTTGCAGCGCAGATGCAACCCCTGAAAGGCTTTGTACCACAACAAAATGGACTGGTACTAACTCTTGCCACTGACGGCATCTGCCATACTGCATCTGGTGTATACGGATGGAATCAAAATGTTGGTTCCGTCGGCATTGAGTCTCTGGGCAACGGGTATTTCTATATTGCCTCCCAAGGTTCCAGCAATGGTTTACAAGTCTGCACCATTAAACTCTATCAATGGACAGGGAACACTACAAATCCGTTTGCATTGGCCAAATAGACTTCTTTTGGACATGAATAAAACCCTCTTTGCTATTAATAAAGCTATTCTAATAGCATCTTTGCTGCTATGGGCAGAAATATCCTTTGCCCAAATTATCACGACGGGAAGGCTCAACCTCGGCTACCCCGACCACAGTGCGATGTCAATCCCAAAGGAGTTTACCTACGGAAATACGCCCTATCTTACCATGTATGACAATACCGACGAACATAATCTGCTTATATACAATGATAACTTGGAGCATATAAAAACCATCAATATCCGCAAAGAACATGCTTTCAACTTCCAGCTGACATATCAGGATGAAGAAAGAGAAATACAAGACGTTACTCTACTCCAGGAAAATGAGCAAAACCTCGGGATAGGATTTGAGCTGTGGCTGCAACGGGAGAAAAACCTCAATCCCGCATTTGAAGAAACCTTACTGACTATTACAAAAGAAACCAACGGGGACAGTCTCATTCTATTCAACATCACAGAAAGCAGTCCTCAGTCTATGAAACAGCTGTACTTCAACTACAATTATTTCAAGGCGAAGTATCCCAAACGCTATTGGCGTTGCAAGAACGGCAACATGTACTTGTATCAGGCACAATACAACATAACATATACCGATTGGCATATCACCGGAACAAGGATTGAGGATATGCAGGAAAACCTGAGGCGACTCCTGCTGTGCAACATTAACCTGAATTATGGCGTTGGCCGCACTAACTATTATTTTGAAGCATCGCAGACCCTATTCAACTCTGACGAACAATTTGAATATATCATACCCAAATATACCTTGTCTGAAAAGGGTGCCAATATAGGATATGACGTCATTACTTCCGAGCCATCTTATTCAGAAGACGAGACCGTCGTACTGCAACGCTCCTCTGTTGTCTCCGAAAAGTCAAAATTGGCTCTTGTCGGTTTTCAGGTTGTTTCCGAGAACGGCGACATCATCAGTGACATCACTTTTGACAACGGATTTGAGGCAGGTGCATCGCCGTACTATGTCTTCATTCTCACCATCGGCAATAATACTTACTTGGCTTTCGACGGAATGGAAAACAACACTGCATGCACATTGTTTTACAAGATTGACAGAATATCAACATCTGTCAAAAAAGTGAAGTCTGCTCCTGCCCAAATGATTGTTTCGCCAGCCATTGTGGGCAGAAGCACACCCCTTTCCGTCACTTTCAGTGATGGTAATGAAAAAGGTTCTGTCATCAATGTCTATTCCAACACCGGCGCAAAGATTGCAAACGCCATCGTTCCCGCCGGACAATCAAAAACCCAGCTCAATATCTCGGGGGCTCCGGGCGTATATCATGTCACACGTTCCATTGACAATAAACTGAGTGAAAACCGAAAAATCATCGTAAGATAAATTTTCCCCGCCTTAATCATCACACCACAACATGCTTAACTTTTCCATTATCCGGATTTCTCCATACGGATTGGCTTCTTAAATATGGGGTTGGATGTTCTTTCACGTATCACAGACGGTGGAAGGGCCAAACAGCGTTGTGGCATAACTTCAAGGAGTGTCACAAAATCCATATCTGTCGTACAAGCACTCCTAAGATTTTGCTTTACCCTGGCGCACTGAAACGATTCATCTAAACCTCAGGCCGCAAACTGCTTCTTGACAGAACTACTCAGGGGTTTCCTTTCACTAACTACCCTTTGATTCCGCTTGTATGGTTCTCCGAATATAGTCAGTCATTGACGCTGCCTATTCATCTAATCTTTCAGGTGCAATTGCACATCAGTACTCATAACATCCGGCATCTGCCTTTCCATCGGCAAGGCGGTCTTTGCCGCTTCTGTCATAAGGATAGTATTGGCGGGTCATGGCAGGATCAGCAGCTCCGACAGCAACCGACAACGAGTCCAAACGGAAATCGTATGACAAGGCATCCAGATTGAAATGAGGAAAATTACCAGCACGGTTCACCTTATTGGATATCTTGTCCCATACAATATTAACCAGATTTTCATCTACAACCTCTACCGTGTTCAGCAGACAGTTCTGGAAATAATAATTGAACACGCCACGGCCATAGCCTTCAAGCTGGTCACCAAATATCTCATCGTCAGAATAACCTGTAATGACACAATTGACAAAACGGGCATTGACAAGGTTGTAGTTGTCGTCTCCCTTATGGTTTGAATAGGACAGCGCTGCCCCTCTAAGGCCACTGAACGGATAAAACTGTGCTATCGTACAATGGACAAACTCATTGTCTCCGCCATAAAGCAACACGCAATCGCCTCCGGCGTTGGATATCTGCGAGTTGCCGACAAACAATTTTGCATTATAGGCCTCCAAGGCATTGCCGCTGACATTGTGGATGATGCAGTTTTCCATACGCAGTTTTTCTGTCGTTATGCCTTCAGAGTACTCGCACAGAATGCCGTAGCTGCCACTGTGAATGTCGCAATAACTGAGTTTATTGCCATAGCTCCCCGGTGCCACGACAACCCCCTGCCATTGTTCAGATATTCTGTCATAGGGTTGGTCTTCAAACATATAGTCCATACGGTCACCACGCAGGACCACTGGCTTGTCCACGGTACCGTTGGCAACCAGTCTGCCATTGACACGCATATGGGCATTGGCGGGAAACATCAGCCTCACGCCTGCCTCCAATGTCAGCACAGCCCCCTCTTCCACTGTCAGACTATCCTTAATTACATACGGTCGCTGGGCTGACAGAGTCATATTGCTCTGGACATGAACGCCTTTCAACCATATAACATCTTGGCTGTAGGCTACAAGGACCACTTTCTGCTGCACGCCATTGGCCAGAGTAAAGACCAAGGTTGCTTCATGGAGGATTTTCTCGTCACGGCCGCTTTCTTCAGGAGTAATCTGTACAAAGGCCAGCAGACTATCCTTGGACCTGCAGTCTATGGACACCGGCATATTGCCGTCAACATAGGTTCCGTCAACAATGGCGCTGAATCCATCTGAAATCCCGTTCAGGAAAGCCACATTGGTTATACTCACACCTTTGGCATTGTTATTATAGATGGTAAAGCGGTGGGTCACCGAGTTGGTTCCGGCAATCACCGTATCCATCTCCAGTGTATCAACCGAGAAGGTCAGGCGGGCATCGGCCGTGGTTTCAAATTTTTCTTCCTCCACGCATGCGCCCATCAATACGGCAAGCAGTGCAACAACAATAGGGATACAGACGTTTTTCACTGAACAGAATTTATTTTTCAGGTATGTTTTTCAATATCTCCAGGACATGGTCCCAAACCATCTGCACCGTCGGAATCAACAGGCGTTCATCAGGAGAATGCACGCCTCTCAGTGTCGGGCCAATAGACACCATATCCATGTTAGGATATTTCTCACTGAACAGGCCGCACTCCAGTCCTGCATGGATAGCCTTCACCTCAGGAGACTTGCCAAACAGGCGTTCATAGGCCGCCACTGCCAGTTTCAGGAAATCACTGTCGGGATTCAGATACCAGCCGGGGTAGCCATTGTTGACCTCCACCTCAGCTCCTGCCAGTTCAAACACTGCCGACACAGCATCCAGGGTAGCCAGACGCTTGCTCGTCAGGTTACTGCGCTGCATGGTCGATACCTTGATTCTTCCGTCTGTCAGTTTTACACTGGCCAGGTTAGTACTGGTCTCCACGAAGTTGGGTATATCCTGGCTCATAGCCAGTACACCATTCTGCACGCCTATGATGGCACGCAACAGACGCCCGGTCAGTTCTTGGGTCAGGACTTGGCTCCGTGCCTCGGCTGATTCCAAGACAAATTCCATATTCTTCTCCGTAGCAGTGTATTCTTCTTCAAACTCTGCTGCCATCACGTTGAATTCCACTCTCAGTTCCTCCTTGTAGCGCATCGGAACAGCACATATGGCGTATCCGTCGCGCGGAATGGCATTATGCAGACCTCCGCTCTGAATATCTGCCAAACGCATGTCGAATTTCTTTACGAACCTATACATCAGTCTTGCCAGCAGGATATTGGCATTGGCACGCTTTTTCTCTATATCATCGCCTGAGTGACCGCCTACAAGTCCTTTCACCTGCAGCTTAAAGAAGAAACTCCCTTGAGGAGCATCCTCATAGGCCACGTCGAAATATGCACGGGTATTGCCTCCACCGGCGCAACTGATAAATATCTGCCCCTCATCCTCGGAGTCCAGGTTGATCAGGTATTCACCTTTCAACAGATGAGGATCCAGATTGGATGCACCCACCAGACTCGTTTCTTCAGAACGGGTAAACAGGCACTCCAACGGGCCGTGTTCCAAAGTGTTGTCAGCCAATATAGCCAACTGTATGGCACCGCCTATACCGTCGTCGGCACCGAGCGTCGTACCTTTGGCCTTCAGCCATTCGCCGTCAACCTCCGTCTGGATAGCATCCTTTGAAAAATCAAACTCCAAACCGGCTATTTTCTCGCAAACCATATCCATGTGGCTCTGGAGAACCGTTGTACGGCGATTCTCATATCCCTTGGTTGCCGGTTTTAAAATCAGCACATTACCTGTTTCATCCAGCCTGCACTCCAGACCATGAATCTCGGCAAACTTCTGAAGGTAAGCCATCATCTGTTCTTCCTTACCCGACGGGCGAGGTATCTTATTAATCTCAGCAAAGTAATCAAATACCAGCTTCGGCTGCAATTTTACGGTTGTCATATTCTGCTATGTCTTGTCGTTATATTATTATGCAAAGATAACTAATTTATATTTAAAACGGCAACAGCCCTGAAATATTGCCCTCAGGCAAGAAAACACTGCACAGGCAGGCAGTACGTCAGCCCATCCCTGCCAGGGGAAAAACGTGTTTATGCATGGCATTTGTCCTCCGACTTTGAAGGAAGCCATATCCTCCTGACAGATCATTGTCGGAAACACTGCAGCAGATTGCTTCTCCTTATTTCCTGCCATCAGCACCCTCGGAACTGCAGGACAATAATTTTTATCGGCGTCTTCGTAACTACACTATGCCTTCAAATATAACAATATATGCCGATACATTTTATATTTCCCGTTGCTGAACGTACGTTCACCGATGCGAAACATATGTTCACCAGTGCGGAACATACATTCACCGACGCTGAACATAAACTCCCCAGGGGATAAATCCCTTTTTCGTCGGCATCATTTCCATCTTTTCTCCCCCATGGGTGGAACACGCTCGTAAGCACGGCAAAACGATTTGCGAAGCTTTTCAAAAACGAAATGTGATTTGAAAAGCAATTTATCAGCGAAAAAACAGCATTTGAGACACCAAAAACTTACCCCAAAGCATCATGTCAATGCCAAGAATCCGCCATACTGCACATCCAAGAAAAGTCTGGGCGATGATATCTATGACAGTGAGCAAAGAAAATATACGTCAGTGATTAAGGATATCATCTTTGTCGTTCCCGTTAAGACACCAGAGGTTTACCAGACCACATATCCCTGGAGTAAGATAGCCATTCCATGCTACCGCACGCGCGACACGTCGGGCATTCCCTCCGTGACCGCCACGCAGCAGGAGGACGCTGAGGAGAGCATCTTCTCGCTTGACGGCCGCCGGCTGGACTTCAGGCAAAGGGGCATCAACATCGTCCGCCACAAGGACGGCTCAGCAAGCAAAGTTTTGCAGAGGTAAATTTAAGATTTCTCACAAGAGTACTTGTTAAATAGCCTTATACAGTCATCCTGATTTTGCTGATATTTGTTATCTTTGCAATATGAAAAAAAGATAACACAAGAGTCAATGAAATCAATACGTTTTTTATGCTTCGGCATCTGTCTTGCAGGGAGCACATTGCATCCTCATGCACAGACTATTAAATATCCACAGGAAGTCAAGACAGTCTACAATTACGCAGATCAGGCAGCAGAACTGACAACCCAGCCATGCCCCATCATAGGCATACCCACCACAGACAACACTGAGAGCGAAGTGTCGGCTGTCCAGCAGGCGGGCGGCATTGCCATGATTATCCCCCCTGCGACCGATGCACGCGCCTTGCGCGACATTGCCGGCCTGATTGACGGTATGGTACTGAGCAGTGGCGTGAAAGAAGGAAACGACTACAGTATCCTGCTCAACAAAGTAGCGGCAGACCGGAACATGCCCATTCTGGGCGACAATGCCTTGATGGCAAAAATAGACTCCGGCTTATGGCGCATACACGACAACTGCACAGATTACGGCACCCTCATTGAGCGCGCAACCCTGTTCAAGAAAGCCAAATCGCTACACCGACGCATGTTTACCGTCGACACCCATGCCGACCTGCCAGAAGGCTACGACGAAGGCAACAGCATAGGTAAACGCAGGACCAATCAGGTCAGCATCCAGAAAATGGAAGAAGGCATGCTGGATGCCGAATTTCTGATTGACTTTCTGAGCGACGGCGCCAAGACCAAGGAAGAACTGGACAAGGCAGAAGCAAAATGCAAGAAAATCCTTCAGGAAATTTATGATGACGTGGAAAAATACAAAGACTTCTGCGCCATTGCAAAAAGCCCGGCTGAAGCATACAGAATCAAAGCCGAGGGCAAGAAAGCCCTCTTCATAGGCATGGAAAACGGTGCCGGACTGGGTGCCGACATCAGCAATGTCAAATGGTACGCCGACAGGGGAGTCAGCTACATCACCCTAAGCTGGATGAAAGACAACGCAATATGCCACTCGTCAAGCATCAGGTACAAGGAGAATGACCCCAGCAAGGGGCTGACACCCTTCGGCAAGAAGGTTGTACGCGAAATGAACCGGCAAGGCATCATGGTCGACGTGTCACACACCAGCGAACAAACCTTCTGGGACTGCATTAAAGTGAGCAAGGCTCCCATTATATGCTCCCATTCCGGTTGCATGGCCAACTTCAGGCACGACCGCAACATTACCGATGAACAAATCAAGGCTCTGGCCAAGAAGGGCGGCGTACTGCAAGTTTATGCCGTATGGAACTTTCAAGGCAAGGACAAATACAAAACCTCTATCAAGGAAATGGTCGCAGATATAGACCATGCCGTCAAGGTGGGCGGTGTAGACCACGTAGGCATCGGCGCCGACTTTGACGGCGGAGGCGGATATACAGGCATCATGGCTGAAAACGACATGATAAACATCACCATGGAACTCATGAAGAAGGGATACTCCGATACAGATATTGCCAAGATTATGGGTGGAAACATCATGCGCGTCATGACAGAAGTACAAGCTATAGCACACAAAAAATAATACCGTGAAACATTTGCTCACAATTATTCTGCTCACCTGCTGCATACAAGCTGCTCAGGCCGAGAAAATCGTAAAAAGAATATCCACCAAGGCTGCCGGCGAACTCGTACTGACCTGCAACAACCCCGATTCGTGGAAAATATCAACACAGGTGGAACAGGCTGACGGAAAAGAATACCTGCATATCAACCTCCATTCAGCCACCCAACAGGTTCCGCCCAAATTCAAGGTAACCTATACCCTGGCACAAAAGGACATCAGCCACCTGTGGCATCCCCGTGCCACAACGCCATACAGATTCCACCCCAACTGGTCCGGCAGTTCCTGGCAGAATTCACAACTGGCATACAGCATCCCCATCGTAGCATTCTTCAATGACCATAACCAGAACTCTTTCCTGATGGCATGCAGCGAGGTGTTCCGCTCTGTCAACACCCAAATGGCCATACGGGAAGAAGGATGTGACATGCAGTGCGAAATAAACTTCTTTGACTCCCCCGTGGCACCGATGAGCGATTACGAGACAGTCATACGGTTTGACAGCCGCAAGGTATTTTGGGCAGATGCCATACGAGAAGCCACAGCATGGATAGACGAGGCAGCACATATCACCCCATGCCATATCCCCGATGACGCCTACGCACCGCTCTACTCATCATGGTATCAGTTTCACCAAAACGTGTTTGCAAAAGACATTGAGGAAGAATGCGCCATCGCCTCCCAACTGGGCATGAAGACCATCATTATTGATGACGGCTGGCAGACAGACAATAATAACAGAGGCTATGCCTTCTGCGGGGACTGGGAAGTATCCAAAAACCGCTTCCCCGATATGGCTTCTCACGTCAGGAAGGTCCAGAAAATGGGAATGAAATACATGATGTGGTATTCTGTCCCATTCGTAGGATATTACAGCAAGAACTACAAGACTTTCAAAGGCAAATACCTGCGCAATGATGACAACAGCAAGGCATCCGTGCTGGACCCACGCTTTCCGGAAGTCAGGGAATTTCTGGCATCCACATACGAAAAAGCTATGAAAGAATGGGGCATTGATGGATTCAAGCTTGACTTCATCGACCAGTTCAAACTGCCCAAAACCGACCCGGCCATAGCAGAAGACTACGCCGGGCGGGATTACAAATCAGTCCCGGAAGCCACAGATGCCCTGATGAAAGAAATAAAAAAACGCATCATGGACGTCAACCCCAATGCCCTGATAGAATTCAGGCAGGCATATATGGGACCTGCCATCCGGCAATATGGTAACATGATACGCGTTGGAGACTGCCCCGGAGACATGACTGCCAACCGCATCGGCATAGCCAACCTGCGCCTCACATCGGGCAACACCGCCGTTCATGCCGACATGCTGGAATGGAACAAAGCAGAAAGCGCACTCAATGCTTCACGCACAATACTATCATGTATGTTTGGAGTCATACAGTACTCCGTCATGCTCCGCGACATCCCCGAAGACCACCAAAAGGTAATCCGACACTGGCTTTCCTTCTCCCAAAAGCATCAGGAAACACTTCTGAAAAGTGAATTCAAGCCCTATTCACCCGAAGCAGGATTCCCACTCATAGAGGCACAGAGCAAAGACGAGCGCATCATCGGAGTATACCAAGACAATATCTGCCTCCAGACAGGAACCACAGACAGGAAAATCTATATCCTCAATGCCACCTGCACAGACCACATCATTGCAGACATACCCGCAAATGCTAACATGACAACATTCGACATGTTCGGAAACAATATCAGACAGCAAAAAGTCAAAGCAGGAATCCAACGCATGGCCATACCAGCAGGCGGATATGCTTTATTAGATTAGATTATCAATATTTAACATACTGCAAGGAACTATTCCAAATAAGAAAGTGTATCTTTGCGACAAAATTCAAAAAAACTAAAGACTATGATCTTAAAAATGAAAACATGGATGAGCATTGCACTTCTTGCAACAACTACCCTGTCGCTTACTTCTTGTCAGAAACAGACTTCCACTCCCACACCTCCCAAAAGTGAGGCCGAAGAAGCAACTCCACAAGGGTTAAAAATTGCCTATGTAGAGGTAGATTCTATCATGACCAGCTACAATTTTGCAACTGAATATGTGGAAATCCTGAAAAAGAAAATGGAAACCATCCAATCTACGCTAAACAGCAAGGGCCTCTCTCTGCAAAACGAAGTTGCCGATTTCCAAAACAAAATTCAACAAAACAAGCTCACACAGGAACAAGCTACAGCTATACAGGCATCACTGCAAAAGAAACAGACTCAGCTTCAAAACCTTCAGGAGAGCCTGACTAACCAATATCAAGAAATGCAGGAGAAATACAATACAGCACTGCACGACTCCATACAGAACTTTTTGGCAAGCTACAACAAAACCCACCATTATGATTATATCTTAAGTAAGAGTGGTGACAACATCCTATACGCAAATGCCAAGATGGACATCACCGCA
>CACYCZ010000062.1 GCA_902773055.1 uncultured Bacteroidales bacterium
AATTTTTGTCGGCTTGCTGTCAGGATTGAAGTTTGCTCACGAAAAAGATGTTGTCCATAGGGATATTAAGCCGGAAAATATCATGTTTGCTAAGGGGAGCAAGGAGCCTGTTATCTGCGATTTTGGTATTGCTCATTTTAGCGAAAATGACATAATGACATTTGTTGAAACCAAGCCAACAGATCGGCTGGCAAATTTTGCATATGCGGCGCCAGAGCAGCGCAAGAAGGGTGGCGTGGCAGTCCCGCAGACCGATTTGTTTGCAGCGGGGCTTATTCTAAACGAAATGTTCACAAAGTCAGTTCCACAGGGCAGCGGATATAGGACAATTAAAGATGTTGCGCCCAATTATGCATTCCTCGATAAAATAGTTGAGCGGTTATATCAGAATATGCCGCAGGAACGACTTTCTCCAGAGGACAAGATAATCTCCGAAATGAAAGTATTGGCAGAGCTTGAAAGAAATCAAAAGGAGGTCGAACGTCTTAGAGCGATTGTCAAAGAAACAACTTTGCCTGAGGCGATTGACCTTAAGGTGGTAGATAAAAAGTACGAGAATTCTTCTATAGTTTTTGTCATGAGTCAGGATGTTCCTCCTATTTGGTTTAGTTTTCTGGCGCATGGTGAGTATGGTCATGAAAGTGTTTTGGGGTATGACACTGGCAATTTAAGCTTTGATGGTAAACGCAAGATAAGTATGCCATTGCATGATTTGCCATCAGAAGAAACAATTAAAAGCATTGTAAAACACTTCTATGAATGGGTGCCAATTATTAATGCAGATTATACGGCTTGGATTAAACGTTCTGTTATGGAGGAACAGGAAGAAAGAGAGAGGCAGCGTAGATTAGAGATTGCGCGAATCGAGAAAGAAAACAAAATAAGGCAAGTGGTGGAACAGTTGTAAAGCCAGACAAGGACAAAGAGTATGATGTTTGGCAAAAGAAAAAAGGTCGAATCGTAATGGTTATCACTTTGATAGTCGGTAATGGATTTGACATTGGTCTTGGGATGAAGACCAAGTATACGGATTTTATCGACATGTGCTATCTCAAGAAGGAAAGGCAACCTGGTACGGCGCTTTGGAGACTTAAAGAGCATCTAGTAAAAGACAAAGAAGAAGCGGGTAAGGATTGGTGGAAAAGGAATTGGGCTGATGCAGAAAAAGAATTTGGACGTTTAGATGTCCCTGTCCTTGGAGAACAAAGCACGGTTGCAGATTTTGAGGAATGTCTTGCAGATTTCAAGAATGAATTTCAGCTGTTTCTCAAGAAACAAAATGACGCCATAAGAATTCCGAATGATAAAGTGATGGAGCTTTATCAAAACATGGGTAATTGCGTTTTCGGTATTGGTGAAAGACTTCGCTTGAAATACAAAAAGAGTTTTTTCAGGCGAATAGCACAAGGTGGAGTGGTTGATGTTAATGTAATCACTTATAATTACACAGATGTGCTTGATCGGCTTCTGCTGAAGCGCGAAGACTATAAACCCGGCAATGGCATTGTGTGTAAATTGCCCAGTGGGAATGAGATTCCATATCGGTTTAACGAAGTTCTTCATGTCCATGGTAATTTTGCAACTGAGATTATCTTTGGTGTCGATGATAAAGCGCAGATTATAAATGAAAAAGTTCGAGAGGCTTGCCTCAAGAAAAATTATTTTATTAAAAAGATTGTTGATGATTTTCTTGGTAATGAGAATGAATCGAGGGCGCGAGATATGATACAGGGGTCGTCTTGTGTAATTACGTTAGGTTTGTCGTTTGGCGAGACAGATAGGTCGTGGTGGGAATTGTTGTTTAATCGTGCTAGCACAGGGAATTTGCTCTTGGTTCCTTGCATTTATAGGAATAAGGCAAATGACGATGTCCAGCCGGAGAAAACGAAGCTTTATGCTGATGAGTTTTACAAGATGTTTAGATGCGTAGAAGAGGCAAATGAAGATCGATTCCCTCCTGCGGAGATCGTAAAGCTCGCATATATGGTCATGCCAAGTGAGTCTAAGGATCCAGAAGGTAATCGTGTGTGGTGCGATCCATTTAACCTCGGTTGGATGGGTAGGATGATTGGTGTTAAAGATGTGATGAAGGATTTGAATTTGGGTGATGGTTATGATGATGAGGAGGAGAAATGAGGTCATATGAACCCAGGTCTTTAACAGGGTCCGACCTAAAACTGCGTGGGGCGGGTTTGGCAGAGGACACAAGGAGGAGATTGCTGTGATGGTGTTAGGGAATGAACTCGATTCAATGGAGTCATGTGGCACATTCGCCACATTTGGAAATGGCGCGGTAGCCCACGCGCAAGGAACTATGCGACCGTTGCCACGAGATGGGCGATATCGGGACAAGCAAAATACAGGTTTCCTATTGTCGCTGTAATGCCATAGGAAACAGCACATAGGCTGTCAAATGAATGCTGAATTTATCTACGAACCCGAGTTTCCTCACGAAGATGTCTCTGTTGACGAAGAGAAGTTGTCGGCATTACGTTCAGTAGCTCGGACCTTTTCATGGCAAATCCTTAATCCAGAAGATGAGTTTGAC
>CACYCZ010000063.1 GCA_902773055.1 uncultured Bacteroidales bacterium
ATAGCGCCGTTGGCATCCTCTTTCAACAGCTTAGAGAATTTCTCGAAGTCCATGCCGGCAATCTTGGCGAACTTGGCAGTATCCGTCTGCATCTTTGTAAGCATGTTGCCGAAAGCGGTGGCTGCCATCTCATCGCGTAGCAGGTTCTCGTCCATGACGGCACCGAAACCCATGATCTGTGCCTGTGTCAGTCCCAGTTGTTTGCCGAAACCGGCTACACGAGCCGTGAAGTCAACCAGATAGCCTGCCTGTGCTGAAGAGTTCTGAGCCAGCTCGTTAATAGCCGAACCTGTTGCCTCCATGGCACCGCGCAATCCTTTTTTCTCATCCTCTCCGAAAGCCATTGCCAGTTTTCCCACTTTGTCAATGGCACCTTCCCCAAGATCGTCTCCAAGTGCGACCTGTATCATATTGCCCGCTTCAACAAAGTCGATGATACCCTCTTTTGCAGTAATACCCAGACGGCCTGCTGCACCAGCCAACTCGTTAAGCTGCTCTCTCGTGGTACGTGTGTCCATCTTTTTGAAAGAATCATTCAAGTCATGCACTTCATTTTCGGTCATTCCGGTGTATTTCCTCACATCGGCCATCGCTTCCTCCATGGTGGCGAAGTCATCCACAGACTTGCGTATAGTTGTGGAGATACCCGAGACACTCTGCATGATAACAAAAATGCCTCCCCAGCTGTCGTTGAGGAACTTGAAAAACTTTGAGAATGTTGACTGGGAAGCTTTGCTTTCATTCTTGATTTTCATCAGCTCGGTATTAGCCTCCTTCAGGGATGCCGTCAAGGCTTTCCATTCCTGACTTCCGCGTTCTATATTTCCGCTGTTCAGCAGCGCATTGATATCCTTGATGGTATCTTTGAGCTGCTTTGGTTTCGCAGTTGACATGTTACGGAGAGCGTCATTGACACTATCCATCCTGTTTTTCATCAATTTGAGCTTCTGTTCATTCTTAGAAATCTCAGTTGCCAGTTTTTTGAACTGTTTTGAATCAGGAGCATATCCCTCTTGTTTTTTTCGGAGACTTGCAATTTTTGTGTCGAGCGCGTCAATTTCCTTTTTTGCCTGTTCGGTATTGAGCGTTATGACGGTTTCGTATCTTTCCGTATGTGCCATAAAAAACTACCTTTGCGTTATTCGATACACAAAGGTAGTTTCTTCTGCTAAGTATTAAAAATACCGTATCAGAGGTAGGGATATTCCCAGAGGAATTCACGCCCAGAGTTCACGTCCCACTCTTTGAACTGCTGTTCTATCAGCTTTGCCAGTTCCTTCAGAGTGCGAGCCTCGTAGGTTTTTCTTTCCAGCAAACGGTCTGGCGCAAAATCCCTCCTCTCGGCTACGGCTTTGAACATACGATTATCGTAAGTCAGAGAGGTGATGTTGTTGCAGGCGGATCCTGCAACCAATTTGGTCATCTCTATATGGTTGTTCGGACCGATATACGACATGTCCCAGTATTTCGCATCATCGGTCATGTGTGCGCTGCATCCGCTATACCTCGATGTAAGGTTAGAGACAGCGTTCCCTACACTCTTACCTCCCTGCACGATGAACCATCCTATGATGACCACTGCACAAAACAATCCGAATTCTGGTCCTAAGCTAAACATATATTCCTTCCTTTTTGTTGCAAATATAATAATAAATACTGAAACTACCAAGGGGAAATCCCTATTTTTTACTACTCCAGCTTTATTCGGGAAGAAATTTTTGATAACCCTGCCTTATTCAAAAAGAGCCCTACCCTCACGGGCAAGACTCGATATTTATCAATTACGGCAATTGGCCTGTCCTCTGACATAAGTATAACTAATAACCTTACCAAAATTAACTAACACAATCCTTAAAACTTACCCATTTGCCATAATTGAGTTGATTATCTTTTTTTATACTTACTTAAAAGTTTCCACATAGCTATGCCACCGAGGATGGCACCCAGCAGGAGGAAATAACATCTGTCCATTATTCGAACCATGAGTAACGGCTTCTGGATGACCACCTCTTTTTCTTTCTTCTGATGGCTGATGGCATAGTCCCGTTCATACAGAGCCTGTTCAGCTATCTGCTTCCAGAATGTTGTACTGTCGCTCTGATGGGCGCTATGGTCACGCTCATGCCAGTGTTCCTGATAGAGTATGTTGCCGTTTGTATCCTTGATAATGACGGTGGAATCCTTGATACGCAGGGAATCTTTCAGACTGAGCTTGATACGCAGGGAATCCTTGATGCGGATAGAGTCGCGTATCCGGACAGAGTCGCGGATATCCGTTAGCTGCTGGACGCTCTCTTGAGTAGTCTTGCAGGCAGAAAGTCCCAGTAGGACAAAGAAGATAATGGTTAAATGTCGCATCGTGATATCTTATTTAGTTCTTTATATTCTTCCATAGCGTCGAAAC
>CACYCZ010000064.1 GCA_902773055.1 uncultured Bacteroidales bacterium
TAACAGCCTTATTACAGGGGATGCTGTTTTGCTTATGCATCAGAAATATTATATTTGGAATATCGCCAGTAATATAATAATTATTTATATCCCAAAAACTATCCGTACTATCCGGGACCGCTTACAACCTGGGGTTTGTGATGTCAAAGAATGAAAAAAGCCTGCCAAAGGGCAAAAGGCAGGGATAGGCAGGGGGGCGATAGGCAGGGATAGGCACGATAGGCAGGGGTGGTTTATGTGTAAAAAAATGTACATTGGCTTCTGTATAATTGACTTAACGAAAGCAAACAGTAACAAACAGTAAAATAGTGTAGCGTTAAAAGAATTAGTTAAAATGCTGAAGGAGCAGAAGATGATAGACATTTTTAGGTTTTTTCATATTAGCCAGAGGAAATAAATAAAATCATTAATGCTTTTATAATCAAAGATGATTATTTGGATTTTAGTGTAGAAACATACAATAAACATTTTCAAAAAGATGACTGTAAGAGGTGATGCGATACGGCTACGAATAACAAAAAAGATAAAAGTGCTCCAGCGCCAGTAAACTATGATTTCCCGGAACCAATCTTTGATGATGAAAGCGATGAGGGGTGGGATATTCTAACCTATCTACACAAGGCAGCGGAATATGAGAGATGGGCAGAGCGGGCAAGATGCTGCGGCAAGGATGATTTGGCAATACTGTATGAAATCAAAGCGAAAGAATGGTTCTCTGTGTACAAAGAGTGGGAAAGAGGGTAACTCACATGGCAATGCAACGGGAAGAATATATTCATGTCCTTGACAATTACAGAAAGTATTGGTTAATGAAAAATTTATTTCTAATTTTATCAGAAAATCCGCGTAAGCCAAAGAATGAGAAGTTAATTGCGGAATTGGCAAGGATATGCAAAATAATGGATCCAGTTATGGTAAAAGTCAAAGGTGGTGGGGTCAGACCCGACCCAAATGATATCTTGCAATATTTGTTTATTCCAATAAAAAATATTAAAGCTGCTAAAGCGATAATTCGCAAACTAACATATAAAGGAGGTCAGTTTTGGATTCCTGATAAGAAACTATGTAAATTCATTGAAACGTGGGAATTGCTAAGACAGGTGTTGGCCAATAATATTGCGGCTGGGAAAAAACAATCAGAGGAGTATTATGCCGGTGTAATAAAAATGTTTTTGGTAGATCAGATGCGTGATGGCAATTTGTAAAAGATGTGGTAAAAAAATAAAGTTTGTCAAAACCCAAAAGGGAAAGTGGATGACGGTAGATTGTGAGCAGGTTATTATTACATCGGTTGAAAAGCTTGGCAAGCCTTACATGACAGAAGACGGGCGGCTGATTTATGGATTACCGACTGCTCCCAACTGCATTTATAAAGGAATTTCCGATATTAAAGCATACCCCTGTCATTTTGCAAATTGCCCGTATCGCGGAAAACTGAATTAAAAATTCAATAATTTTACCCATGTCTTGCAGGAAGAATTATTACATGCAATAATAATTATAAGAGAAAGGACGAAAGCGATATGTTTGCAACCGGAAATAAAAAAATGTTAAATATGCTGATTCTGGATATTCTGGAACAGTATTCCGATGAGGAACACCATCTGACCCAACAGGAAATCATTCGTCACCTTCGGGCACAGTACGGAATGGAATGTGACAGGCGCTCGGTGAAGAACAACATTGATGCGTTGAAGGAGATGGGCTACGATATTGTAACAAACAACAAAGGCGCTTTCCTTGGCGGGCGGAAGTTTGATAACGCAGAGCTTCGCCTGCTGATTGACAGCGTGTTGTTTTCCAAAGGTATCTCTCAGAAACGGGCGAAAGATTTGATTGGCAAACTGAAAGAGCTGGGCGGGCTGCATTTCTCTGCAAAGGTGAAGCACGTTTGCAACCTGCCGGAACTGCAGCACACGGACAACAAACAGACCATGTACGCGCTGGATGCACTGAACGATGCCATCGATAAGAGGAAAAAGGTCAGCTTTATTTATAATTCCTACGGCACAGACTTTCAGCTGCATCCGCGCAGGAAAGAGCCTTACATTGTGAACCCGTACCAGATCGTGGCCAACAACGGACGGTATTATTTGATAGCTAACTACGACAAGTACGATAACGTTGCTCATTTCCGTATCGACCGCATGACTTCCGTGTGCATGCTGGACGAGAAACGCAAGCCCGTATCTCAAGTGACGGATTTCAGAAACGGTTTTTCCCTGCCCAGGCACATGGCAGAGCATATTTACATGTTCAGCGGCAAAAGCGTGAGCGTACGCATGGTTGCTAAAAAACACCTGATGAATGAGCTGGTGGACTGGTTCGGGAAAGACTTCAAAATCCGCAAAGAATTTGAAGATGAAATGCTCGTTGATGTGAAGTGCAACGCAGAAGCCATGCGTTTTTGGGCGTTGCAGTACGGTCCTTACGTGGAAGTGCTGGAACCGGCAGAGTTACGGGAAGAAATAAAGGAATGTGTCAAGGGGATGTGGGAGAAGTATGGTACTGTTAAATAAAGAGATGTCTTGTTTGAGGGATACATAATGATAAAATAGAATTATAAAATATTTAGCTTATTGATGGAGCAATATTTAATGTTGGAACGTTTATGCTTGCGAGAGAACAAAGTGTTTTTTCAATTAAAAAATGTAGGAGGTATGTTATGAGCAATTACTGGTTACACAGAATTTCGAATGAATGGGGCGTTGCCAAACCGTTGCTTGACAAAGGCTACCTAACCATAGGTTGGCAGTACCTTATGACAATAAGCCCAGAGTTGCGTGAATGCATTGCTGAAAAGCAAGGCGAAGGTTTTGAACCGTTAATGGATAAACTGGGTGCACGCTACCGTTCACGCTGGTGTTTATATCGTTTCGCTACCTTTAAACCGGGTGATATTGTTGTTGTGCCTTTATATGATAAGCGTTTTGCAGTGGTTGAAGTGGAAAGTTCTGCAAAGTGCATTCTTGATTTACCTGCAGAAATAATAAAAGAGTTATCAGATAATAGTATGAAAGCGGAAGGTTTAGTTGATATAGAAAATAACAGAGCAATTGATATTGGCTTTTTTGTAAAAATAAAAACGCCTGTAAAGATCATTCCAAGAAGTTTTGCTGAAGACAAGCTGCAAATGAGAATGAAATTGCGGCAAACTAATGCATCTATCAATGATTTGAAAAAAGCGGTTGACGATGCTGCAAAACGAGAGGCACCAGTTGA
>CACYCZ010000065.1 GCA_902773055.1 uncultured Bacteroidales bacterium
GATTTTGCCAAGACGAACTATGAGAATGGAATTACGCGCGACAATCTGCTTTCCATGCTCTATCCGCGCTTGATGCTGGCAAAACAATTGCTTACAGATGATGGCGTTATCTTTTGTAGCATTGATGACAAAAATCAGGCTTATGTAAAATGTTTATTTGATGAAGTCTTTGGAGAGAGAAATTTCGCAGGAATGTTTCTTTGGCAAAAGAAAGATAAGCCATCATTCCTGTCAAGTTATTTTGCCTCAAGATTTGAATATATCGTATGCTACGTCAAGGATTACAGCCTGTCATATCCCTTCTCGGTTGATACTACGACAGTCGGGAAAAAGTATCCGATAAATAATGCAGGGAATTCATTGTCAATCTTAACATTTAAAGCCGGTTCTGTTACTTTTAATCTTCCTGATGGGATTGTTAAAAAGCAAGATATGTCGGAGGGAAATATAAAAACAAAATTACTCAATGATGTCAAAATTGCAGATGGAAAAAATATTAATGATTTCCAACTTGAGGGAGAATTTAGATATAGTCAGGAAACATTGGATGATATTGTTGAGAATAAGGGAGCATTATATATTGCAAAAATCCCTTTTCGTCCGAATCACATCAAGGAGGGCGGCGAAATAAAGAAAATGGAGAACCTTTTGTCTAAAAAGTTCTCATATAATTGCGAAACAAATGAAGATGGAAGTTCTATTTTGACAAATATTTTTGGTTATTTACCATTTGATAATCCCAAACCTGTAGGCCTGATAAGCCTGTTATTGCAGGCTACGACCTATTGTAAGATGGATGCAATTATATTAGACTTTTTTGCAGGGAGTGGTTCAACAGGCCATGCCGTTATGTCAATGAATAAGAAGGACAAAGGTTCTCGAACATTCATATTATGCCAATTAAATGAGAAAGATGTAAAGAATAAAAATGGAATCGCTTATGATGTTACATCTAAACGTCTTAAACGTATCATGACGGGAGAATGTTATGATGGCAATAAGGACTATCCGTGGATAAAAGATAATCAGCCATACGGAGGGAACCTTGATGTTTATGAGATAGAACGCATTCCTGATCATTTGACTGCAGACAACAAGACTCCGTTTGAGGCTATTGACGAGACCTTGTATGGCAAAGAGAAATTCAAAACTATAAAAGAAAAGATTGACTGGGTTTGTCAGAATTTTGCCAATGCACAGCGGTATGTGGAAAACGATGAGGATTGGCAGGAAAAACGAAGGGAGGGCTAAAGAGATGTTGCAAGAGGTAAGAGATCTGCAGAATAATGCCGTAGCACGTCTTGTGGAAAAGATGAGCAGAAGGTCCGAAATCACTTTCCGGGCACCAACGGGCAGCGGCAAGACACATATGATGGCTGACATGATGAATCGCATTATTGAAGCCGATGAGAATATTATATTTCTTGTTTCATCCCTGTCGAAGGGTGATTTGGCAAAGCAAGATTATGAATCTTTCAAGAAAGCTGCCGATTCAGATATTTTTCCCAAAATAAATCCGTATTTAATATCGACAGAAATATCAGGTGAAGAGGGATTGCATATACCGACAGACTATAATGTCTACGTTCTTCCCCGTGACCTATTCAAGGCAGACAGCCTGTTGATGCGCGGCCCGATGATTAATTTCCTGCGCACAATGACTGGTGACTTGTTTGGCGAAGGCAAAAACAAGATAGTATATCTGATAAAGGATGAATGCCATCAGGCAACATCCAATATTGATACGAAACTGAGCGGTTTCTTCGGAAAAGTAATCAATATCTCGGCAACGCCTGACAAGCGGAAAGGCCAGATACCAGACGTACAGATAACTGATGAAGAAGCAGAAAATGCAGGCCTGATTAAAAGGGTTGAATTCGGAAGTTTGGATGATACTGTCGAAGATGCCGTCAATAAGTTCAAGGAGGTGAAACGGCAATATATTGCTCTTGGCGTGGAGCCGTGCCTGATTATCCAGATTTCCAATACAGGTAAGGCTGAACAGGAATGGAACGAAAATATAAAGCCAGTACTTGACAAGGTGGAAAATCAGGGACTTAAATGGATGGTAATGGTGGATTTGAAGGGGAAGAAAGGCGAAGCGAATCTCTGTGACACCAACGACATCATCAAGGGAAAACTGCCTGTGAACAAATGGAAGGATTATGCAAAAAATAGAGGCATTGATATAATTATCTTCAAGATGGTCATTTCCGAGGGGTGGGACATCCCTCGTGCCTGTATGCTTTATCAGGTGAGGGACAGTAAAAGCAAGCAACTTGACGAACAAGTGTTAGGTAGGGTCAGGAGAAATCCTCGCCTGCTTGATTTTGAGAAACTGGCGGAGGAGCAGAAGCGGTTGGCTACAACGGCGTGGGTATGGGGAATCAAGCCTGACACCATGCCAGCACGGCGACAGGTCACGTTGTATGGCGGAGGCTCAGACATTCAAAGGTATATCAGGGTAAGATCAACGCGTCTGGAGAATCTGACTTGCAAAAAAAATTTCAATATAAGGGATTTTATAGAGAGACAACCGGACAGGCTTGAAAAGACAAGCATCTTTGAACTGTACAGAAAACTGTCAAAGGTACCAAACGACTTGCTTGAAACCTGTTATGAATATGCTGATAATGATATTCTCCGTTGGCATAAGTTTGCAGAAAACTTGGACAAAATCAAGGCGGAGTATGATAACTATATATGCAATTACGAACAAAGCATTGTGATTGACAAAGAGGTCAGCTTTCCTACGATATCAGCTTACACCGAGACAAATAATGAGGAGCAAGGGCTGAACTGGATTTGGAGCCGAAAGGACGGTAAGGACAAATTTGCCTTTGACAGTTATGCAGAAAGAGAATGGGCGGCAAAACTCCGGCAGTTGGCTTCAAAGGGGAAGTATATATCAGAGTTGGAGATGGCCGGACTGGATGAGGACGAAGAACTTTGTCTCTGGGGAAAGAATTATCCTCTCAATTCAGAGATAAAGTATGAATACTATGCCAATGGCATACATGCCTCATATCCAGACTTTATTTTGAGGGACAGGCAAGGCCGGATCCATATCTTCGAAGTAAAAAGTGTAAATGTTGCGCCTGGCTCGATGATCAGCAGGGAGGAATATGAAAAGAAGGTGAAAGACCTGCATGACCTCTATTTGGCATGTTCAGGCAAATTGCCGGATTATCGGTTCTATCTCCCGATTATGAAAGAGGATGACTGGCGCATCAGAAGATTCTGTGCAGGAGAATTCAAGGAGATAGGTTATGATGAATTCAGGAAATCATTAAGGGAACCGTAGGTTACGTCCATCCTTGTAGAGAGAATGCCGGCAGCCCATGGAGGAATTGCTTTGTGGAAAGAAGAAATAGCCGTCATCCGCTGTTTGTCAAAAAAACAGGCCATATCGCATTTTGCGGTATGGCCTGAAAATATTTATTAGGGATTGCTGTAGGCAGTTTAGATGACGCCTTGTGCCATCATGGCCTTGGCTACCTTCATGAAGCCGGAAATGTTGGCTCCCTTGACGTAGTTGACGTAGCCGTTGGATTCGGTGCCGTACTTTACGCAGTTCTGGTGGATGTTTTCCATGATGAGGTGGAGACGATGGTCTACCTCCTCCGAAGTCCATGACAGACGCTCGGAATTCTGGGACATTTCAAGACCGGAAACCGATACACCGCCAGCATTGGCAGCCTTGCCCGGAGCATAGAGAATCTTGGCATCCTGGAAGGCCTTGATAGCCTCAGGAGTAGACGGCATGTTGGCGCCTTCACTCACGGCTATGACACCATTGGCAACAAGAGCCTTGGCAGCTTCCTCGTTGATTTCGTTCTGAGTAGCAGAGGGGAGAGCAATGTCGGCTTTCTCAAACCATGGCTTGGCACCTTCAACGTATTTGACACCATATTTCTCGGCATATTCCCTGATGCGGCCGCGGTAGAGGTTCTTGAGCTCCATGATGTAGTCAAGTTTCTCTCTGTCGATACCATCAGGATCGTAGACATAGCCGTTGGAGTCAGACATGGTGAGTACCTTGCCGCCGAGTTGGAGAACCTTCTCAGCCGTATACTGGGCTACGTTGCCGGAGCCGGAGATGAGAACGGTCTTGCCCTTGAGGTCCATTCCCTTGGTCTTGAGCATTTCCATGAGGAAGTATACGTTGCCGTAGCCTGTGGCTTCAGGACGTATCAGTGAACCGCCAAACTCAAGGCCTTTGCCCGTCAGCGTGCCGGTGTGTTCGCGGGTGAGTTTCTTATACATACCGAACATGTAGCCTACTTCACGGCCGCCTACACCGATATCACCTGCAGGAACGTCCACGTCGGGACCAATGTTGCGCCACAACTCTGTCATGAAAGCCTGACAGAAACGCATGACTTCAGCATTTGATTTACCGCGCGGAGAAAAATCGGAACCGCCCTTGGCACCGCCCATCGGCAAGGTGGTCAGAGAATTCTTGAAGGTCTGCTCAAAGGCAAGGAATTTCAAAATAGACTCGTTTACGGAAGCATGGAAGCGAATGCCGCCCTTGTACGGACCAATGGCATTGTTGTGCTGGATACGGTATCCTGTGTTGACCTGCACTTTACCATTGTCGTCTGTCCATGTGACGCGGAATTTGATGATGCGGTCGGGGATGCAAAGACGCTCGATAAGATTGACAGCATCAAATTCGGGATGCTGGTTGTAGACATCTTCAATAGACTTTAATACTGCCGTTACTGCCTGAAAGTATTCAGGCTGGCCTGGAAATTTAGCTTGCAGTTTAGCAACTACTTCTTCGGTTTTCATTTGTGTGAATATTTAATATAGTGTTATTTCTTTTCCTATACAAAAGTAATAATATTACCTATAAAAAGCGTCAATTTGAAAGAAAATAAGGTAATTTTTGAGATATTTTTAATTTTTCGGTTAAAAATATCTCTCTTTGCGCGGTTTTTGTAATGTGGATAATAAAAAATGAGCATTTTTTTGAAATGCTCATTTTTACTTTGTATGAAGGAGTATTCTTGGTTATTTTGCGTAGTTCACAGCGCGGACCTCGCGGATAACTGTAATCTTAACCTGACCGGGATAGGTCATTTCGTTCTGAATCTTTGTGGCGATGTTTGCACTCAGTTCGGCAGTTTCCTGATCGCTGATTTTGTCAGCTCCGACAATCACGCGCAATTCGCGGCCAGCTTGAATGGCGTATGTCTTGGTTACTCCAGGATAACTCATGGCAATATTCTCCAGATTGTTCAGACGCTTGATATAGGCTTCTACAATCTCCCTGCGTGCTCCAGGACGGGCGCCGCTGATGGCATCGCAGACCTGAACGATAGGGGCGAGGAGGGTTGACATTTCCACTTCATCATGGTGAGCACCGATGGCATTGCATATTTCGGGCTTCTCCTTGTATTTCTCTGCCAGTTTCATGCCGTAGATAGCGTGTGACAATTCTGTCTCTTCATCGGGTACCTTACCGATATCATGCAACAGACCGGCTCGCTTTGCTTTCTTGGGGTTGAGTCCTAACTCGGATGCCATGACTGCACTGAGATTGGCTGTTTCTCTGGCGTGCTGCAGGAGGTTCTGGCCATAGGAAGAACGATATTTCATCTTGCCGATGATGCGGATGAGTTCCGGATGCAGGCCGTGGATGCCTAAATCTATGGCTGTGCGCTTACCTGTTTCTATAATCTCTTCTTCTACCTGCCGGGTAACCTTGGCAACAACTTCCTCGATGCGACCTGGATGGATGCGTCCATCGGCGATGAGCTGGTGGAGAGCCAGACGGCATATTTCACGGCGTACAGGGTCAAAGGCTGAAATGACTATGGCCTCAGGAGTGTCATCAACAACGATTTCTACTCCTGTAGCTGCCTCTAAAGCCCTGATGTTGCGGCCTTCACGCCCAATGATACGTCCTTTGACTTCATCGTTGTCAATATGAAATACAGTAACGCTGTTTTCAATGGCAGTTTCGGTTGCGACGCGCTGGATGGTGCGGATGACGACTTTTTTGGCTTCCTGTGTGGCTGTCATTTTGGCTTCATCCATGATTTCGTTAATGTAACTCTGGGCGTCCGTGCGTGCTTCATCTTTTAGTGATGCGATGAGATGCTCTTTTGCTTCTTCGGCTGATAAACCACTGATGGATTCCAATTTTTCACGCTCTTGAGCCTGCAGTTTTTCCAGTTCCTCTTGCTTGTGCTGGATTACCTGCTGTTGTGCATTGATGTTGGCTTGTGCGGCATCCAATTCACTGGCACGGCGTGTAATGGCATTTTGACGCTGGTTAATGTTGATTTCGCGTTGTTTCAGCTTGTTTTCTGACTGTAGAAGTTTTTGGTTGCGTTGCTGAACTTCTTTCTCCAACTCATTTTTCTTGTTTAGAAAAACTTCTTTGACTTCTAATAGTTTTTTCTCTTTTATTACAGCAGAGTCTTTTTCAGCCTCATGAATAATGGCATTGTACTTGCTTTTTATCACAAATCGGAAAAGAACAAATCCTATGATGCCGCCTACGATAAATGAGGCTATAATTAAAATAATGTTCATGTTTAATAAATATTTTGTTATTAAATAGTTCTTGATTTTAAGGGTTTAATTTAAGCGTCTTGTCGATAAGGGTTATCATGTCTTGCAGTTTCTTGTCTACGTTGGATTCGGAAACCAGTTTGACTGCGATATCAATAAGAGCCATTGCCATATAGTCTTCCTTGTCTTGGTCTGGGAAATTGCTGATATAGCGATGTATTTTGTCGTTGATTAATTTTGCCGCATCACGGTAGACCTGCTCATTCTGGCGGTCTATTTCCAGTGGGTATGTCTTTGAGCCAATATTCAACTGGATGGAAAGTTTCTCGGAGTAATTCATGTTATGCGGATATGATGTCGGGGATTTGCGGGAGGTCTCAAGCACTGAGTAGGGCGATACACTTGTCAATTTCTCTGATGAGCCGGGAAATATACAGTTTGGTGTCCTTGATGCTTTGGGGATTGTTGGTAAAGGCACTGGCTGTCTTCAGAGTTTCATATTGTTTCTTGAGTTCCTCGTTTTCTTTCTTGAGAATCTCGGCTGTTTCTTTGCAGTGTTGCAGATTATTGTAATTCTTGATGAGAATGTCAAGTTTTACTTTCAGTTCCTCTAAGGTGTCAGTGCGTTGTGACATGATTATTTTGTTTTGGACTCTTCTGAATCTTTGGGCTTAGGCTCCTTTTTCGCTAATAGGATAACATGGTATGCAAATTCAGTCATCCATTCCTGCGAGTATCCCAGGCGTTTTTGATAGCTGCGAAGATTGTAGACAGATTTGCGCACACCGGCATCTTTCCATTCATCTTTGTTCAAGATGTCGCTGATGCCTTGTTCAATAACTGTACGCAGGGTCTTCTTGAAAAAGGCGGGGATACGCAGTTTCCATTGCAACGTATTGCTCATTACCATAAGCATTTCTTGACTGAAACCTTGGAAGAGAAACAGGTAATCGCGTACATCAGTGACCTTGTGACAGTTGGACTTTATGCTGTTGTCAATTTCCTTGAAGAATGTTTCTGGTAGTTTGTATAACTCAGTGAGCATTTTTTGGCAACGGTTCTTTTCTCCAAGACCAAGTTTGTTGTTGACGGTTGGGACATGCAGGGTTTGCTTGAACACTCTCAAGTCAGGGAGAGATTGGAGGCTTGTTATTCCCAATTTAGATGCCATGACACTTTGGTAGTAGACTCTGATCAGGTACATGAAGTCTTCCATGCCTCCAACTTTATCCTCGGCAGTTTGTTTCTTAAATATTTTAGATAAGATATTCATTCTTGTGTATATATACTCTTTGCAAAGTTAATTTATTTTTTTCATAATTTGAGAATTTCTAATTATAAAATTTAGCAAAATGTTATATTTTCTTATTGTTCATTATTTTAGCTGAAATGGGTAAAAATAAAGGCTTCCGCTATGATGGTTCTGATATGACTGTTTGTAAGTTCTTATAGGAATTCAATTATGTTGTGTTAAAATGGTGGGCACATTGTTCGGTTTGAACTTTGTTGGTTTTGCGTAAAAGTACTCAGGGATGCACCAATTGGTGCATCCCTGAGTACTTAATTGTAGTGGAAGAATCCCTTTTTAATTTGCAGAGACAAATTCATCAAGGAACCGTTGGTCATTTTCAGAGAAGAGCCTGAGATCCTTGACCATATATTTAAGATTTGTAATTCTTTCTATTCCAAGTCCGAAAGCATATCCAGAATATACGTTGCTATCAATACCGCACAATTCAAGCACATTTGGGTCTACCATTCCGCACCCCAGGATTTCCACCCAGCCGGTGTTTTTGCAGAAGGAGCATCCCGTTCCACCACAGATGTGGCAGGAGATGTCCATTTCTGCAGAAGGTTCTGTGAATGGGAAATATGATGGGCGCAGGCGTATTTTAGTCTCTTTACCAAACATTTCTTGGGCAAAGAGCAACAGTACTTGTTTCAGGTCGGCAAATGAAACATTCTTGTCAATGTATAGTCCTTCAACCTGATGGAAGAAACAATGTGCACGGGCAGTAATAGTTTCGTTCCTGTAAACCCGTCCCGGACAGATAACACGGATAGGGGGCTGCTGGTGTTCCATCACGCGTGCCTGTACTGAGCTGGTGTGGCTTCGCAGGATAACATTCTTGGCAATATCATTGGGGCTGTTTTCGATGAAGAACGTATCTTGCATGTCGCGTGCGGGATGGTCTGCAGCAAAATTCATCTTGGTAAAAACGTGCAGGTCATCTTCTACTTCAGGTCCATCGGCAAGGCTGAAACCCAGGCGGGAGAAAATATCGATGATTTCGTTTTTTACTAATGAAATAGGGTGGCGCGTGCCCAGTGGAGTGGGATATGCAGTGCGGGTCAAGTCTAAGTCGGTATCTACAATTGTATTTCCCTGCTGCATGTCCTCTCTGAGTTGATTGATTTTATTTTGAGCCTCAGTCTTCAGTTTGTTGAGTGCAATACCGAGTTCGCGTTTCTGGTCTGCAGAGACATTGCGGAATTCGTTCATGAGGGTTACCACGATGCCTTTCTTGCTGAGGTATTTTATGCGCAGGTTTTCTAACTCCTTTTCATTTTGTGCTTTAAGCTCTTGTATTTCAGTTAATACCTCTTGGATATGTTCTTTTAATTGCATGACTGATTTGTTCAAATTCTTTACAAAGTGCAAATTTACAGTTTTTTTAGTTGTCTCCGATGTTTTTTGCGATTTTATCTTTATGAAAAAAGCGAGGACTCGCAGAAAGGGTCCTCGCTTTGAGAGATGTGGTAAAAGATTATTTTTTCTTGTTTGTATCTTTCTTGGCATCTTCAAGGTCTACGGTAAAACTCTTGTTGAAGCCGCTTTGTGTTTTGGCGCGTATCCAGAGCACGCGGTCGCTCGACATATTGGTCTTCTTGACAACTTCCTCGAAGTCCTCCTTTGTATTCATTTTCTTGTCATTGACCTGCATGATGATAATGCCTTTGGTGATGCCGGCTTCTTTCATCTTGCCATCGCGTATGGCTGTAACGAGCAAGCCGTGGTCTAAAGCCAATCCTTTTTTCATTTCTGCGGGCAGGGGTTTTAAGTCGATGCCCAGACTGTTGGGATCGGCTTCTTTCAACTCTGTAGTTGTACCCTGGGCATTGCGCAGTGTAACTTGTTTTGTTGTTTCCTTCTTGTCACGCATGAATGTTACGGCAACAACGTCACCGGGACGATGCTTCGTAATCTCTTCCTGCAGTTGTCCCATCTTGTTTACCGTCTTACCGTCAACCGAAAGAATGACATCTCCCTTTTGTATGCCGGCATCTGCAGCAGCTCCGTCGGCGCTTACATCAGCAACATAGATACCTTCGGTGGTGCCAAGGTTGACTTCTTTGTTCTTTTCTTTTTCGGAGTCGATATAGGTACTGGTTTCCATGCCGCTGATACCTAATAGAGCGCGCTGTACAGTACCAAATTTCTTGATATCTTCAACAACCTTGTTCATGATTGTTGTCGGAATGGCAAATCCGTATCCGGAGTAAGAACCGGTCTGTGAGTACAGCATGGCATTGATGCCGACAAGTTCACCTTTCGCATTTACCAGGGCTCCTCCAGAGTTTCCTTGGTTGATGGCGGCATCAGTCTGGATGAATGATTCAATGTCATTGGCATGGAGGGAACGGCTTTTGGCACTGACAATACCAGCAGTGACGGTAGATGTCAGATTAAACGGATTGCCGACTGCCAATACCCATTCGCCGAGTTTCAGCTTGTCGCTGTCACCGATAGGTATTGCAGGGAGGTTTTCTCCTTCAACCTTAATCAAGGCCAGGTCGGTCGTCTTGTCCAGGCCTATGATACGTCCCTTGAATTCTCTGTTATCGTTCAGTTTGACATTGATTTCGTCGGCATCGGCTACGACATGGTTGTTTGTTACGATATAGCCATCCTTTGAGATGATTACCCCTGAGCCGGCTGCCTGGCGCTTGGGAGTCTGTACCTGCCTTCTTTGTGTTCCGCCGTTGCCTTCTCCGAAGAATTGGCCGAAGAAATCATCGAAAAACGGGTTCTGGTATTCTACCGTCTGGGTTTTGCTGTTCATGGTAACCTTGATGTATACAACGGAGTTGACTGTAGTCTCTGCTGCGTAGGTAAGGTCTACCATGCCGCTTCCTGCGTTGACTGCCGGAAGCGCGGCAGAAAGATGTATAGTATTTAATGTGAACCCGGTGATTGCAACTATGGCAACACTCAAAAATTTTTCTAATGTTTTCATATGCGTTAATAATTTTATGTTTATTGATTTTGTTTCTTGTTTTCTGACAAATCTATCGCAAATATAATGCCGAAAGAAGGAGATATCAAGACTTTTTGTTTTAAAAAAAATCAAATTTCGTTCTTTTTAATGTTTTACCTGACGGAATTAACAGCATTTAATGTTGCGTACTGCATTGTTTACTTTATTTAAGATTTACAAGAACAAAATCTGTGCCGTTTTGCCGGCGATGAAAGGCGTAGTGACCAAGGACCGAAGAGTATTGATGTGTTTGTGCCCATGTTTTAGATTAGATAGACGTTCTGTCTGGACAATTCTTTGTGAATGTCGGCATAGTCTACTTTGCTTGCCGTTGTGCCGTTTTTGATACACAGTGCGGCTGCTATGCCGCTGGCCTGGCCAAGTCCCATGGCAGGCGGCATGACGCGTACGGCGCCGGCTGCGGCTGAATCTGCAGATATGCAGCGTCCTGTGATATGTAGGCCCTCAATATCCTTAGGTACCAGGCATCGGTAGGGAAGGCCATACATGTTTTTCTTTATGGGCATATACAATCCGCCGGCAGGACCTCCCTGTGCACCATGTACGTCAATGGAGTTTGCCGACAGGAGGACAAGGTCGTCGGGAATGGTGCCGTCAATAAGGCTCTGCACGGGCAGTACATAATCTCCGAGTATATGGCGCGATTCTCTGATGCCCATGGTTGAACCAGTGCCCATAAGGGTGGCATGTTCGCCTCCGGGGACATATTTGTGGAAGAAGTTCATCAGTTCCTGTACCTGTCGTCTGCCTTCGGTCTCTGCGTCGGTGAGATTTTCGGCATCTGTCGGGTCGACATTGTGGATGCGGGAGCAGTTGATGACCCACTGATCCTTTTCTACGGAGCGGAACATATTAACGGACTTGCGTGCCAAATCCCATTCCCCGGCGGCTTCAGCTTCTGCAACCCGCCAGTGCAGACATCTGTAGCTGACTCCGTTCACACGTCTGAATTCGGGCAGATGGGGTACGACATCGGCTACGAGTCTGTCGGTGTCGACATTGTTGATACGGAAGAATAGCGAGGCTGGCTGTACTCTCTTGTTTTCCGGGTCACCGAACGTGTAGTTTACACCTGCATCTGCAGCAACGCTGCCATTGCCTGTGGCATCAATGACCCAGTCGGCCTGGACGCTTTCCAATCCCGATGGAGTGAACAGCACTGCGCCCTTGATTCTTCTGCCGCTGACAATGGCTTTGACAAAACTGGAGTTGTAGAGAATCTTCACATTGGCTTCCTTGCACATCTGCTCATATACAATCTTCAATATTTCGGGGTCAAACGGGGTGCAGTGGTCGTGCCCGACATTGATCCATGCTGTGAATTCTGTTCCTTGCCGGATATCTTTAGGATGCAGGGCGGCACCTTTCGCTATAAGTCTGTTGACTGTTTCTTCAAAGAGCCCTCTGATAATCATCGTCTCACCGGCTGCGTCATAGCTGGTCATGAACGGACCTATAAGCCCTTTTGTTCCCATGCCTCCCAGACAATTTCCCGAGTCAACGAGCAGTGTCCTGATGCCCATCCGTCCGGCAGCTATGGCTGCACATACCCCCGACGGACCTCCGCCAACTACAAGCAGCTGGGTCTGGTAGGAATCTTTGATGTTGTTGTCATTGATGAGTTTTTCTTTGCTGCATGAAACAAGGAGGGGAGATGTTGTGATTCCCAACCCGCCCATGATGCCGGCAGTCTTGAGGAATTCTCTTCTTTTCATTGTATGTAAGTTTTAAAGGATTGATGCTGTCAGGTCCGCTCTATGATTGAGCAGGAATGCTGTCACGTTCTGTTTTCTTTCTGTGCGAGATGAAATATCCTGGCAGGAGGAGGACGATGCAGAAGAACACCATTATTCCACTGCTGACGAGCATGCCTGTCCTGGCTGTTTCGGGATCGTCGGCATGCGGTATCGTTGTACAGCCAAGATATAGGAAAACGATGGCGAGAACAGCGAAAATAACCCAGCAGAATGTTGTCGTCAAACGCCAGATAGTTCCCCAAAGACTGTAGCCGAACAACTGGTGGTAGGTATAGACGTAGTACAACAGGACAATATAGTTGAATACATTGCTTGTCATGTCGCTCAGAAGTGTCAGGAATAGTGACAGTATGCTCAGAAAGACTTGTATGAAAAAGCCTTCCGGCAGGGTGTGTCTGGGGTATCTGGGGGCATTGTGGAAGAAGACCCATGTAGGAAACAGCAGGAACAGGCTTGACAGCAGGCTTCCCCAGCCTGGGTTTACCTGAATCCAGTCAATAAATTGGTCAAAACTTTCATACAGCGAGTCTGCCGGGTCTATGCTCTTCTTGGCTTCAGCAACACTGGCTGCAGCTTTTTCTGGTATCAGCGTATGCTCGACGAAGGCCACTATGGCGGCAATGATGAACAGCATTTTGACTGGCGGGAAACTGACCTGGCGCCTGCCGCTGATATAATTTCTGATGAGATGGCCGGGGCGGAAGATAAGTTGCAGCAGGGTATATGGCATGGAACGGGAGTTGATACCCCAGGGTTCCATTATGGCCTGGTGCACGCTCGTCCAGGTGAAGCGTCCTACGTTGCGTTTTTGAGAGCAGTAGGGGCAGTAGTTCCCCGTGAAGGTGTGTCCGCAGTTCATGCAGTGGCTGGGTTCTGTATCCAGCATTTCGTATTTGAGCGGGGCAATCTGCCATGCCCTGAATCGTCGGTAGTATTCCTTCAGTCTTTTTAATTCCATGAAAAAATCCTGTTAGATATAAATTGAGTTACAAAGGTAATAAATTTCTCCCATCGTACGGCTCTTTCTGCCTCTGGCGGTTGAAAGTGGCGGCGTGACGGGGGGCGGAGGCCCCGGCACTGTTGTCCTTACAGCAGCTGGAACTTCACACCCAGTGAGAGTCCTATGATATCCTCAAGCCTTACCTTGTGGTCTATATACATGGACCTGATGTAGAGGTCGCATGTGCTGAGTTCGTAGAAGAATGTCAGGCTCTTGACAAATTTCCGCCTGTTGGTCGGAATGATTTTGGTATAGCCTTCTCCGATGAAGATGTTCAGCCTGAATTCAGTGGACAGGAAGTCATAGTATTTCTTGGGATAACGGTGGGGCTGTTCTTTCCAGAATTCATGTCCGAAGACCGTATTGACATACAGTCCACACCTGAGGGGCTCAAAGGCATTGCCGTCCTTGAGGTATATGCTCCAGGGAATGTAGTTCTGTTTCAGCGTCGAGGTTACTTTGCCGCGGTTGCTCTTGTAGGGAGGTATATATCCCAGCATCAACTGTGTCTCCCACTGGCGGTGTTTGCCATAGTTCCACCCCATGCCCAGTGAGAGCAGCCCCATGTTGCCTGCATTCTGCAATACAATTTCGGTAGGGATGAGTGCCGCCCAGTTCTTGCGATACCGGTGTATGCGCTTGTCGTAGTTTCTCTCCTTGGCCTTATCTATGAAGACCCTCTTGCCGGTATGCCCGGCAAGATATTTTATGGAGTCCCGGTTGTCGGTCGTGTCTGCCGGAAGGGCACCGTGCGCATACAGTGATACCGCCGACAGCATGAGGCTAAAAATCAATCCTGCAGACTTCATAGCCGTCGGGGGTGATGGTGAATATCTTGTAGTTGCGGTGCTGGGCGCAGTCTATGCTGTGAAAGGGAGCTACGTTGTCGTATATGGTTCTGGTCGTGTCTACGTGCTCATGGCCGAAAACGCAACACAGCAGATTGGGAAACAGTGTCAGGTAATAGCCGAAGACTTTGGATACATTGTTGTTGAACTCGTCGCTGAAGGGGGCGGCGTGCATCACCACAATGGTCCTGTCAAACAGGCCTGCGCTGTTGTCGGCCTCTTTTTCCATAAAAGTGAAATCAGGTATCGCTGCCATATGGTCATACTCCATGGCGTTGGTGTCGAGGCATACTATTTTCAACCTGTTGACGATGAAACTGAAAGTCTTGTCGCCAAACATCCAACTGTATGCCTCGTCGCCTGTTCCGAGGAAGTCGTGGTTGCCGATAAGGGCGATGAAGGGTTTCCTGAGGCGTTCCAGATAATTGCGTATCCAGATATATTCCTTGGTTGTTCCCGTATCGGTAAGGTCGCCGCAGTGTATGACGAAATCTATGCTGTCGCGTTGGTTGATGTCGTTGAGTTCAGCTTCTGTCTGTGTATACCAGCCGTGGGTGTCACTGATGAAGGCTATGCGCAGGGTGTCCCTGCCTTCGCATGCAGTCTGGATTTTCTTGATGTTGGTATTGTTGATGTCGTGCGCACCGTGCAGGTCCATGTCGTAGGGGTGGACGTCAAACGGGTTGTCGCATCCACTGAGCAGCATGAGTAATACAACTGCTCCCCAATGGCCGGATATCAGGGGCAAACGGCGGTCAGTCATCTTTGGCAAAGGGAAAAGGAGATAAAAAATATATATGCAGCCACAGAGGGGAGGGCGGGTGTGTCCCTGCCTACCTGACGATTGTCTTGTAGGTCTTGCCTCCGGCTGTCTTGATGATGTTGATACCTTTCACGGGATGGGAGAGAGCTTCCCCTCTGGTGTTGTAGCGTGCTTTGACCGTTGCATCGGCGGGGGCCGTGACGTTCCCGATACCCGAAAGGGGCAGGTCGTCGGTCAGATTGCTGAACTTGCGCCAGCCGTAGGTGGAGCGGTAGCTGTTTCCCGTGCCTGGTGCAACGTGGATCAGGGCTTTCTGGTAAACGGTCTCGTCAAAGGCTTTTTCTTCGTCCTTGATGGTCGGTGTGTCGTCTGAGTAGATGTTGATTTCGCAGATGGCCTTGGTGCCCGCAAAGGCATCCTGACCGATTTCCACCTTGCCGTTGATGGTGACACTCTTGAGGTAGTCGCAGAGCCTGAAAGCCCCCGTGCCGATAGACTCGACAGAGGCAGGAATATTGATACTGCGTATACAAGTAATCTCGTTGAAAGCCCCGTTGCCGATCCAGCGCGTGCCTTCCTTGATTTTGAACGTCCCCGTGACGCTACACTCATAGGGCCCTACGAGGTAGGTGTCGGCATAGTAGAGCATGTCGTGAACAGGCAGCAGCGGGCAATGTCTAAAGGCATCGTCGCCCACGGTCTTCACCGAGGCGGGGATGCTTACGTCGGTCAGTCCAGTGCACCCCTTGAAAGCCTCCGGTGCGATGGCAGTCACCCGGTAGCGCACATTGTTGTATTTAATTTCCGAGGGAATGACAACCTTACCGACATAACATTTCGGTTCGGCATTGTTGGTGACGGTAGCCTCTTTGCCGTTGAGGTCATAGTAGATGCCGTCTACACAGACGTCGAACGCCGTTGCACTTTCAGACCATGCAAGGGCAATAACTGTAAGAAATAAGTAGAGCTGTCTTTTCATATTGATGGAAATTTTCTATTGCAAATATAGACATCTTTTTCTTGTTATACAAATAAATAGACAGGAAAATAATTATGAGAGAACATTTTTTTTCGGATGAAGTTAGGTGCAATGTTTGTACCTTTGTGGAAACTTAGTCATCCTGATATGTCAGAGCTCGTCATACATCACCATCACGGAAAGTTGTCGCTGCCGCTACCTTATTATATATATATAAACGGACAACTTGTGGGTTTCGTGCGTGGCAGAGAGGTCAGGGGAACAGTGCCGCCCGGCCGTTATGCCGTGGGGGTGAAAGTGCCCCTGCTGCCCGGGAAATGGGAGTTCAGCCTGTCGTCATCGGCAGAGGTGAGCGTGGCAGAGGGTGAAAGCGTAACGCTTACGTTCAGCACCCGTGAGCGATGGTGGGACCTCCTGTTCAACCTGGACTTGGCATGCTGGCTGTTGAGCCTGTTCTTCACCATACCCCATCCATGGAATATCGTCTATCATGTCCTGTCCGAAGGTTTCTTTGCTGTATGGCTCATCCGCCTCTGGCGCATACGCAGGAACTATTTCAAGGTCGCCATATCCTTCAGCCCGCAGAAGAAATAGCCTCCGCATTGGCTTCCCTTGAATCTTTTTTGTGAAAGCCCGTTCACGTGTTTCTGTCGTAACGTGACAAAGTCATTTTTATCCCGATAAAATCTATGTTTACCGATGGTGAACGTATATTCACCGATGCGGAACGTACATTCACCGACGCGAAACGTACGTTCACCAACGGTGAACATAAAATATGCGGGCATGAAAACAGAATTAGGATGCCCTTGTCAGAAACAAAGGAGCATGGTCCGCCTTAAAGTTATGCAAGAATTAATGAATTTTGGAACGAAATGAAGTATCTGCGCCGGTATGTAAAATCGTCAGAGATTAAATTAATTAATGTGTATAAGTAGGCTTGTTTTTATTTAAAATATTATCTTTGCAGGTAAAATGAAGTGATTATTAATTTCAAAATATGGAAAGCCTATGATAAAAAACTCCTAGATTAGGTAAGTAAGATACATAATATATAGTATTTGCTCTTACAGTGTGTTCTGAGAATTTCGCCAAAATTTGCTGACACGAAAATGCCTGTAGTAAGATGTGAATGCTTGCACTACACACAAGGTGTAAGTTATTCCGTTTGTGCATTTTCAGGTGTTTGGCGATACCTTCAGGACAGCAAATGAAAGAGACTTACACCTTCTTTTTTTGTTGTATCGCCAAACATCTGAAAATGCATAAATGATATGTTATTGTTTAATTTTAAAATTTTAATAATTTTATGAAGTACAAATTTTACGTTTGCCTGTTGTTAGCCATGCTGTCCGGCTTGCATGTAATGGCTTTTGATTTTGAAGTAGACGGCATTTATTACAATACCACAGGTTCCAAGACTGTGTCAGTGACCAGTGGTACTTATGCCTATGAAGGTGACATCGTTGTTCCCCAAAAACTTACCTGGAGCGGTGACACCTATTTCGTAACCGCAGTTGAGGGTACAGCCTTTACCTCTTGTTCTGCCCTCAACAGCGTAGTCCTCCCCGAAGGCGTGACCCTTATTGAAGCGTCAGCTTTCAAGAATTCAAGCATCAAGAGCGTCACCTTGCCTTCAACACTTACAAGTCTTGGCAATGAGGCATTCAGAAATTGCGGAAACCTTACAGGAATTGTCCTGCCTGATGCCTTAGAGGTAATAAAAGAAAATGCTTTTTATCAATGCCCGAATCTCAGGACAATGACACTTGGAAGTCAAACTGTGTCAATAGAACGGTACGCATTTTATCAGACTCCCATAGAGGAAGTCATCATTCCGTCCAAAGTGAAAACCATCGGGCAATATGCTTTTTCTAATTGTGCTAAATTAAAATCTGTCGTGATTGATAATGCGCCAGTATTTATTGATAATTGTGCTTTTAAAGGGTGTACGAGTTTGGAAACGCTGGATTTAGGAAACGCTGTTATTGGATTTGGTTATTATTATGAAAGTAGATATGGTGGCAGCGGCGCATTCCAAGAATGTACATCTCTTACAAAAGTGGTGATACCTGCATCTGTTACGGAAATTAACTGGACTTTTATGGGCTGTTCACGATTACATGATGTAACCTTGCCTAATTCGTTAGGAATTATTGGCAGTCATGCTTTTTATGGCACAGCAATTACGGAGATTGAAATACCTTCATCAGTAAAAAGTATTTTGGAAGATGCATTTTATGGTTGTCCGTTAAATGCTGTTCAACTTCCAGAGGGACTGAAGGAAATTGGCTTTCAAGCATTTTATGGAGCACCTCTCTCTGCCGTTTTAATTCCGCAATCAGTAATAACAATTGGCTTTGAGGCATTCGCTTTTTGTAAAAATTTGAGGTCATTGAAGATAGATAATGCAGAAGTAAATATAAGCGGTTCATTCCATGATTGTACGATGTTAGAAGATGTTGATTTAGGAAATAATGTCATAAGTTTAGGTTATGGACAGCAAGGTGGCAGTTGGGCAAAAGGCTCATTTTGGGGCTGTAGCAGTCTAAAAAAAATTATTTTGCCAAATTCATTGATTGATATAGGAGCATATTCATTTCAGAACTGCTCTCAACTTACAGAAATTAAATTTCCCGACAATATAGCTAAGATCGGAGAATATTGTTTTGCTGACTGCAACAAACTAAAGAATGTTAAACTCCCCAGTTCTTTGCAAAAAATAGGTAACCATGCATTTTATGGTTGTTCTTTGTTGCAATCCATTATTCTTCCCACGAGTTTGACATCAATAGATTATTGTGCGTTTCTTGGATGCATATCTTTGAAAGATATATTGATACCGGAGCAGGTTACAGCATTAGGAAATGATGCGTTTTCAGGCTGTACAAATCTGGAAACGGTTGTATTTGATAATTCTGTTGTGGCAATTGGCAATCATGCGTTTGTCGATTGTGCAAATTTGAAAAATGTGGAATTAGGTAAAGTGACATCAATAGGAACTCGTGCATTTTGGAATTGTACTCAACTGGAAACGATACAAATTCCTAATACCGTAGAAAGTCTTTCGGGCTCATTCGAAGGTTGTACGAATTTAAAGAAAGTGGTTGTCGGCTCTGGTTTGAAGGCATTAAATGAAGGCGTTTTCTCTGGATGTACAAAGCTTGTAGATGTAAAGATTAACAGCAAAGTATTGTCAACAGTAGGTAATTATACATTCTACAATTGCCGCAGTTTGAAGAAAATTGAGTTACCCGCTTCAGTTACTTCTATTGGTCAGCAGGCTTTTGCAGGATGTAGCGAACTGGCAAATATCTACATGAATCCCACGACACCTCCGACTATCAATGTCAACACTTTCTCTGATTATGACACACCGACACTGCATGTGCCGGCTTCTGCCAAGACCGATTACACTAAGGCTGATAACTGGAAACAGTTTACCAAAGTAATCGCTATTGGAACGGAGCCTAAGGCTACCGAGGCGGAGATTGATGCTCTGGAGGCTTTGGTTAACAGCGCACAGACATTGTACAACAATGCTGTGGAAGGCACAGAGGCAGGTAATTACCGCACTGGTGCCAAGGCAGCCCTGCTGGCTGCTATCAAGGAGGTGCGCGACCGTATAGCAGATGACATGACAACTGAAGATGTGGAGGACTGCACAGGTATCATCAATGCTGCGGTGAAGTCATTTAATGCTAAGCAGATTAGCAACGAAACCCAGACAGACAATACTTTGCGTTTTGCCACCAACCTGAAAGCTTCTTCCGGAGCCGTATTCGAATTGCCGGTTGAACTGAATAATAAGGATGCCATCAGTGCCCTGCAGTTTGACTTGTACTTGCCGGAGGGTATGAACCTGGCAGAGGATGAGTATGGCGACTGTCTCATAGATCTCAGTCGCACCACAGCTAAGCGCCACAGCGTGGCTTCACAGAAGATGGCAAGCGGTGCACTGCGTGTAGTGATTTCCTCAACAACAAATGCCACATTCTCAGGCAACAGCGGTGCGGTGGCAACGCTCTCCCTGTTCCCTGCACAGTCTATGGAGCCCGGTGACTACGACGTGACCTTAAAAAATATCGTGTTGACTGACCCTCAGGCCAAACGCTATGTTGCTCCTGATATCACCAGTATAATCAATATCTCTGATTATACAATGGGCGATGTCAACAATGATGGTTTTGTTGATGTGGCAGATCTTGCAGGTGTAGTGCGCTTCATTCTTGAGACGGCTGATGCCAGTCTGGTATTTAATGCTGCTGATATGGACGGCAACGGTATCGTGGAGGTCAACGACTATGCTGCACTGGTAAATCTTATCCTGTCTCAAAGTGCCGGTTCAAAGGCATTCAAGTCTCGCGGATTTGACCATTGTCTGCCAACTCTGCTCAGTATGTCCCCGGTAACACTGCAACCTGGCGGAGAGAGTGAACTCGTTATCCGTCTGGCCGACAAAGCCAAGGCCTATACAGGCCTGCAGTTTGACTTGCGGTTGCCTGAGGGAGTAAGTATTGCCGAAGATGGTGCAGAGGCTGCTGGTGCGCACCACGGAGCGTGGAGTATGTATCATGCCGAAGACGGAACTTACCGTGTTCTTTGTGCGTCTGCTTCCAATGCAGAACTGTCAAGAGGCGAGGTGCTGCGTCTCCGTCTCAAGGCTGAGAATGCAGGGCAGGGCACCTATGACGTAACGGCAACCAATGTTGTCCTCTCCGACGTGAAGGCTGATCGTTACGAAGCAGCTGCTATGCAGGCTTTGCTGAACATCGGCAACGTGACTGGTATTCCAGCACTCTGTGCACAGGGACTGGAGGTATCTGTTGGTAAAGGTTTTGTCATCATCAGCAGTGACAAGGCTCAGCAGTTGTACATCGTCAACACAGCCGGAGTAATGGTGGAGAATGTAGCGCTGACCGCAGGAGAGACCCGTACATTCAACTTGCCGGCTGGTATATACATTATTAATAATGTGAAAATTGCAATCAAATAAAAACAATAATCAAAAAAGTAATATTAACAATGAAAAAGACAATTTTATTATCATTGGTAAGCGCCATTTTGGCTTTGTTCTATTGTGTAAGTGCAAGTGCAGTGGAGGCAAACAGGCTTGAATTGCAGAACCTTACTATCAAGCCGGGCGATACAGAGGCTGTACTGCCTGTGTTGCTGGTAAACGAGAAGAATATTACAAATTTCCAGTGTGACCTGTATTTCCCGGAAGGCGTGGAGATAGCCGTTGATGAGTATGATGATCCGATGATAGATTTGGCTCGTACCACAGCTAAGCGCCACAGTGTTGCTACACAAAAATTGACTACAGGTGCCACACGTGTTGTGTGCAGCTCGCAAACCAATGCTGTTTTCTCTGGTAACAAAGGGGCCGTGCTCAACATTACATTGAAGATAGATGCAACTTTGGCTAAAGGCAATTATGAAGTCAGTATCAAGAATATTGTTCTCTCTGATCCTGATGCAGTACGCTATACTGCTGATGACTTTACGGGAACTCTGACAGTGGATGTCAATGTTGGTGTCAAGAGTGTTCCCGTACTGCAACGGAGTACATGGGTATATGATTTGAACGGCCGACTGGTGCGTGCCAATAGCGACTCTCTGGAGGGATTGACACCTGGGGTCTATATCATGAACCGTAAAAAGATTCTTGTAAAATAGTATCGCAGTATCTGTCATAATGCTAATGGGGGCGTACCTTTTTTTGAGGTATGCTCCTCTTTTTTGAATATACCCCTATAGGTATATTTGCTGCATGGCAGTCTTGCCTGTAGCCTCAAGTTTATATATTTCCAGCATTCAGAATGTTGGCAGAACCGGTATGCGCCGGCAATACCGTTGCAACATGATATGCTTTTGGCGTTTAGAATGTAAAAAAAACAGAGTCCGTATGCTCCGGGGGGAGGGAGGATACGGACCCTGTCTGTGTCAATGAGCCTGTGCGGGCTGTTACTTCACCATGATTTTGTGGCCGTTCATGATGTAGATGCCGGGTTGCAGCCTGCCCCGGCGGCGCAGGGCACCGATGTCGGCGTTTCTGTGGAGCAGTGAGCCCGTCAGGGTGTAGATGTCGCCCCTTTCGGTTACGGGCTGCAGCTGCAGGCTGGTGCCGGTGATGATGCCGTCGATGGCAATGTTGAGCGTCTCGTCGGCGCTGCCGGGGATATGGAAGTATGCCCTGAAGCGGCCGCTCGGCACCTCGGCGTTTATGCCGACAAATTCCAGCACGTTTGTAGACAGGACGTAGTAGCTGGCAGCCGTCGGTATGTCGGTGTTGACATAGGTGCCGATCATTTCCACGCCGCCTGCCTGTTCGGTTATTGCTGCATCGGGAGAAACAATCTCCGTATTCAGGATATTGTAGATAGACAGAACCGAGGTGCTGTCGGCGACGTCTCCGTTGTTGTTTATCTTGCCCGGCATGATGAGGTAGGGCACATTGGCTTTCATGGTGGTCACCGTGGCAAACTGCAGGGTGTTGCCGTCAAGGCCTTGCAGACGGGCCACATGGGTGCCCTCGCCGAAGACAGCGGCAGGTACGCTGATGTCAAACGGTACGCAGACGGTGTTCCACAGGCTCTTTTCAAACGTGCGTTGCAGGCGCACGTTGACGTTGCCGACCGCCGTCGGCGTGAAGTCAATGCTCTCGCGCAGCAGGATTTCCTGGGGAGCGTTACTCCTGAACATCACGGTGACGGTGGCGGGGCCTGTCACGGTGTACTCGTATTCGGCATCGGTCGAGAGGGTGCCGTTGCCGTCGCTGTAGCCGGCGAAACTGTAGCCCTCGGCAGGAGTGGCCTTCAGGTTCAGCCGGTCTCCGTGATGATATACTGCCGATGACGTGTTGAACTCTCCCTGTTTCCCGTCATACACGAAGGTCACCGTGTAGGCCTTGGGCTTGAACACGGCTCTCATGTTGCAGGCTTTCTTCATGGGCACGACAACGGGGTTCTCGGTGCTGTAGCGTCCTATCTGGTTTTCCTGTATCGCCGTGGCGGGAGTCTCGCCCTTGAGTCGTCCGCGCGATGAGGCAACGGATTCTATGGCTTCGTCAACGGTTCCCCAGTAGTCAAACGTGTAGCCCTCTTCAGGCGTGGCGGTCATGGTGACGTCGGTGCCGTAGCTGATATCGCCGCTTGTCACGCCGTTGTTGCTGGTGGTGACATTGCCGGCCTGGATACTTGGCCACGGCTCGACGTTGTATTGAACGAGTCCGCCCTTGAAGAGCATCCAGCCGACTTGTTTGCCGTCCATGCCGCCGAAGTCCTCCTTGTCTTTCACATCGATGGTGTTAACCAGCAGGGTGTAGTAACCGTTGCGGTTGACATTGTCCATCTTCAGCGTATAGACAGAGTCGTTGTCGGCAGCCTTTGTGACAAGGATATCGGAGGTCTGTTTCTCGCCTTCGTAGCGCAGCACCATGTCATTGCGCGTGAAAGTCTCGGGTTTGACGGGCTTGTTGAAGGTCACCGTCAGTTCGTCCAGCACATCGGTGGCAATGGCGTCACCTTGCGGAACGGTCTCTATGCTCTTCACCTCAAGACGGTTGAGCGGGGCGGGCTCAAACTCAATTTGGAATGAATAGGGCTTGTTGTCCCTGCCTTTCTGGAAGGCTATGAGCGCATGCACCTTGTTGTCACGAATGGGGTCGGCACCATCGCGCATAGTATATTGCGTCTGCCATATCTGGTTGTTTTCCAGCAGGGGTCTGTCGGCGCGTACAGACTTGATACCTCCGCCTCCCATGGTCGGGTCGGCAAAGGATATGTAGATAAAGTTGAAGCCGTCCTGCATATCGGTCTCGTCCACGTCGACAGTGACATTATAGCTATTATGGCCGGAATACTTCACCGTCGTTTTGTCGGTAAACGACAGGATGGGCAGTGTCGTGCCGTCGCTCAGGTACATACGGTCGGGCTCATCAGTGGGGTTTATGCCCAGATTGTCATTGACGGCCCAACCGTGCAGGTCTTGGGTCTGTGGCAACCAGTAGCCCATCAGAGACCCTATGGGTAGTCTGACACTGTGGATTAACTCGTGGATGGTTACTTGGTCAAGCAGTGAAAGGTCGGGGTTACCGTATGATGTGACATGGTTCACCGAGATGTCATACTTATTAAAGTGTCCCAGAAGTGAGGCTGTCAGGTCCCATTGCGCATAGGCTGACCCGCCTGCCGCTATGTCACCGAATGTCGTGGCAACGGTTGAGTCAAGGGCCAGGACACTGTTGCCGCCATTCAGACGGGAGGCGATGATGTTGAAGTCGATAAAGAGCCCCTTCTCATTGTCGATAATCTGAGGCTGACGGGTAAACATGCGTATGTTCGACGCATCGCCTTTGCCCTTGTTGTGGATGAGTACGGCAAATTCAGCCGGTACCATAGGTTCAATCACATCCTTTGTCAGCGGATTGTCGCCGTATACATCGCGCTGCATGAAATAGGTCAGATCGAGGTCGGGTGACGGCTTGACCTGTAGCGATACGGGCAGCAGCGAGCGCACCTGCGTGGCTCCTTCACCGTCGTTGAAATAGAGCGTTCCGCCAAAGCTCCATGTCGTCAGCCCGTCGGGAGCGGCATATTTTGTCGGAATGAACAAAATGGTGGCGACACCCTTGGCCTTCGGACCTAGCGTCCACGGGCCGTCCAGATTGCCCTCAAAGCCCTCTATGCTCTCAAAGTTAATCTGGAACTCATGGCTTGTTGCCTCCGTGCCCATCAGGTCCTTGACCAGCAAAGATAGCTCAATGCCTGTCAGGTCTGAACTGAGCCCGTTCTCCATGGTCAATGTGCCACGGAAAGCCTGGCGCGTCATGACGAGTTTCTGGTCAATCTCCAGTTTCACGCTGGCGCAGGTGTTCTTGCCCATGTTCTCATACATATCCAGCAAATCCTGTTGTGCGCTTGCATAGAGCGTATTCCAGTTGTCGTAGCCTTTCAGGATGAGGGCGTTCTGGCAGGAGTCAATGCGATTGGCATACTCCTTTACATAGCGCGAGCGCACTATTTCATCAAGCGTGTACCATTTGCCATA
>CACYCZ010000066.1 GCA_902773055.1 uncultured Bacteroidales bacterium
CAAAACTGCACATCCCATATTTTTTATTAATAGTGTGTAAGCTATACTCCCAATATTGCTTTGACAAGCAGAAGGACAAGAGGTATGGTGATGATGAACACACCAATGATGTCGAGAATAACACCTGCCTTGATCATCTTCGTAATGGGGATGTAGCCAGATGCATATACGATAGCGTTTGGTGGTGTTGACACAGGCAGCATGAATGCCAGTGATGTACAAAGTGCCATTACCACGCATACAGGTACTGGGCTGAATCCCAAAGATACTGCCGTAGCTATAGCTATCGGGCCCATCAGGTTGGCAACAGCAGTGTTCGAGGTAAGTTCAGAGAGCAATAGTGATGTCACTGCGAACAATGTCAGGAATACCACTTCTGACGGGTGACCGCCCATAGCAGCCTTCAACGACTCGCCAATCCATGCCGACAGACCGGTTGAGAACACCATTCCGCCGATTGCCAGACCACCACCGAAGAGCAACAACGTACCCCAGTCGATACCTGCCACGCCTTCTTTCCACTTTAGTGTCATCTCGCCGGTCTTGATATTCACAGGCAGCAAGAACAGCAGCAAGCCACCAACCATAGCGGCGACAGCCTCGGGGAAGAACTTGTTGTAGGTCTTCAGTACAGAATCATCAATAAGTCCTGGCGATATATTCTGAATAGCACTGAAAACGCCAGGGAGCACCCACAGCGTGACAGCCACGATGAAGGCGATGAGTGTGTTCTTCTGCGCACGTGTCCACTTGCCAAGTTTGCTGACATGCTCGTGGATAAACTCCTGAGCACCCTCTATGTGTTTCACGTCGGCAGGGAACATCTTCTGCAAGACGATATAAGTGATAATGAAGTAGAGAACCATAGCCACGAAGCCCCAAATCATCCAGTTGAAGAATGTAATCTGAGGAGCGTCGGGAGCCAAGTCTCTGATGAATCCGATCATAATGATATTCGGTGGTGTTCCAATAGGTGTCAGTACACCGCCGATAGAGCATGCGTAAGCGGTAATAAGCATAAGACCGGTAGCATACTTATATGATTTCAGGTCGATAGTCTTTCCGTTTGCTGCCATCATCTCGCGGATAGTCTCAAGAAGTCCGAGCGATATGGGGAACATCATTGCCGCTGTAGCCGTGTTGCTTATCCACCCCGAGCAGAGCATACATGCCATACCTATGGCAAGGAAGATGCGGCGCGGGGAGTCGCCCACCCATTTCATCGACATGATACCATAGGCTATTCGTTTGTCAAGACCATTCACCATCATACCTTTTGCAATAAGGAATCCACCCATGAAAAGGAAGATCATCGGACTTGCAAAGGCTGAATATGCTTCTTTTGCCGGCACCACACCGAAGATGATACAAAGCGTAGGGCCTATCAGCGAAGTAACCGGAATAGGCACAGGCTCGCAAATCCACCATATTGCCACCAGCGTCACTATAGCCAGCAACTTGTGAGCCTCTGGGTTATCAGCCAAACCCTCGATGTGAGCAAAATAAACTAAAAGGGCACAAATAGGACCAAAAATCGCGCCAAAAATATGACGCTTCCTATCAAAAGAGGTGTCTTGATTGACATTTTCTGCAGCTTTCGCAGAAGATTTTTCTTGTTCTAATTTGTCCATAATATTATGTTTTTTAAGTCATGTTCAAATATCGTGTACAAATTTATTAAAAAAAATATCAAACAATCATTTATTTTAAAAAAAATATATATATTTGTGCATAATTTCTAAAAATACAAAATTATGAATCAGTTTTTGTTACTACTTATTGTCATCGTGTGCGGAACCGCACTGATATGTTACAGGTATTTCAGCCACCGCAAGAACTATGGCAACAGCGAGAAGCTTGACCTGATTATCAAGAAAGCATTTGAAAACGCTGCCAAGTCGCCAATCTCACAAAACAGGCTTATAAAAGAAATTAAACTCCAGACAGGTGTTAACGAGAAGACAGCTTTGTTACTTGTAGGTAAGGCTAAGAAAGAAAACCTTATCAGTATCGTCGACGGTCAGGTTGAACTGATCAAGTAAACACTTC
>CACYCZ010000067.1 GCA_902773055.1 uncultured Bacteroidales bacterium
AAACAGAATGGACAGAAATATTCTCATGGCTTTGATATGTTTCATTGTAATATGAAATTTTTAATTATTTATTTCTCGTTTTGCAAACGATATAAAATTATTTTCTTAATCATCAATCTTTTTATTTTTTTTTTGAGGCAAACAGCAGGAGGCGAGCGTGTTTTACCCATGGGGGATAAAAGATGGAAATGATGCCGACAAAAAAGGGATTTATCCCCTGGGGAATTTATGTTCAGCGTCGGTGAACGTATGTTTTGCACTGGTGAACGTATGTTTTGCATCGGTGAACGTACGTTCAGCAACGGGAAATATAAAACATATCGGCATAACGTTTTATCCGTGAAGGCATATTGCATGATATTTGTCCTTGTTATTGAATCTTGAGAACATAATATATGTAAATATTGGATAGGATGGAATGGCAATAATATTGTATATTAGTGGTTTATATGCTATTGGGGTACATCGGGCGTTATGTTTTGAAACTGCAGGATACAGGGAAAAGGCTGATATCGGTGTCGGAAGAGGTGCGTTTATGTGAAAAAAAATATATATCTTTACATTGTCTATATAGAAACAGTCTGTATGAAAAAAATGTTGTGCTGTGTTATCACGGCGTTTGGATTCTTTATTCAGAGTATAAGTGTATCAGGGGCTGATACCTATGTCAAGCGTGAATTCCGCAGTGCCTGGGTTGCTACGGTATGGTGTCTTGACTGGCCATCGAAGACAGGTACGTCTTCGAGTGTAATATCCTCCCAGCGTACCCAGATGACCAATTATCTGGATCAGCTCAAGGCCGATAATTTCAATGCGGTCTTTTTTCAGGTACGTTCCATGTGTGACGCCATGTATAAGTCCAGTTATGAGCCGTGGTCCAGTTACCTGACAGGAACGCGCGGCAAGGAACCAGGCTGGGATCCGCTGGATTTTGTCGTTACAGAATGCCACAAGCGTGGCATGGAATGTCATGCCTGGGTCAATCCTTATCGCTGGGCGACATCGGCATCGGGATGGAGTACGGCGCAGGATCAGGCGCTCAAGGATGCCGGATTGCTGCTGAGCCATGTTGCCACGGGCTCTGACGGCTCGCAGACAACGACGACGATATTGAATCCCGCCCTGAAGGAGACTAATCAGCGTATAGTCAATGTGTGCAGGGAGATTATTACCAACTATGATGTTGACGGTATTGTGTTTGACGATTATTTCTATCCCAGCGGCATACCTGTGACAAGTGCGGCAGGCGATTATGCGCTGTGGCAGAACTCGGGCACGTCGAAGAGTTTTGCAGACTGGCGCCGGAGCAATGTGAACCAAATGGTGGCAGATGTATATAATATGATACAGAGTGAGAACCCGGCAGTGAGGTTTGGTATCTCACCAGCCGGTGTGGCCTGTTCCTCGGCTTCGGTGGCTGCGACCCACGGGATAAGTCCATGCCCGAAAGGCAGTGACTGGCAGTATGCCGGTATCTTCTCCGATCCTGTGCAATGGTTGCAGGATGGTACAATAGACTATATCTCTCCTCAGATATATTGGCGCACGGACCATTCCACCAATCCTTTCGGACCAATTACGCAATGGTGGTCGACGGTGGCCAAAAAGTTTGGCAGGCATCACTATGCCAGCCATTCTATATCGGCATTGGGGTCGGCATCGAACAACAACAGAGACTATTGGGACAACTATGGGCAGCAAATACAATATTCCCGTGACTATACGGAAAACGATGCTCCGGGAGCGGTATTCTACTCTGCTGCATACCTGAACGGCAGCAAGGCTTCAGGCCTGGGCGACTATCTGTTGAAAAACAAGTTCCAGCATCACGCTCTGACGCCGGCCATAGACTGGAAGGCGCGACACAACTACGGCAAGGTGACCAATCTGCACATTTCGTCCAACAACCTCGTATGGGATGACTGCGGATATGTGAAATATGCTGTGTATGCCATTCCTGATGCCGTTTCGGATGTCAAGGCGGAAAGCAGCAGTGCAGGCGGCATTTTGGCAGACTATCTTATGGGGGTGACTTATACCAATAGTTTTGCCATAGCTCTGGCTTATAAGTCAGGATATCATTTTGCCGTGAGTATCGTGGATTTCTTCGGCAATGAATATGCTCCGCGGTATACAACAGAGGAAGTCAGCTATGCTCCCAAGACTCATCTGCTTTCGCCCGGCAGCGGGGGGAGAATATATGGCGACTTCAATTTGGAATGGGAAAAAGTGGATGCCGATGGCTACAGACTGGAAATTTATTCTGACAAGACATTGGCCAATCTGGTCTATTCAGCCTCGTCGGGATGGACTGACGATAATGACGTGCTGGGGTATCCGGCATTGTATGAGGACTTCAGTAACGGTACCTACTACTGGCGCGTAGTGACAAATAAGGCGGGCTGCGAAGACGTGTCGTCAGAGGTGTATTCCTTTGATATTATAACCTATGAAATAGAAGAAGGATATGTCAGGCAAAGAGATGTTAACATGTATGACAACATTGACGGCATGAAGTTGGAAAGCCGATGGGAACGATCGGTCAAGGAGGGATTCGGCAATATCTCCTTTGTGTCATCCGGAACCTATTCCAAGGGCTTCTGCGTGGTCAACGATACAATTTATGTCTGCGGGCGGAGTGCCAATTCAAGCAAGGCAAAATGCTATCTCGACAAGTATGATGCCACCTCGGGAGCCTACTATGGCAGGATGAACTTGAATGATGTAATACAGGGGAATACATATCCCTGCAACGATGTAATCAAAGACGATGCCGGCAACGTGCTGGTATATAATTATACCATGAGGATGAGTACAAATCCTGTTAAACTGTACAAGATAGACAAGCAGACAGGCGATGCTGTCCTTATAGCCACATGCACGACGTCAAAGACAAACAGGGTGGAAAACTGCAAGGTGACCGGCGATGTGAACACAGGCTGTTTTACTGTTTATGCCGCAGTGACATCGGGCAATATTATTGCCAAGTGGAATGTGGCAGACGGAGTTGTTACGGAAGATACCGAGGCAACATTGGCAGAGTTTACATCAGGGGCGACGAAACTGGGCGCTGGGCCCAGAGTATTCCCTGTCGGTGATGATAAGGTCGTGGTAAACAGCAGTTCAACAGTGCCGGCATTGTACCAATACAGTACAGGGCAGCTTCTGTCGACGTTTGGAGAGGACACCGAGGTAATACCTTCTTCAACAAAGGCTATTGCAACAAATGGATTTGCATCGTTTGAATGTGGTGAGAAGAGATTCGCCATTTTCCCGGCTACTGATTATTCAGGTGTAAACGGCTATACATTCAGTATCGTCCAGACCAGCAAGGATATGGATTTTGAAAACATGAAACTTCTGTGGACCGTGCCAGGGGACGGAATAGGCAGTATCAACAACTCCAATAATAATGCACTGGTGGACTATGAACTGACCGCTTCGGCTGATACGGCTAAGATATATCTATATGTTCCCGGTAACGGATTATGCTCCTACCGAATGACAGGAATTGCAACAGCCGGAATCATTCCTGTGAAAACAGCACAGGAAACCATCGATATCGCATATCGAGGCAATAGTGTGAACCTGAGTGTCATTGCAGACGATGTCTGGATTTATAGTGTATCTGGAGTCCTGATGGCACACAGCAGGAATACATCGGATATCTATGTAGGTAATCTGGCAAAAGGAACCTATATCTTTAAGATTCGTTCGGGACGCCTGTCGCTATCAAGGAAAATATCGTTGAGATAAACCCTTTTCAGGGTTGCTTAGGGAGGATAGTAAAACAAAAAGCACTGGCAGATTTCTGCCAGTGCTTTTTGTTTCTTGTTCAAGTTTGTCGCTCGTTTTAGTCTATTTTCATCTTGTAGAATGTTCTGTAAACGAAATAGATGGCGATGAGTAGGAAGACGATGCCAAAATAAGGAGCGATGGAACGGAATCCGTCGCTGATGGCTATTTCCATGGCCAAGACACCAAACAGCGTAGTAAATTTGATGATAGGATTGAGTGCCACAGAAGATGTGTCTTTGAAAGGATCACCTACGGTGTCGCCTACAACACTGGCATCGTGTAAATCTGTACCCTTGGCTTTCAAGTCTACCTCAACAACCTTTTTGGCATTATCCCATGCACCGCCGGCGTTAGCCATAAAGACGGCCTGGAAAAGACCGAATACGGCAATGCTGATCAGATAACCGATAAAGAGGCATACAGCAGAGTTCTTGTCGCCAAAACTGTCGGGTGATGACAGGCATGCAAATGCCAATGCAAAACAGAAAATGGCAATAAAAATATTAATCATGCCTTTCTGGGCATAGTTTGTACATATTCTGACAACTTCCTGTGACTTGCTGATGTCAGCTTTTTTTGGTGCGTTGGTATCCAGTTTGATGTTGTCTTTGATGAATGCAACAGCACGGTTGGCACCTGTAGTTACAGCTTGCATGGAAGCACCCGTAAACCAGTAGATAACGCATCCGCCGAGGATAAAACCGAGGAGGGATGCCGGATTCAGCAGATTGAGAACACTTTCAGGCTCAATGCCAAGAGTCTTCTGGATCATGAGAATAAGAGAGAAAATCATGGTTGTGGCACCAACGACAGCGGTACCGATTAGTACAGGCTTTGCTGTAGCTTTGAAAGTGTTGCCGGCTCCGTCGTTAGCTTCAAGGTAATACTTAGCCTTTTCAAAGTCAGGCGTGAACCCAAATTCAGATTTTACCTCTTGAGTAGTCTTTTCAATGTCATCCTCTATCAGGGACAGCTCATAGACTGATTGCGCATTGTCGGTTACAGGGCCATAGCTGTCTACTGCGATGGTTACAGGACCCATGCCCAGCATACCAAAAGCAACCAGACCAAAGGCAAAAATGGAATGATAGGTGCCGAAGGTGCTTTCCAAACCAAATGAAATAGATGCAATGTAAGCGATGAGCATGAGAACAAAGAATACGAATCCTGTCCAGAATGCACCGAAGTTACCGGCAACTAATCCAGAAAGAATATTCAGTGAGGCACCGCCTTGATTAGATGCCTTGACAACATCCTGAACATGAGAAGAGGTAGGAGATGTGAAAATCTTGGTAAACTCTGGAATTAGGGCGGCTCCCAATGTTCCGCAGCTGATGATGATAGCTAATGCCAACCATATATTGCCGGCTATATCCTGAAGCAGGAAATAACTTGCACAGAATGTGGCGAGAATAGAAACAATGGAAGTGATCCATACAAGATTAGTAAGCGGTGTCTCAAAATTGATATCATCGGCATGAGCATATCTTGCCTTGGCAATTGCACCGTTGATATAATAGGAAAGGACGGATGCTACGACACCGAGGATACGCATTACGAAAATCCAGATTAAGAGTTTAACCTGCATGCTTTGTTCGGGTACAGCTAAAAGAATAAATGATACGATGGCAACGCCTGTTACACCATAAGTTTCAAAACCGTCTGCGGTTGGGCCAATGCTGTCTCCAGCATTGTCTCCGGTACAGTCAGCGATAACGCCGGGATTGCGTGGATCATCTTCGCCAATCTTGAAAACTACTTTCATCAGGTCGGAACCGATGTCAGCAATCTTTGTGAAAATACCTCCGGCAATACGTAGGGCACTTGCACCGAGTGATTCGCCGATGGCAAACCCAATGAAGCAGGAACCGGCAAGGTTACCAGGCATAAACATAAGGATGATGAGCATGAGAGTTAGTTCAACACAGATAAGAACGACTCCAATACTCATTCCTGCACGGAGGGGGATGTTGAGGAGGTCCAAAGGCTTACGGCGTAGGGATGCAAATGCCATGCGGGCATTGGCATAGGTATTCATGCGGACGCCGAACCAAGCAACACCATAGGAACCCAAAATACCAATGATAGTCCACCCTAAAATGAGGAGAACGGAACCTATTGGTAAGTGTGATAGTACCCCAAAGTATAAAGCAATAGCGGCACCAATAAATACAAAAAGTACACAGAGAAATTTTCCTTGTTGTTTCAAGTAAGTGGAGCAGGTTTGGAAAATTACGTTGCCGATTTCCAACATGGAAGGATGGGCTTTCAGTTGATGTACTTTGGTGAACTGCCAAAAGCCAAAAACCAAGCCAAGTAGGACAATGGCAAATCCCCAGTACAAAATCTGGGCTTGATCTGCAAAGCCGTCAGGCATTTTTAGGTCCGCTTCTGAAGCGTAGCCTGCAAGAGGTGCAGCAATCAAGGTGATTGCTGTGAAAATTTTTTTCATCATAGTTGTATAGTTGTTTGTTTTTTTTATTTCATTTTTTTTCAAAAGTTTAGCGGTCTCTTTTGAAGACCGCTAAGCCAATTTTTCCCCTATTTGTTGACTGAAAAACGGAAAATAGTATGGTGTTTATATGTTTGTCCCGCATCAAGGAATGGAGAAGGCCATTGCTCGCTTTTCAGGCATTTGTTGGGACTGTCAGGATATACCTGTGTCTCAAGGCAGATGGCAGAACGTTTCTGATAAGTGATACCTTTTTTGCCAGTTACAGTGCCATCCAGGAAGTTGCCGGTATAGATTTGAATACCAGGTTGGTCTGTCAGAATTTCAAGAACAATGCCGGTAACAGGTGATATTACCTTGGCAGCAACAGTAGTGATGTCGTTGCTTTCACGCAATACCCAATTGTGGTCATATCCATGACCATTAGCCAATTGGACGTTGCCTTCAGTATTGATGCGTTCGCCTACTGTAGTAGGTGTAGTGAAGTCAAAAGGTGTTTCTTTTACACTGACAATAGCACCTGTTGTCATAAACGTACTATCTACGGGCGTAAAAGCATCAGAATTAATAAACAGGGTATCATTGGTGATATCAATATTGGGGTCTCCATTCAGGTTGAAATAGGAGTGGTTAGTCATATTAAGTACTGTCTTCTGGTCAGTTGTGCCTTCATATTGAATGTCTATGGCATTGTCATCTGTCAGTTTGTAGGTGACGGAAACGTCAACATTGCCAGGGAAGTTCATGTCACCGTCAGGTGATGTCAAAGTAAGTACAATGGTTGATGCATTGGGCTGGTTAGCCTTGAATACTTTGTTCTGCCAGCCTTCAGGACCACCATGGAGACAATGACCGAAATTGTTTATTGGCAACTGGATGGTTTTGCCGTCAATGGTAATCTGTCCTTTGTTGATACGATTGGCATAGCGGCCGATAGCTGCACCGAAGTCGGTGGGAATATTAATGTATTGACTTATGCTGTCAAAACCCAATACAACATCTTGAAACTCTCCGTTAATGTCGGGAGCCATGATAGAAACAATGCGTGCACCGAAATTAGTTACACATACTTCCATTCCGTTGTTGTTGGTAAGAACAAAGAGTGCAGTGGAATCTTCTCCTACTGTTGTCTTGAAGTTCTCGGGATCTAATCCTGACTTTGTAAGGTTTGTCTGAGTTTCCTTGTTGCATGAGCAGAATAACGAAACTGCTGTTATACAAACCATTAAAAATGTTTTCTTCATTATTATAAGCTTTTTAATATTATCAATGAAATACTTGCCACAAAAAGTGGTTCTGCAAAAATAGGCATTTTGTTTTAATTGTAAAAATATATTGTAAAATATTTTCCGTAGGGGCCAAATAGCCATTGTAGAATTATTTTTCGGTTTTAATGTTTATGGGAATCTTTACTTATTTGGAAATGGTTGAAAAAGGTGGTAAAAATGTGCGGACTCTGTCCTGTTTGTATCCATTGTGATGAAATTATTTGTGAGAATCTTTTGCTAAAGAAAATGAGAATGAATAAATATTATTATTTTTGTGTCGTATAATATAAAATCTTGAGTATAATGGCAGCAAAGAAAACACGTTTAGAAGTGCTTCGCTACTTATTGGCAAATAAACATTTTGACAATCAGGAGGACATCTTAGCAGATTTGAAAGCACAGGGATTTAAAGTGGCTCAGCCCACGTTGTCGCGTGATTTACACAATCTGAAGGTCTCAAAAATATTTGACGAGGAAGGTCATTCAATATATGCATTGCCAAGGGAGATAAATCCAGAAGAAGTTTCCTATAGGAAATCAAAAGTGAGACTAGTTCAGAATTTTGGTTTTTTGAAGGCAATTGTCTCAGGTAATTTAATGGTCATTAAAACATTGCATGGATATGCCAGTAGTCTGGCAGCTGAAATAGATAATTATATTGTTCCTGAGGTTATCGGCTCATTGGCTGGTGATGATACAGTCCTGCTCATTTTAAAAGAAAAAGGCGATATCCGCGCAGTGAAGGATTTTATGACTAAAATTTTACCTCAGTTTAATATCTCTGAGTAATTGCTTGTTGCTTTTTCCATTGATATGTGTTGATGGAAGTTGTTTCTTGACTGCGTGGAAAAGGCTCTGTATTTTAACAAAACTCTCCTTTATACTGATATAAATGATGCTGTGTAAATAGGAAAAATGCATCGGTGGAATATGTGTGTTCCTGTGAGGGAAAAAGGACGGGTGTTGTTAAAAACTTTTTAACTTTTTATTGCATAATTGAGTGAAGGGACAGAATTTACATTCTGGTTCTGTCCTATAATTGTAAGCATCTCTCTGCATTTCTTGAATACGACTTATGAGTTCTTCCCGAAATGTATCTGCCAATTCACCTTGAAATTTGTAAATTTCCTTTTCTGAATTTTTGTTGTTTTTTTGTTGCAGATAGGGCGAATAGTTTTTGTTGCCGGTTTTCTGAGTAAAAAGCAGCAAAGGTGCAATAGGTAGTTTTAAGCCGAAAGGCTCATCTTGTTCGCTGCATGCCTGACTATATATAAAGGTTTGAAATATATAATGTTTGTCAGACTCAGTAAAGAGACTGGGAATATCCGTGAATCTGACTTTGGAGTCTTGGTAATTACCTGTTTTGTAGTCAACGATGCGTAAGGTATACTGGTCATTGATTCTGACAACATCCAATCTGTCAATGTAGCCGCCGATGGCGATTCCCTCAATGATGGTATCGTATTTCTTTTCCATAGAAACGATATGCAGGTCATCCCATTGTGCATCAAAGAGAAGTAGATTCTTCAGATATGATTTGATAACCTTAAATTCAGCAGTATGTGTTTCTCTGCTGTAGAGAGCAAGCTCTGGATGTTGTTCGATGAATTTTCTGCCAGCCTGTTGCCTGTCTCGGTGCGATTTGTAAATAATGCTTACATCTCTTGTTTCCTGGATATATTTTTCTAATAGAGCGGTATTGCTCAATGCATCATTGCCACTGACAATAAAGAAAGCTTTTGCGAGAATTTGTTCTATCTTGACGCTGTCTTCAGCTAAATGCTTTATTTCTGCTGAAGATATGGGATACCCATATAAGTCTGTATCTCTTTCTTTGATAAGATATTCAAAGCATAGTTGGCTGGCCTCATGAAAGATGGAGCCTTGTGTGTTTGCCGGTAAAATCAGGCTGTCGCGAATATCTTCCTGCAGATATGCGATATCGCAAAAATAGAATTTCATCGGACATTCTGTGTAATGGTTGATGGCACTGGGCGACAGATGTGTTTTTTCTTTCATGAAGTTTTGTACCTCATTCTCAGCTATCCCTGGTATTGTTTCTACATTGTTATACTGCAGTTCTTTTAACTTGAGTTCTTTAATGTTAAAAGTCGTGTTGTATTGCAGTTGCTGAAGGAAGCGGGAAATTTCGCAATTGTTTTCCCCCAGAGTGTTATACATATAAGTGATATGCTTGCACCGTTGCAGTAATCTGAAGAAGTTGTATGCATAGATTTCACTTTCTTCTTCATCGGTAGTCAATTTAAAAACCCTTCGCAGGTCATAGGGAAGGAAGGAGTGGTCAGTGGAAGTTTTGGGAATGTTGCCTTCGTTGACGCCCAGAATGAGTATTTCGTCAAAATCCAGATTACGCGTTTCTAACATACCCATAATCTGAAGCCCTACAGCCGGTTCGCCTTTGAAAGGGATTGTCTGGGACTTCAGGGTCTGCATTAATAGTCCTTTCAACGTGTTGCCATCAATATTCAAGATGTGTTCAGCTAAGATATCCTTGAAGCGGTTAATGGTAGTGTAGCACTGAAAAAATGATTCGGCATAAAGGTTACCCTCCCATGTGTTTTGTGGATGGGCGGCAAGTGTCTTATGGGCTTCTGAGTATAGTTGCTCTCCGAGTCGGTACAACTGCTCAGACGGATTCTCCTGTTCTTTGAGGTATTCTGTGTCCATGTATCTGACAACAAAACTGTAAGCAGGAGTGTTGCCGAGAGGAAATCCCTTGGTAATATTGACTTCTCTGACTTTCTTGCCAGGAGTGTTGCTGTTTTCTCCAGGGATGGTATGCAGAACAGCCTGTAGTTGGTTTTCATCGCATAGTATAACTGCTGTGCGTCGCTCTTCTGCGGATGTCAGGTTTTGGCTCAGCCATTGGGTGACATAGTGTGCCTGTGCATTGTTTGATGACGTGCTGATAAATTCAATGTCGGGATGCTCAATGTGGTTTTCTTTCTCAAAAGGAATGGTATTATGGAATTCTCTGACATTCTCTTTAAGTGTGTGGATGAAAGTAAACTGTGATTCTTTTTCCCAGAAGTATTGGTCGCAATCCCAATAGAAAGAGGCTTTGCCCAGATCACGGATGTATTGGAACAATCTGCGTTCTGATTGTAACAATACGTTGAATCCGATGAATACAAAGTGCTCATATTGTTTTGGCAACTGTAGCGTACCTTTCTCCAGCGATTCTACGACGAACCTGTTTCGTGCTCCGCTGTATGCTTCGCCGCGCTCTGCCAGTTTGGCATTAAAGGCTATATAAATGTTGTATAGATTGTTCCAAATATGTTGGTATTCCTTCTTGACAGATTTCTTGGTGTTTTCTTTCTTCCTTTGTGGAATGTCCAGGAAGATGTCTTTGAGAATCTGTGTGGTTTCGTCATCTCCCAGTTCCTCCAGTTTCCATATTTCAGAAGCATTAGTCAGGATTCGCTTGGGGTCAACCATGTTTTTGTCAATGTTATTGAAGTCATTGATGAGCTGTTGGCCCCATGTGTAGAAGTAGTTGATGTCAAACATGTCGTCATCTTCCTTCTTGGCTATTTCCCTGTATATTTTATACAGTAGAAATGTGGAGCGGATCGGGTCGTCGTGCTTGAGAGGACACAGGAGGTCAAACAAATCATTAATGCTGTAATAGGTTGGTGCCCATAAGGGATTGTTGCCTATGATTTGAAAGAAGTATTCTGTCATGAAAATGCTGGCGCGCTTGTTGGGGAAAATGATGGCAACATTGCTCATGTCGTTGCCATATTTTTTATATAAGTCAAGTGCGATTTCTTTCAGGAAAGGTGTCATAGGGTAATCTCTATAGTGTCTGTTGTGTGTTCTCCGATATACCACAGGTAGCCTGTGGTGTTGTTGAATCCCATTTTTTTCATTAATGCCATGTATCGTCGGACTTGTTCTTTATGTTCTTCGCTTCTTTGTGCAAATTTAAAGTCTACGACAATACATTGGTCGTTTTTAATCATGACTCGGTCCGGGCGGTGTTGTTTGTGTTCTCCTTCCGGACCTCTCTCAAGGATGCTGCATTCTCTGAATAATGTCCAGGAGCCGTCAAACCAACTGGCTGCCAACTTGTTTTCCCAACTGTTCCGGATAATTCTGGATATTTCACCGGCTTGTATGTCAGAGGCTATTATACCTTGTTTCCGGAAGAGTGCGATGACGTCATCTGTGTCTTGAACCGTGTCAATGGCAGAATAGATGAGGTGTAGTTGTTGGCCATGCTTGCAGGCTTCTGTATTGTATTTCTTTTCATCGGGATAGAGAAAACTGTAGGAGTCGGTTGACTGGCGGAATTCATATCTTTCTTCCAGATGCTGCAGTCTCAATGGTATACAGTTGTTTTCCTGCGGTGTATGTGTATAGATAATCTCGCCCGTCTGATAGGTAATACATTCCTGATCTGTTGCAGCTTCCTCAAAGACACTTGCCGGATATCGTTCAATATCGGTTTTGTTGAGGTAGCTCTGAAGATAGAACATGATGTTGTTAACCGGCGAATTTCCCTCTACGTCATATTTTCCCGAGATGAATAGATTCCTTTTTGCTCTGGTGAGGGCAACATAGAGGGTGTTGATGCTGTCGATATGCTGCATGAAGACTTCTTCATTGTAGTTGTCGGCATAAATTGATTCAGCCGCTTTTTTTACAGTTTGAATAGGCAGTAATGGCATACCATTGTAGGGCGCATTGGGAGGGCTGCACCATATGTTGTTGTCCTTGAACTTTCGGTTTAGGATGTCAAAATCGCAGAATGGTACGAAGATATTGCCGTTTTCAAGTCCCTTGGCTTTGTGTATTGTCAGGATTTGTATTCCTGTACTGATTCCTTGGATTGTTTTTTCGCAGAGGGTATCGTCCCAGTAATCAAGAAAAGAATCCAGATCTGAGATATTCTGACGGGAAAAAGCCGTGATATGGTCAAAGAGGCAGAGTATATATGCGTCATCTTCAAGTGGCTTGTCTGCGTTGTCAGTGTACAGAAACATTCTGGCCAGTCTTTCTGCCATTTCATAGAGGGGCAGTTCTTTCAGGTATGCGCAGGGGGAACAGGTTGTCGTGCCGTTTGAGGTAGTTGATTCTATATACCCGGACGGCAGCATACCGGCATAGTCTTGCCGGGTGTATCGCTGACGGATTTCTTCCCATCCGATATTGTTGTTCAGAATGTTGTGCTGATAGTGGTATATGACGTAAAACAAGGCAATGTTGTTTTGCGTCTGCAGAAACCGCATGGCATTGATGAGAATGTTTACTGATACGGAGGAAGACAGCCGGAAAGCTTCTGAAGAAACAATGTCCAGATGGTCATAGGGGCCTGTTGCGTCGGGTTTGTGATTTTTTGTCAGGAATTCGGTTATCAACCCGGCCTCGTGGTGGCTTCTTACCAGTATGCTGATGTCCGACATTGGTACATCGTGTCTGACCAGGTCGTTGATTTGATCCATCATGTTCCCTATGATGATGTCGGATGACGGGGGTGTCTTTCTGTAGGGGTGGAAGTCTATGCTGACATATCCGCCGGAATGTTGGTTTTTATAATATTCTGCAAGGATTTCTGGGCGGAATTGTTCGTCATAGATATCTTTGATGATACCCTTGTATGCAGAGTATTTTTCAGCAATGTCGCTGTCCATCTGTTCAGAGATGAACTTGAAGAGCGAAAGGTTGAATCTGACAATGTTTTCGTGGCTGCGGAAATTCCTTTTCTGTTGCAGGATCTCTCCCATGTCGTTGCGAAAATATTCTCCCAAATGTTCTTCGCTGTCAATCTCTTTCAATAGTTTCCAGTCGCCCCCTCGCCATCGGTAAATGCTCTGTTTTACATCTCCGACGATCAGTACGGTCCCTCCCTTGTCAAGAATCTCTCTGACCAGTGGCTTGAACAACTCCCATTGCAGACGGGATGTATCCTGAAATTCATCAATCATGATGTGGGAGTAGCGTATGCCGGCTTTTTCAAGAATAAATTCAGCATCGCCTGTCTGCATTTCCCTGAAGAGGGTGACGGGTGCCTTGCTCAGCATGGTGGAATCTTTTTCCCGTTCAATTTTGTCCATGAGTTCCTGTACCCGGCTGAGCAGACACAGTTCGTGCAGGTGCTGAAGTGACAGTTGTACCGAATTGACTTCAGGGATGTTCGTCCTGACCAGATTCTCTAATTTGTTTAACAGGGCCATTGACGGCAGTGTGTCATGGATATCTGTACATTCTTTTTCCCACAGGTCTTCGTCGGCCAGTTTGTTCCTCACGGTAGTGGCAAGTAGTTTAGGTGATGCTGTATAGGGCGATTGCAGGTATTCCCGTATGCTCTCCATAAAGGTTCTGATGCTTCTTGCCACGCTTGCCCGCCACGGATAGTGGCTATATTGCCGGTCAAACAGAGCTGCCTGTTCTTTCAGGGGCGTAATGAACGTGTTGTCCAGGTAGTTTTGCAATGATTTTCTGTAAGCCATGACTTTGTCATGGGTGTCTACGCTGTCGGAAATGATGTCTTCGTTTATCAGGAAATCTTCTTTAGTCAGCTGACGGCACAGTTTCTTTATTGTCTTGCGGATGTCCGGCGATTTGTTTTCGTGGAGATTATCTTCCAGAAAATTGTCTATTTTTTTCCTGACCTCATCGCTCTCGTTTTTATAGTTTTTCAGCATGAGGTCTACGCTCTTGTTTATGACGCTGTCAGTGTCCAGGTCTATTTCGTAGTTGGCGCGGAGGTGCAGTCTGTGAGCCAGTCCGGCAAGGAGAATCTGCAGGAAAGAGTCGATAGTCCGTACGGCGAAATGGTCGTAGTCATTCAGTATTTGGGTAAGAATGGACTTTGCTTTCGTCTGCAGGTCATTCGGAAGGGTGCCCGACGGCATGAAACCCTCCACTTTTTTCATAAAGGCGCTGTCTCTGCCCAGTTCGCCGGTACCTATTTTATGTAGGTTGGAAAGGATGCGTTGTTTCATCTCTGCAGTTGCCTTGTTGGTAAAGGTTACTGCCAATATAGAGCGAAACGAGACATTATTCAGCAGTAGCGCTATGTAGCGTGCCGCAAGGGTAAATGTCTTCCCAGAGCCTGCCGATGCTCTGTATACTGACAGGCTTTTGGGGGTGTCGGGCATAGAGATATCTAAATAAAAACTTTCCTTCTTTGTGGAATCTTTATTTTGTCAAGGCCTTGTCTATTTCAGCCTGTATGGTTTCGTCACCGGGATAACCGCCGGTACTGATGTTGTCGTATGCAACTGAGCCGTCGCTGTTCAGTATCATGTAGGTGGGAATGCCGTTGATGCCCAGTCCCTTCAGAAGTGAGGAGAATTGTTCGTCGCTCAAGCGGTAATGGTAGCCTTTGATGTTTTTGATGGCATTGTCCCATGCGGCTTTGGGTGAGGTCTCACCGGTAATGTATACGAATGCAATATTCTTCTTGTTTTTCAAATATTGCTCCTTGATAGGGTCTATTTTCTTCATGGCCATCATGCAGGGACCGCACCATGTTGCCCAAAAATCCAATATGGCAACTTTTCCTTTGAACTGGGTTTTTACGGCATCCAGAATTTTCTTGTTGTCTACCGTCTTGGGCAGGTTGACGATGCTGACGCCTTCAGGTAATTGGGGCGCATTTGTCTTGGCTTGGTTACTCTTTTGTGCACAACTGCTTAAAGGCAAAAGCAGTGCGAGTGTCAGGACATAAAATAACTTTTTCATCTTGAAATAATAAATAGGTTTGAAGTATCATCTGCAAATATATAATTTTCTTTTTTCCTGCTATGGGTTTGTTGTGTAAAAAAATAAAAAAATCATTGTCGCTATGCTTCGTGTACTCATTGGCACCAGGGGAGCAGCGGTTGGCTCCAACATTTCTTTTTTTAGAAAAATTAACAGTGTTTAATTGTTTTTATATTTGGAAATATGTGCTTCAAATTTCCCCGGCCTCGGCGTTTTCACTGGCAGGCCTGACAGTTTCAACGCGCAGGCCTGCCAGTGAAAACTCGTAGGCCTGCAAAAATCACCCCCTCTGCAGTGTATTCTGAGAGGGTTGCTTTTGAGAAATGAAAATCTGCCACATGGTGTAAAGAAATGTAAAAAAACAGAGGGGTGTATTTATTATTTATCTGTTATCTTATAGTTGCTGTAAAGTCCTGTCAAAGGGCTTGGAATTGACTGTTATGGAATCTGGCGGACTGAGGTTGTCGGCATGGTACGTAAAAAAATTGTCCGATAGAAAAATAATTAGCAAGCGTTGTGGATGTAATTTGGAAAATAATGTAATTTTGTCTTGTATTAGTTCTGATAGTATAAATACAAAAGAGTGTATAGCAAGGACTCTGTCATTTTAATAGAGCAGTATGAATGTAAAATTCAGGATGCCTAAGTTCAGGAAAATGAACTCTGCGAGAGGCGTGATCAGAGAGATGCTGATGACCATTATTGCTACCAGCATATCCATCGTACTTACCTTCGGTACGGGCATGTGGCTGGACTACAGGCAGAAAGTGAAGGACAGTCGCCAGATGGCCATGATGGTTATACACGACATGGACAATAGCATTCAGATGTTCAAAGACGAGGCCAATAGGGAGAAAAACGAATATCTGGTTGTCAATTACGTTTCAGACCATCTGGACCAGATAGAACTCATGTCGGCAGATACTCTGGAACGGGTATGGGATTTCCTGGTTGGATATGAGCAGTTGTATTTGGACGATTCAAATGAGCGCATCTTCAACAGTAGTCAGGAGACATGGAAAATTCTGGACAACCCCACGTTTATCAGTTTGGTGCAGACATTCTACTCGGAACGACGGCATTGCTTTTCCACCTTTGAGAAAGAAATAAATTTCAGGAAACCCTTGACGGCTGAAGTGGAACGGGAGTTGCAGATACAGGCATACGGCACCTTCTACAATGTAGCGAAGGCTCCAGAGTTGCTGAGAAAGGTGCTTTCCGACAAGAATGTAAAATACTATATTGACTGGTCAACCGGTCGTGTCCGTTTCTATGAAAATGTGAGCGCATCATGGCAGGAGGCCAGTGACCGTGCTAAATTTCTGATGAATATCAGCGACGAGGAACTCAGTGAATTCGTTGCTCTGAAGGACCAGCGAGGCGAACTCGTCAAGGAAAAAGATCTCTACGGCGAGTGGGAATGCACATCGACAAAGGGAGATAATACCGAGCGTATCATCTTCAACCGTGACCACACCTTCAGCCATCAGGTAACGAGTCACTATAAATCTTCTATCTGGCAGGGCGATCTCTTGAGGCGCCACAGTTACACGGGAAAATGGGAACTGGCAGGAGATTCGCTTATCAGAGACTATGATGCAGGTGACCGCAATGAATTGGACTTCAGTCAAATAACTTACACGGAGGAAGTGAAAGACTCTGTAGAGCGTTTGATGGCAAAAACTCAGAAAAGTATTGTGGAGGCAAATGAAAGAAGCAAGACTCGGTCTTCCATTGGCCGCAGGGCCAACGCGGCTTCAATCGATAAGTCGGGCAATAAGATAGAACTGGCACGGACAGAGTTGGAAGATAACGGTAAGGAAACCACGAAGACGGCATATATGACAAGAGTCAGACATTAGTATTCTGCATAGGAAAGGAGACAAAGGACGTTTATGATTTATTTTCACCAGTTGACTACATTGTTAAGCGTAAAAAATATGTTGAGGTACGGTCTTGCATTATTCCTGATGCTGTCATGCTCTGTCATGGCAATGAGAGCAGGAACGGAGTCGTTGCGTATCATGACCTATAATGTTCCCCGTAACAATGAGCATATTGAACCTGTAGGAGTGAATACGCTCGATATGCGTTTCGCAGCATTGGCTGAACTGGTCAATAAAGTACGTCCCGACGTGCTGGGTATGCAGGAACCTACCAATGCTGATTTATGGATGTTCCTGAAGAATCTGGACGGCTATGCCATGATTGGTGTAGGGCGTGAAGATGGGATGGAGCGCGGACAATATACACTGATATTGTACCGTACAGATAAATTCTACGTTGAGAAGCACGGCTTCTATTTCCTGTCCAAGACTCCAGAGGTGATGGGCTCAAAGGACTGGGGTTCTTCTTGTTCCCGTCTGGCTACATGGGGTATCTTCCGCGACAAGGTGACTAAGGCTCGTTTTCTCTATACCAACACCCATTTGGACCATATCAGTGACTCAGCGCGCACAAACCAGATGCGGGTCATCAAGGAACACATGAGGGCTCTCGTTGCAGAAAATGGCACGATGCCGATGATGATAACCGGTGACTTCAATGTCTCGCAGACAACGCAGGGAGCTTATGTCAATGCAACAACACTCCATATTCCGATGAATGACGCATGGTTGGTAGCAGAAAAGCAGGAAGGGCTGAAATATTCTTTTCCAGCCCATGACTATGGTACCAAAAGAAAACTCGACTATATTATCCTGAGCAAGGATATAGAGGTGAAAAAGGCATATATAGGCAACAGTGTCCAGACCAATGGTACAATCATATCTGACCACAATCCCCATTGGGCTGACATTACATGGAAAACAACACCCAGCGAGGATACCGAGGCCTTGATACAAGCTGCCCGCGAAGCCTGCGATTCTACCTTAGTGTATATATCTGGCAATGACGGGCTTATTGTGAATGCTACGGAAGGTACTGATGGGTGTCAGGTTTCGTATGATACGCAGGAACCGACAGGTGGCGCTCTGGCTAATCTGATTGACGGAAATGATGCGACTTATTTCAGGTCATCCTGGTCGACGGTGAATCCCTATCAACCTCATTATTTTCAAGTGGATCTGTGCAAGACATACAGGAACATACATTTCGACTATGCCCGATTGGCAGGAACATCATCAACGGCTACGGGTAATTGTTGGAAAGATGTATTGGTGACGGCATCTAATGATGGTGTAGGATGGGATTATATTACAGAATTCTGTGATGTCCCTACAGCAGAAGGTCTGCACAAGCTGCCTACAATCAGGATGCGCCGTCCTTATCGCTACATCCGTTTTTCAGCACTGCGGACGCCGGATATGAAAATAAGGACCAGTTTCGTGCAGTATGTCGTAGGAGAGTTCCAGCTTTACGAGGACAGGATTGATACATTGAAGTCGCAGCGCTTCTTCAATCAGGAAGTGAAGGCAGCCTGCGATGTGGTTGTAGCGTTGACAGACGAAGTGGAAACAGCCTATAATGCCGGGACAGTGACAGAAATTCAACTGCAGCAGTTGGAACAGGCTCTGCAAGATTTGAGATCTGTCAAGATAGACAAGACTCCGCTGAGAGATATGCTGTTGGAAGTCGCAGACTTGTTGACAACTTTCGGGTATGGTACCAAGTTCGGCCAGGGGAGTAAGGAGGCCTATGACGAACTGAAGGTTATGGCGGATGCCTGCAATGCCCAAATGGAAAATATGGACACCAAGTCAAAGGTGGACGAGGCGTGCCGCCGGTTGAAAACGGCTAAAGAAGCATATATGGCAACCCGCAAAACGTTTCAGACTGGCAAGTGGTATTATATTCAGTGCTACCATTTGGCTAACATGATCAAGCAGAAGGAATATGGCCAGGCTCTCTATGCAGATGGCAATGGCAGCAAGGCTATGCTGAAGAATGGCTATTTTGTTATGAAGCGCAACAAATTGGAATGTCTCCAGAATCCATATGCCATGTGGCGCATTGTTTCACAGGGGGATGGCGCCTATGCCTTACAGAATCGTGCGACAGGATTTTTCTTAGGTGAACCGACAGCCGATGGTTCCAGTCTTCAGATGTCGCCAACACCTGTATCTTATTGTATCGACATGCTTGGCGTGGAGGATTTTCATATTTCAGCATCGGACAGTGAGCAAGGGCAAGCCTATGTCACTGCGGTAGCTGACGGAAGCGTAAATACATCAGACGGAGGGTATCACAGTGCAGCAGCCTGGATATTTACGGAAGTTGATGATGCATCTGTAGGCCAAGTGCTGATACCTGTTAAAAACCATCATATAGATATCATGACGCTCCCGTTTGCCTTTGAAAATGCAAATGCCGACATTCATACATATACATTAGTAGGAATGCCTTCCAATGGCGTGTTTAATCTGAAAAAGCAGGATAGTTTTGCGGCTGGCGAACCGTTTTTTATAATGACCGGCACTATCGGCGAACTGGATGCTGATTGCGAGGAGATGACTTACCTGCCAGTGGTGCCGCCTGAAGAATTTGTAGCAACTCCACTTTCTGTAAATGGCGTGTGCGGTCTTCTGGATGAGGGTATGATGCCCAAGGTAGGATATTGTGTGCAAAAAAATAAATTGAAGATGACGCGTATCGCCTTGCCTGCAAACAGCGGCTATATTCTTCGCAATGATGTTGCCATGGTGGGTAATGATTATGACATGACACTGTCTACATCGGGCGTGGCGGGCGTTAAGTCACCTGTAATATGGGACAAAGAGACTGTAGATGTATACGGGATTGATGGCCGTTGCTGCCTGCGTGGTGTGCGGCCTGCCAGCATAAAGAGCCTGTTGCCGAAGGGAATATATATCGTAGGCGACAAAAAAATAGTTGTACCTTAAATAATGAAAAAAAGATAGCGAGAAAAATATGAAACGTAGTTTATTGTTTATTTTCAGCATGCTTGGTTTTGTACTGATGTCTGCTGAGACCGAAAAAATCCGGATTATGACATATAATATACCCATGGGCAATATTCCGGCGGTAGGGTTGAATACATGGGCAAATCGTTGTATTGGCCTGCAGGAATATATCAATAGGGTGCACCCTGATTTGCTGGGGCTTCAGGAACCGGTGCGGACTGAGTTGATGAATCTCTTGTCGGGTATGCCGGGATATTCAATGTTGGGACAGGCTCGTGACAATGGATATGAATCAGGAGAATATAGTCCTATCCTGTATAATACCAAACGCCTTATTGTAGAGAAATCGGGAACATACTGGCTTTCAAAGACACCTGATGTCGTTTCCAAAAATTGGAATTCGGCATGTAACAGGGTTGCTACATGGGCTGTTTTCCGTGATAAAGTAACGCAGGCGCGTTTTCTCTATACTAATACCCATCTGGATCACAAGAGTGACTCTGCCCGTGAGAATCAGATGAAAGTGATTAAGGTGCAGATGAGAAAGATAATTCAGGAAAACGGTACGATGCCGATGATGTTGACGGGAGACTTCAATGTGACGCAGGATAAAAGTACATATACCAATGCCTCTTCTTATCTTATCACTATGCGTGATGCATGGCTGACGGCAAAGGAAAAATCGGGCTCTGGTAATACGTTCCCATCCAGTGAAGAAATCAGTACGTCAACACCACGCAAGATAGACTATATTATGTTGAGTACAGACATCACGACACTTGCTGCGCATACGGAGGAAAGTGCCTTGCCGTCGGGACAGATATTGTCTGACCATAATCCTCACTGGGCTGATATATGCTGGACAACAACAGACGAAGAGGACTTCAGGGCAATATACCAGCAGGGCAAGCAGGCGATGGATTCTACTGTTGTCTATTCCAAGGGGAATACAAAACTCATAACGAATGCCACAGACGGCGATTCCGGGTGTCAGATTACTCACGATGGTGCTGAACCTACAGAAGGAAATGAAGTCAAAAGCTTGATAGATGGTAATACTGCAACCTATTTTCATTCGTTGTGGAGTAAAATGCCACCAGCTAATCCCCATTATCTTCAAGTGGATATGAAGCAGGATGTCCGTGCAATCCATTTTACTTATCAGCGACGCGATCACGACACCTTTGGTCCAGCTGACAGATGGGAGGAAGTAATGATAACGGCTTCGAACGACAGTAAGAATTGGGATTACATAACGCAACTCTATAATTTCAGTGGCGATGATATGGCGGTGTATACATCACCGGTCATAAATCTGCATAAGCCTTACCGCTATGTTAGATTCAATGTCATGCATACTCCGGCGATGAAAATCCGAAATTCCAATCCGCAATTTACTTGTTCGGAATTTATGGTTTATCTGGATGTTCTGCAGACAACACAGTCCCAGTATAGCTACAATGATGAACTTAAGGTGGCTGTAGACGAATTGGCGACGCTTGATGTGATTGTAGGAGAGGCGTTGCGTGATGGTTCTCTGACAGAGGAGCAGAAACAGGCTTACCTCAGGGCCTTGTCCAAGGTGCGTTCTGTCTTTGTGGACTATGTGCCGCTGGAAAAGGCAGTGGCGCGGGCTCAGGAATTGTATACCACGTTTACGGCGGGTACTAAATATGGTCAAGTGGATAAAACCATCCGGAATCAATTGCGGACGATATATACAAAAGTCAAAAGTGCAATGACTTCTCCCATTACTCATCAGGAGGCTGACTCCCTGATGAACGTGATAACGGAAGCAATTAACACCTTCATTTCTGCCCGCAGGACCTTTGAAACAGATAAATGGTATTATATCCAGAACCACCAGTTGACAGCAAGTAATGTTAAGGGGAAGATGTTTGGACAGGCTTTGTATGCTGCAGGTGATGGCAGCAGTGCTAAGTTGCGGGTTGGATATTATGCTTCCAGCAAGTTGACGTGTCCGCAGAACCCTTATGCTATGTGGCGTATACTCAAGGTAGATCAGGGGTATGCTTTACAGAATCGTGCAACAGGTATGTTCCTTGGCAGGCAGGATAGTGATGCGTCTTGTTACAAAATGTCGGCGCTCCCTGTAACATATGATGTTGAAATGTTTGGTGTGGAGGACTTCCATTTCTCTGTGAGTGGTGATAATGGAGCTTATCTTACAGCATTGTCTGATGGTGAAGTCGGGCCTTCTGATCAGGGCTTCCGTACGGCTGCATCGTGGCTTTTTACAGATGTGGATGATGCTACGATTCAGACGATGAAACTTCCCGTACTCAACCATACAATTATGATTAAGACATTGCCTTATGCCTATGAAAATCTGAATGAGGCTGACGGTATCCACACATATACATTGGTAGATGCTCTTTCATCCAATGTCTTTGCCTTGAAGAAGAAAAAAATGTTTGCTGCCGGTGAACCGTTTTTTATGCTGACGGGTGAAATTTGTGACTTGAATAGTGCTGGCACGGATACCATTTACTTTGACGTGAAATTGCCTTCGGAGTATGTTACGGCGCCGTTGTCTGTAAATGGTTTGTATGGTACGCTTGATGATACCAGAATGCACAAAATTGGTTATTTCCTTCAGTTGGGAAAACTCAGAATGGGCAATGCTGTTCAACCGGCAAATACGGGCTATATTGTCAAAGCGGATGTTGCTAACCTGAGCGACACTTACGATGCCACGTTGTCTTATTCTCAGGGGGTATTAGGTATCCAGCCGGTTGCCGGCAGGAATAATAATATGGTTGATGTATATACGATTGATGGCAAAATTGTTCTGCGCCAAGTCAGTTCGTTGGCACTTCCAACATTGCTCCCTGCTGGGATATATATAGTCGGTGGACAGAAAATAGCCATAAAGTAATTCCTCTGTATTGAAGCAACCAGCAAGGGAAAGATGATTTAATTGCCAAATTCTTAGTATTTTGATTGCAGATATCATTTTTTATTATAAACTTTGTATTCAATTAATATAAATAATGGACATTGTAGAAAGGTTTCTTAATTACGTCAAATTCGATACTCAGTCATCTGAGGAATCCTCAGTGACACCGAGTACGGAGAAACAATTGGTTTTCGCAAAATATTTGAAAGAAGAATTAGAAGATGTCGGCTTGGAAGATATTGAGCTTGACGACAACGGTTATCTGTATGCATTGTTGCCGGCAAACGATGACAATATACCGACAATTGGATTTATCTCTCACATGGACACCAGTCCTGATTGTTCTGGTGCCAATGTTGCCCCTCGTATTGTGAAATGTTATGAGGGTGGAGACATCGTTTTGGATGCGGCCGAAGGTATAAAACTGTCACCGACAGTATTTCCTGAACTAGAGGATTACGTTGGCCAGGATATCATCGTAACAGATGGTCATACCCTTCTTGGCGCTGATGACAAGGCTGGGATTGCAGCAATTGTTCAGGCTATGATTTATTTGAAGGAACATCAGGAAATCAAACATGGAGACATCCGCATTGCTTTTAATCCCGATGAGGAGATAGGACTTGGAGCTCATAAGTTTGATGTTGTTAAGTTTGGTTGTGAGTGGGCATACACTATGGATGGTGGTGCTGTTGGTGAATTGGAATATGAATGTTTCAACGCCGCAAGCGCCAAATTTACGATTAAAGGTGCAAGTGTACATACCGGATATGCCAAGGGCAAGATGATAAATGCTGTGCGTATAGCTACAGAGTTGCAGAGCATGATTCCAGAAGAAGAATTGCCTGAAACGACGGAGAATTATCAAGGATTCTACCATTTGCTCTCTTTGCAGGGTAATGTGGAGAATGCCACGATGGCATATATCATACGCGATCATGATACCAGGCATTTCCATGCCCGTAAAGCTTTTATGCAGGAAATGGCTGACAAACTGAATGAAAAATATGGTGCAGGTACTGTGACTGTTGTCTTGAAAGATCAGTATTATAATATGCGTGAAAAATTGGAGCCGGTATTCCATGTCGTAGAAATTGCCATCAAGGCTATGGAGAACTTGGGTATATCTCCGAAGGTGCAGCCTATCCGTGGCGGTACAGATGGTGCACAGCTTTCTTTCCGTGGTTTGCCCTGTCCGAATATCTTTGCTGGTGGAATTAATTTTCATGGTCCTTACGAATTCCTTCCGATTCCTTCTATGGAGAAAGCGATGATGACGGTTGTGGAAATTTGTCGCCTCGTAGCTCAGTATAATGATTAGTTTTTATTATACTGAAAGATAGTTTATGGGATCCTTGCCTACTTTTATTACCGATTTGGCACTTATTCTGGTGCTTGCTGGAATTGTGTCGTTGATTTTTCATCGCCTTAGACAGCCTCTTGTTCTGGGCTATATTGTTGCAGGTTTTATCTGTGGCCCTCAGATTTCATTCTTCCCTTCTGTCATTGATGCTGCTAATGTTTCTACATGGGCAGATATTGGTGTAATTTTCTTGATGTTCACTTTGGGCCTTGAGTTCAGTTTTAAGAAGATTTTTAAGATGGGTAGTGCGCCTTTCATTGCAGCTTGTACGATAATATTCTGTATGATTGGTCTAGGTTCTGTTGCGGGCCACTTCTTTGGTTGGAGTCGTATCAACAGTTTGTTCCTTGGCGGTATGCTCGCAATGTCTTCAACAACGGTTATATATAAGGCTCTCAGTGATATGGGACTTCGCCAGCAACGTTTTGCATCTTCTGTGATGAGCGTGTTGGTTGTAGAGGATATACTGGGTATCTTACTGATGGTGATATTGTCTACTATTGCAGTCAGTTCCAGTTTCCAGGGTATGAAGTTGGTCGGGAGCCTGTTGCAGTTGGCCTTGGTGTTGGTTGTCTGGTTTGTTGTTGGTGTATTTGTTATTCCGTCGTTCCTGCGTAAGGCGCGTCGATGGATGTCTAAAGAAACACTTCTGATAGTTTCCCTTGGCTTGTGTTTCTTGATGGTTGTATTAGCAGAGTCAATGCACTATAGCTCGGCTTTTGGAGCATTTATGATGGGCAGTATTCTTGCTGAAACTATAGAAGCCGAAGAAATTAACCATCTGGTTGAACCTGTCAAGGATTTGTTTGGTGCTATTTTCTTTGTGTCGGTCGGTATGTTGGTGAATCCTACTGTTATTACGTCATATTGGTTCCCTATCTTGGTGTTGATTGCCGTTATCCTGTTTGGCCAGGCTGTCTTTGGTACTGTAGGCTATCTCCTTTCAGGACAATCCCTCAAGGTTGCTATTCAAAGTGGTTTCTGTATGGCTCAGATAGGTGAATTTGCTTTTATTATCGCTTCGTTGGGCAACAGCTTGAATGTGACGGCCGATTTTCTCTATCCTGTCGTGGTGGCTGTATCTGTTATTACAACCTTTCTTACGCCTTATATGATACGTCTTGCCGAACCAGCCTGTCATCTGGTAGAGAAGCATATGCCATCTTATTTCCGTTCTGTGTTGGATGATGCTGGTAGCCTGCCTTCTGTCAGTAACGAGACTACGTGGACGCGCTTGCTTCAGTCTCTTTTCAAGCAAGTAGCAGCCTATAGTTTCCTGTCAGTGGCTGTTATAACGGTGTCGTTTAATATCCTGCTGCCATTTTCCCGCCATGCGTTTACGCATTGGTGGGGCAATGCATTTTGCGGTATAGTGACGCTTTTGGTGATTTCTCCGTTCCTGAGGGCTATTGTTATGCGAAAGAACCATTCCGATGATTTCAAAAAGTTATGGAATGAGCGACATTTCAATAGATTACCCTTGGTTTTTACTATTGTGGTGCGTTATGTTATTGCTTCTTCTTTTGTATTTTACATTATCAATTTCTTATCTCCGTTTTCTAGTTTGCTGCATTGGTTTGTTGCTTTTGTGCTAGTTCTTATATTTATGAGTTCCCGTCGCATAAAAGAGCGCAGTATCCGTTTGGAGCATTCCTTTTTCCGTAATCTGAATTCGCGTGAAACCATGGCGATTGAGCAGGGTAAGGCTAATCCGAAATATGCAGAGCGTCTGCTTTCTTTGGATGTCCACATGGCTCATGTTACGTTGCCGATGAATACGGTTTTTGCAGGCAAGAGCTTGAAAGAACTTGATTTGGCGCGGCAGGTAGGTGTTATGGTGGCAGCAATATCCCGTATGGGCACAAGCATTCATATTCCTGGTCCTAACGAATTGCTTTTCCCTGGCGATGTGCTTCAGATTATTGGTGATGATGCTAAGCTAAAAGCTTTTGCCCAGAGAGTGGAGGCTGATATTCATGAGGATTCTGAACCTGATGAGGATAAAGAGATGATTTTGCGTAGTCTGCCAGTTACTGATGATTCCCTTTTCTGTAATAAACTGGTAAGCGAGTCGGGTATACGTGAGCAATATCAGTGCATGCTGGCAGGTTTTCAAGACAAAGGTGCCGAGTATCTTACCTTGCCTCGTGCTTCCCGTATCATTCGTTCTGGCGATATCTTGTGGATAGTTGGTGAGCGTGCTGCTATCAACATTCTTTGGCAAGATGAATTTGGGACATAGTTGCATCTCTCTTGTGATGTCATAATGGAATATAACCAGGAGTTATAAGTAGTTGGGCGAGGTGATGCTTATATGTATATTATAGGCTCGCTTGTATTACCTAAATAGAGGTAGGATAGTGTAAAAAGTATTTTTGTTGCATATGGAAATGCCGGTATTCTTTTAACAGGATACCGGCATTCCTACATAGTCTTTACAATTTGTGTGTTTCAGACTTTCTTGTGAAATTAGTAGAGTGACTGTTTATTTTTCGGTAACAGTTTCTCCTTCTTCGTTTTCTTGGGGAAGATTGAAATCTGTTATGCCATTTTGAATCAGTATATTATACCATGTGATGAGTTTGCGAATGTCATTTTGGTATACACGGTCGCGGTCGTAGTTTGGCAGTGCTTTGGCCATGAAATCCTCTAGTTCAGCCTTGGAGGCTTGTTTGGGATTGAGGGCAACAGTCTCGCCATTTTGCATCTCTTTGATATTGTTGAAAACAGTCATTAGAGGAGTGTCGTCATCGTCGGTATACATGGATACGTCCTTAAGTGACGTGATTCTGTCATGAAGACCAACAGGGAATCTCTTTTTCTGTTCATCCAAGGATTCAACAATCAGCGAAGAACGTCCTTGAGATACTAAAACAAATAAACCAGGTTTGCCTGAAATAGCTAATATTGTTTTTTCCATATTGAAGTTTTTATTGATGATTTCTATGTATTGTTGCTGTTCTGTCGGGTCCCACTGAAATAATGGTAATAGGAATACCCATATAGTCCTCAATGAAGGTGATGTAATCGGAGAATTCCTGTGGAAATTCAGTTTCAGATTTCATATGGGTGAGGTCGCAGTTCCAGCCTTTTATTTCTTTATATACAGGTTCCCAGCTATTGAGGTCATAGGGCATATCCTTGGTTATTTCGTTGTTTTTCTTGTATGCAATGCAGATCTTCAGTGTGGGGAAATTGTCAAGTACGTCACTTTTCATCATGATAAGTTGTGTGACGCCATTGATTGTGGCGGCATATTTTAGGGCTACGAGATCTAGCCATCCACAACGGCGGTTACGCCCAGTTACTGCACCGAATTCATTTCCTATCTCGCGGATGAGGTCTCCCGTCTTGTCAAAGAGTTCAACGGGGAAAGGACCGGAACCAACACGTGTGCTATATGCTTTGAAAATGCCGAAAACCTGATCAATTTTGTTGGGTGCTACTCCCAATCCTGTGCATACACCACCGCATGTGGTACTGGAAGAACTGACCATAGGGTAAGTACCATGATCAATGTCTAAAAGGGAACCTTGAGCTCCTTCAGCGAGGACATTCTTGCCTTCGGTGAGATAACGGTTAATCTCTACCTCTGTATCGCTCAGGTCAAGGGTTTTCATATATGCAACCCCTTTAAGCCATGCTTTTTCTTCTTCTGTAATGTCATATTCATATTTCAGATCGCTGAGAATGCGTGCATGGCGTGCTTTGAGTGATTGGTATTTTTCCTCAAAGTTTTCAAGAATGTCGCCGACGCGTAGACCAGTGCGAGCAGCCTTGTCGCTGTAGGCAGGTCCGATGCCTTTACCTGTTGTGCCAATTTTATTTTTGCCTTTCAATGTTTCATAGGCACGGTCAAGAGCGCGATGCGTGGGAAGGATGAGGTGGGCACGCTTGCTGATATGAAGTCGTCCTTTCAGCTTGTAACCAGCGTTCTCTAATTCCTTGGCTTCCTGGTAGAAGAGGTCTGGGGCAATGACACAGCCATTTCCGATTATATTGAGAGTTTCGTTGTTGAAAATGCCGGATGGGATGGAGCGCAAAACGAACTTCTTTCCATCGAAAATAATTGTATGACCGGCGTTGGGACCACCGGCAAAGCGTGCAACGACATCATACCGAGGTGTGAAGTAGTCAACAACCTTGCCTTTGCCTTCGTCTCCGAAAACGATGCCTAAGAGTGCATCAATTTTACCTTGTTTCATTTTGTACAATATTGTTTTTGTATGTTATTGTTCAGGATCGTGATTCTTTCTTTTCTTTTTCCTTTTGACAGTTGAAGCATATTCCTCCAATGTAGAGTGTGTAGGTGGATGCCTTGAACCGAGGCCATTTGATATGGCTGATAGAACTGTTCAGGCGTGCGAGTGAGACTGAGCGTACCTGTCCACATTCTGAACAAACGAGGAATTGTCTGACATGGGTATTGTAGTTGGCGAAGAACTTGCTATACCTGCCATCAGGCTTGCTGCGCATGAGCAGATGAGCTTTTTCAAAGAGGATAAAGGTATTGTATATGGTGGAAAGGCTGGTGCGATATTTAGAGCCTTTCATTTTTTCCTGCATGTCGTGAATGTCAAATGGGCTGTCAAAGGAGTATATGGCTTCCAAAAGGGCAAAACGCTCTTGTGTTCTTTTGAGCCTGTTTTCCTTGAGATACCTTTCCAGAATAGCTTTGGCTTTGATGTAGTTTTCGTTATTTGTCTCCATGCTTGCTATTGTAGTATTCGGTTGACTTTATTTTGCTCGATAGTTCCCAAGGCGGCATATTTGGACAATGCATTAAGTATGGCAGATTTCAAGGTAACATTATTGGTGTTGAGCAGGCTTTGAGCTTGATCTAAAAACTCGTTTGCGCTGTTGTCGTCGACAATACCGTCTTCTTTCATAAAAAGGCGTGAGAATAGTAGAAAGCCACAGAGTTGGAACATTTGGTCGTTTCGGGCTATCCAGTGAAATGCCGCACGTTTGGCATAGGGTAAGTGTTGAAAAAGCGACAGCGTAGTATACTGTGCCTCCTCTGGAAAGTGCATGCTTTCAATCCATATTTCAGCTAAATCCTCGGGGAAACAGTCTGCTGGTTGGAGCAAGCCTGCCAGCAGTCTGCACTCACGGATATCTTCTTTCCATAGGGCATTAGCCAATTGGGCGCTGTGACTTCTTTTCTCTGCCATTTCGCAGAGGCGATTCCATTCGACACCATAGATGATGCGATATTTCAGCCCCTTTTCACGTAAAGAAGTACTGATAGGACCATTCATGTAGGCATGTAACTCCTGCTTGATTGCTTGAACCTGTTGATATGTATCCTCGCTCATTTAGTCGTTAATGTAGGGGAGGGGAGCATAGTCGGTACTATAGCGCAGCATCTGGTGATCATAGGTCTCAGTGTATGATATTTTGACATCCTTGATGTTGCCTTTACTATCCTTGACAGCAGTGTATACAGGATTGATGAATCCCTTGTATGGCGATATGTTTAGTTTGGCATAGCGTTGCAGCAATTCCTTATGTAGAACAGGGTCTACCTTTACGCCATAGTTCTCAACCAGTTGGCGTGCGCCTTCATAATCACCTGTACTCTTGACACGCTGTATTTCAGCCAATAGCTGGGCAAAAAGTGTTCGGAGTTCTCTGTAGTCGTTGATGCGCATATAGGTTTTCTTGTTCTTTTTGAACAGTTCAATGACATTTTTATTTTTGCCATGTTCGTAAGCCCAGTGTGCTATCAGGGCCCGATTGCGCATGTGGGCTTCCTCTATGTTGTTTCCCGGCTTGATGCGTACCAGTTGTGTCATCAAACCATTCAGGATGTATGTGTAGTATTCTGATTTATATGCTTCAGTGTTTGGCGTTAGTCCTAGTTCCACGAGTTTGTCGTCGGCCAGATAATAGAGGGCAAACAGGTCGGCTCGTGCTTCCTCGATGGTTGAGCCGTAGGCCTTGAGAGAGTCATCGGAGACACCTGGGAGCATTTTCCCGCTACCATGACCCAGACATTCGTGAAGGTCAGTATGGAGGTCGTCGCAATTATCACCATATTGTCTGATGAGAGCTCTGGTGTCAGCATCGTAGATGAACTCTTCGTCAAAACCATTGCCGTGGGCTGCTTTGTTGTAGGCATCAGTCAGATTGCCGATGGTAACACTTTTGGAACCATATTCTTTCCTGATCCAGTTGGAGTTGGGCAGGTTAATGCCAATGGCGGTAGAGGGGTAGAGATCGCCGGCAAGAATGGCAGCGGTGATAACCTTGGCTGAGATGCCCTTGCATTCTTCTTTTCTGAATCGTGGGTCTACAGGGGAATGGTCTTCAAACCATTGTGCATTTTGACTGAGTTTTTCTGTACGTGCGGTTGTTTCCAGATCTTTGAAGTTGGCAAAACCTTCACAGCTGCCTTTAAATCGCAAGGGGTCGCCATATACTTCAATAAATCCATTGGTGAAGTCAACCAAATCGGCAGTATTCTTTACCCAGAGGATGCTGTAGTCATCAAAATCCTTGAGTTCTCCTGAAACGTAGAAATCAATCAACTTGTTGATGACAGCCTTTTGTTCTTTGCTCTCGGCAAAGGGAAGAGCGTTGCGCAAGTTGGATACAATCTTTGATATGGCAGGACCATAAAGCCCGGTGGTTGTCCATTTCTTCTCAACCAGTTTGCCGTTTTCTTTGACAAGTTTGCTGTTGAGGCCATACATGACGGGACGCTCATCATTAGGCTTGCGCATATCAGCATAGAAATTCTCAACTTCTGCTTGTGAGATGTTTGTTCCGTAGTAGTTCTCTCCAGATGTCCTTATCAGGTCATCACCGTCTTTTTGGTTAACGCGCATGGGGAAAACAGTGGGGTCAAAAATGACAGGGAAAATCTCGTCGCAGAGTTTGTCGACTGTCTGTCCGTTGGTAAGAGGCAGTTTTTTCCTGTCAACACTCTTGAGGGCATTGCGGAAAAAATCCTGTGAGAATCCTGGTATAAATTTCTCTGAACCGTAATGGTGGTGGATGCCATTGCTGAACCAGACTCGTTTCAAGTACTCGGTGAGCGCCTTGAAGTCTTTGCTGTCGCGGCTGCCACGATAGTCTGTGTATACAGTTTCAAGCATTTTGCGGATGCGGAGGTTGTATGCGCCGTTTTGGTCAAAGAGGATGTCGCGCCCATATAAGGCGGCTTCGGAGAGATAGAAGATGAGTGTTTTCTGCCGTAGATTCAGTTTGTCAAAGTCTTGAACCTTGTAGCGAAGCATCTGGATATCGGCAAATTTCTCATCCGTATATTTGAATTCTTCGGCTGTGGATTCAACAGTAGCCGATGTAGCTAATGTACTGAGCATGAGTGTGTAAAAAAACTTTTTGAGTGCCATTAACAATTGTTTTTTGACATGATGTATAACTGTGGAACATGCGGGTGGTTCCCGCGAGTCCAAGTACCAAACAAAGTTACATAAATAATCATTTTTAGGCAAATCAAAATATAAGAATTTATGGATAATTAGTTATTTTTGTCCCCCGATGAGCGAAGACATTTTGATTTCTGCGCTGAAACGCTATTTTGGGTATGCAACTTTTCGCCCATTCCAACGCGAAATCATTCAGGAGGTGCTGAATGGCCGGGATGCGTTTGTCCTTATGCCGACGGGCGGCGGCAAGAGTATCTGTTACCAGTTGCCGGCTATGCTCATGCCAGGTCTGACGGTAGTGGTGTCGCCTCTGATATCGTTGATGAAGGATCAGGTGGATGCCTTATGTGCGGCCGGTATGCCGGCGGTAGCTCTGAACAGTTCGCTTACCGACAAGGCTAACGCCACGTTGGAGTCAGACTGTCTGAACGGCAGGGTAAAACTGCTGTATGTCTCTCCCGAGATGGTCCTGGCTAAAATGCATTCTTTGCTCAGTCATCTTCAGATAAGTCTCTTTGCTATCGATGAGGCCCACTGTATCAGTCAGTGGGGCTCTGATTTCCGTCCGGAATATGCCCGACTGAATGTCTTGCGTGATGCGTTTCCCCGTGTTCCTTTCTTGGCTTTGACAGCTACTGCCGATAAGGTGACGCGCAAGGATATTGTCAGGCAGTTAAACCTACGTTCTCCCCGTTTATTTGTTTCATCGTTTGACAGGCCTAACCTGAGTCTTATGTTGGTGAAGGAAATGAAGAAGAGGGAAAAAGACCACGCCGTATGTTCCTTTATTAATGCCCATCCCCATCAAAGTGGCATAATATATTGTCTCAGCAGGCAGACAACGGAAAAAGTATGTGATATGCTTTGCCTTCATGGTATATCGGCAAAGTCTTATCATGCAGGTATGAGTGCAACGCAGCGTACTGAAGTGCAGGATCTGTTTGTCAGAGATTCTGTTCAGGTCGTATGTGCCACGGTGGCCTTTGGAATGGGGATTGACAAGAGCAATGTCCGTTGGGTGATTCATTATAATCTGCCGTCAAGCCTGGAGGCTTTTTATCAGGAGATTGGCCGGGCCGGTCGTGACGGTGCACCGGCTCAGACAGTTCTTTTCTACAGCTATGCCGATGTTGTCCAGCGTGGGAAGTTTGTTGAGGAAAGTGGCCAGCGTGAGATGAACAGAGAACGTCTGCGCCGTATGCGCCAATATGCTGAGGCAAATGTATGCCGGAGGCGGATCTTGCTGAATTATTTCGGCGAGGAGATGTCCACAGCCTGTCATAACTGTGATGTATGTCAGTGCCCGCCCAGACAGTTTGACGGAACTATCCTGGCCCAGAAACTGATGAGTGCCGTCAGACGCTCGGGAGAGCAGTATGATATCCGGGTGGTGACAGATATATTGACCGGCACTTATTCTTCAGTGGTGCGGACCAATCATCTGGATAATTTGAAGACTTTTGGCGTTGGACGTGACGTGATGCGTACGGAGTGGCAGGACTATGCCCTGCAGCTGCTCCACATGGGATACATAGAAATAGTTTATGATGAGCATAACCGCGTGGTGGTGACGCCGCTTGGGGAAAAGGTCCTTTTTGCCGGTGTCAGGGTGCAGATGGCCGTGCAGGACAAGAAGACATGGACAGCAGAACCCAGAAAGAAACGTACGCCGTCGCCTGCTATTCCCGGCCTTTATATGCCGATGGAGGAAGATCCCGACTTGTATGAGGCTCTCAGGCTCTTGCGCCATCGCTTGGCCAGTGAGCAGAAGATGCCTCCCTATATAATATTCAGTGACAAGGTCCTGCATGAGATGGCCCGGATAAAGCCCTCGTCGGTCGAAGCCTTTGGGGATATATCCGGCGTGGGTGATTTCAAGCAGAAACGCTACGGGCCTGTTTTTGTCGATGAAATAAGGAAGTATGTAAAAAATAAATGATAAATGTGAGAAAATAATATGAAGTGTGCAATTATAGTATTGGTGTTGGCGCTTGTATCATTGGGTGTGAATGCTCAGAGACCGTTGCAGATGGTACATCCTGACAGTGTCCTGTTGGATGATTTCTTCTGGTTGCCCAAAGTTGATTCGGCCTGTGTGCTGTATCCTGGGATGAAATCTCCTGAAACAGGCGTGACCATGAAGGATATGGCTGGTCTGTCCGGACTGAAGACGCGATTTGACAAGTTGGAAGCTGGTATCTCAATTACAGGCTCTGCCAGGGACTTGTCAGATAATATCCGCCGTTTCAGGTCTGCACGTGATATGGCTTTCCTGGCATTTCGTTTGGCGTTGATGACCCGCCAGGGCAGGTACTTTGATTTCTGTGAGCGGGCTCTGTTCAATGAGATTGCCGGTGCGTGGGTTGATCCGGTGTCTAAGGTCAGGAGGAAGGAAGTCGCTGAGGCCCTTTCGGCTGTTCCGGGTATGCTGTATGCCGTTGATGGCCATGATGTATATATTAATATGCTTGTCAGGAATATTGCACATATAGTCGCTGAAGACTTGGACTTCAGGGTACGTCTGATGGCCAGTATGCCTTGGTATAGTCAGTGTATGTTCGCGTTTGAAATGGACCGGGAGCAGGAATTCACTCTGCATATACGTCTGCCTCACTGGGCCGAGGGGCAAGTGGAATTGTCTTCGTATGATGCCTCGTCAACTCGCAGCAGAATTGATGTCTATGTTAACGGAGACCGTGTCGATAAGAATATTGTTGACGGTTATTACGTCATTCGCCGGCGCTGGAAAAAAGGTGATGTGATTAAATATGTCATTCCGTCTCCCGTAATCCGGGTTTCCGACAGGCAACAATCTTCCGGGATGGCACTTCAGCGTGGTCCTCTGGTTTATGCCTTTGAGAATGCTTGCTCTGTCAGAAGGTCTGACGGGGTGTCCAATACTTTTGACCACGACAGGACTACGATATTCCTGACTTCAAAACAATATGACGAGCAGGGAATGCCTATTGGACAATACAAGGCATTTCCTTATTTCTGGAGTCCCGAAAAGTATGGTTCTCTGCTCTTCTCCCGAATGCTGAAATAGGTTACTCCTGTTTTTTTCAATTCTTTTCGCCGAAGCACAGGTCACCGGCATCACCCAGTCCGGGGACAATGTATTTGTGCTCGTTGAGTATGGGGTCAATGGCAGCACACCAGATGGTTGTCTTGTCTTCTGGGAATACGGTCTTAATATATTCTACGGCTTCCTGTGTGGCTATGATGCATGCCACATGGACGTGGGCAGGAGTACCCTTGCTGAGGAATGCCTTGTAACCCAGTTCCATGCTGCCGCCGGTGGCGAGCATGGGGTCGGCAATGATGAGCGTCTTGCCGGTGATGGTGGGCGATGCCAGATATTCTACGTGGACGCTGATTTCCGTATGGCTCTCGTCGGTGTACTTCCTGTATGCACTGACAAAGGCATTGGCCGCATGGTCAAAAACATCCAGGAAGCCTTCGTGGAAAGGCAGTCCGGCGCGCAGGATAGTGCCTATGACGATGTCGTCTTCGGGTAGTGCGATGCGGGATGTCCCCAGTGGTGTCTGAATGTCGGTTGCGGCATATTGCAGGGTCTTGCTGATTTCGTATGCCATAATATGGCCTATACGCTTCATATTGTTGCGGAATACAAGGCGGTTGGTTTGGTAATCCTTATCACGTATCTCTGCCAGATATTTATTCAGGATGGTGTCTTGCTCACTGAGATTGTAGATTTTCATGTGGATTCTCTTTATTTATGTTGCAAAGCTATAAAAATATTTGCAAACATAAAAATACTGCAAATTATTATATGGTGTAAGTTTTCTGACTTTCTGTGCGTCCGCTGATATTTATTTTTCAGCAGATAGCCATATGTTTTAATATGGGGTGGAAAACGTTGTTATACGGCGAGATAATGATGCAGATGTCTCCTTAAAGTTTATGTTCAGCGATGGTGAACGTATATTTTCCGTCGCGGAACGTATGTTTCACGTCGGTGAACATATGTTTTCCATCGGGAAACATAGAATGTATCGGGTTGAAATGAAATTTGCGTCACGGGTAGTCTGTCCTGTTTATACGGGCGGATAAGAGTATGATCATTTGTGACGGCACCGTTCTGCCATGTAACGTGTATGATGGATATTTCGGAAGCATGGAGGCAAAGTTGTTCTTTTTTTTATGAACAACAGATGGAGTTGGTTTTGTTTGGCACGTTTTTTGTTTTTAAGATATATGGCTGACAAAGCCTGTTCGAGAACGAATAATTTTACTATAACATTAAAAATAAATAAAAGATGAAAATTCAACCATTAGCAGACAGAGTTCTGATTTCTCCGAAGGCAGCAGAGGAGAAGACCGTAGGCGGTATCATCATTCCTGATACTGCAAAAGAAAAACCACTTGAGGGTACAGTTGTCGCCGTAGGCGAAGGCAAAAGCGATGAGAAGATGATCCTGAAGAAGGGCGATAAGGTGCTCTATGGCAAATATGCCGGCACAGAATTGGAATTTGAAGGTGAGAAATATCTTGTAATGCGTCAGAGCGACGTCGTTGCAATTTTGAAATAATATTATTAGGTATACGGAATTTTAAAAACATTTGAATTATGGCTAAAGAAATTAAATATGATGTAGAGGCTCGCAAAAGACTTGCAGCCGGTGCTGACGCCTTGGCTAATGCCGTAAAGGTAACTCTTGGTCCTAAGGGCCGTAACGTTGTTATCGACAAGAAGTTCGGTGCTCCGAAAATCACCAAGGATGGTGTGACCGTAGCAAAGGAAATCGAGTTGGAAGATGCTTTTGAGAACTCTGGAGCCCAGTTGCTGAAGAGTGTTGCCAGCAAGACTGGTGACGATGCCGGTGACGGTACGACTACAGCCACAATCCTGGCTCAGGCTATTCTCCATGAAGGTATGAAGAACATTGAGGCTGGTGCCAATCCTTTGGATGTAAAGCGCGGTATTGACAAGGCTGTCGCTACAGTCGTTAAGGAAATCAAGGCTCAGTCAGAAACCATCAACGGCGACTATGACAAGGTTGAGCAGGTTGCCACCGTATCTGCCAACAATGATCCCGAAATTGGTAAGCTGATAGCTGATGGCATGCGTGCTGTTTCTGTCAACGGTGTCATCACTATTGAAGACGGCAAGACCAGCGAGACAGTTCTGAAGACAGTTGAGGGTATGCAGTTTGACCGTGGTTATCTGTCTCCTTATTTCATCACCGACTCTGAGAAGATGGAGTGCGTTATGGAGAAACCCCTCATTTTGATTTATGACAAGAAGATTTCCAACCTGAAGGACTTCCTGCCTATTCTTGAGCCGGTAGCTCAGAGCAACCGTCCGTTGCTTGTCATTGCCGAGGATGTTGATTCCGAAGCGCTCACGACACTTATTGTCAACCGTCTGCGTGGCGGCTTGAAGATTTGTGCTGTCAAGGCTCCTGGTTTTGGCGACCGCCGCAAGGCTATGCTCGAGGATATTGCCATCCTGACCGGTGGTGTCGTAATCAGTGAAGAGAAGGGTCTCAAACTGGAACAGGCTACAATGGATATGCTTGGCTCATGCGAGAAGCTTACAGTCAACAAGGATACTACAACAATCGTCAACGGTGCTGGTGATGCCCAGAATATTAAGGATCGTATCGCTCAGATTAAGAACGAACTGGCCAACACAACATCTTCCTATGACAAGGAAAAACTTGAGGAGCGTCTGGCCAAACTTGCCGGCGGCGTATGCGTGCTTGAGGTAGGTGCTGTTTCTGAGGCTGAGCAGAAAGAAAAGAAAGACCGTTGTGATGATGCACTCTGTGCTACGCGTGCAGCTATTGAGGAAGGTATCGTAACTGGTGGTGGTGTTGCCTATATCCGTGCTCAAAAAGCTCTGGAAGGTATGAAGGGTGACAACGACGACGAGACAACGGGTATCAACATCATCCGTCGTGCCATTGAGGAGCCGCTCCGTCAGATTTGTTTCAATGCCGGTCTGGAAGGTGCTGTCATCGTCAACAAGGTACGTGAGTCCAAGGGCAACAATGGCTTCAATGCCAAGAAAGAGAAGTTTGAAGATTTGCGTAAGGCTGGTGTGGTAGATCCGGCCAAGGTTACACGTGTAGCTTTGGAGAATGCTGCTTCAGTAGCCGGCATGTTCCTGACGACAGAATGTGTCATCTGTGACAAGAAGGAGGAAAAACCTGAAATGCCTGCACAACCGATGGGTGGCGGCATGATGTAAATCCGAATTAAATTCATACATAGGGAGGACAGCCAATATAGAGAGGCTGTCCTCCTTTTTTTGTCCGACAGTTTGCGCGGTTAGGATAAATTGACTAATTTTACATCTTGAATGATAATGTGGCAAGTCAATATGAATGGCAGATACAGGAGAAACCTTGGCATGTTTCTGGTTACGCTGATAGCTATTGCTGCCCTAAATGTTCCGCTTGTAGCACATAGCCTTCCGTGTGGTACATCAGGAGCAGGCGCACAGATAAGGCAGAATGAAAATGCCGGGCGTTGTCTGAGTGATGAACGCCAGTATCAGGCATATCCTATGGCCCGCATAGCTTTGCCTTCCCACCGTCTGGCCTCATCGCGTCCTACAAGGCTGTTGCCGACCTATGGTGGCAAACCAAATCGGAATACAGTATGTAGGAGTGCAAATGATATTTCCTATAAACCGATAAATTATTGTTCCGTCCTGTTGCAGAGCCTGACGGCCATGCGTTCAGTGATGAAGGCTCCACGCTATTATTATGTCATAGCGTTGGGGCGTCTTCTTTGTTAGCTGCCGTTCCTGATTAAAGAGAGCGTCAATACAATTTTTAATAACAAAGAAGGTAATAATTAATAAAAATGGCAAATATAAAGCATTTGCAGATGTGGAAAAGCATCTGCACTAATGAGCATATTGATGTATGCTCAACATGGTTTGGTCTGTGTACCAAAGTGACTTATATCCCTACAGGCAGTGTCGTGGAGGGGCGTAGGATGGAAATTTCTATGGAAGACGGCAGTCGTTTGAAATATGCCTTGGAACTTCCGCATGACAAGTTGATAAGCGCGGTCAGTGATTTTCATCCAAAAGAAATACCCAATGGAAACTATATAGTTGAATTGTGTGTTTCGCATGACAGGCAATTTTGCGCAGTCATGCTGTTGCAGTTTGTCGGAATGAGTTATGAACCGGTAAGCAGAATTTATATCTGTGAGGGTGAGACGGCTCAATTTCTGAGCGGTATATTCTGATATTGTTCTATGCATTAGGATGCATCCCATCCTCTGCATGCGTATGAAACGATTCCGGAGGTCAGACCTGATATTTTCCGGAATCGCTTCTATTTTATGCATAGAATTAAGGGGTATGTGCCCAATAATCTGATAGACGGGCTGCTGTGTTCGTAAATTGTTGGCAGGAATTGCAGTAACCTGCATGGTCATAGGATATCGCATCCGTAAAAGGAGAAATATATATCTGCAGTGGCAGGAGAATGGGTTGTTGCTTAAGATGAAAAAACACATAGCCGGCTGCCCCTTCTTTCTTGTGAGTACGCTTGCGCGGAGCGTAAAAAATCCGTACCTTTGTACCTGCATTTACAAAAGATGGAAGAAACAAAGCGCCATATCTATATCAGCGACTTCGATTATGACCTGCCGGAAGAGCGTATAGCAAAGCATCCCAAAGATGTACGCGACCAGTCTAAACTGCTGGTCTATCAGGAAGGTGAGATACAGCACACGGTCTTTTCAGACATATCTTCCTTTCTGCCGCAAAACAGTTTGATGGTCTTCAACAACACTAAGGTTATCCAGGCACGCCTGCATTTCAGGAAAGAGACGGGGGCGTTGATTGAAATTTTCTGCTTGGAGCCACATGTCCCTAAGGACTACGAACGTATTTTCGGTCAGAAAGAACAGTGTGAATGGGTTTGCCTGATAGGTAACAGGAAGAAATGGAAGGAGGGTGCGCTTTGCCGTAGGCTGACATGCAACGGCGTAGCAGTGGAGTTGTCGGCTGAGCGGGTTGGGCAGGTCAATGACAGTGATATCGTGAGATTCAGTTGGAGTGACAATGATGTCACTTTTTCGGATATTTTGTCATCTGTCGGTGAACTGCCTATACCGCCCTATCTGAACAGGGCTACGGAAGAAAGAGATAAAAAGGATTATCAGACTGTATACTCAAAGATAGACGGCAGTGTGGCTGCACCTACGGCGGGCCTGCATTTTACAGAGAATGTCCTGGCAGAAATCGATGCCAAGAATATAGAGCGCAATGAGATAACGCTTCATGTCGGTGCCGGTACGTTCAAACCAGTAAAGGCTGAGGATGTAAGCGAGCATGAAATGCACTCGGAGTATATTTATGTCCCACTGAAGAGCATAGAGGCATTGATCAGGCACGGCGGTGCCTGTACTTGTGTGGGCACAACATCGGTAAGGACGATAGAAAGCCTGTATTATATAGGGCAGAACATCATCCGCCATCCTGACGTCGCCGAAGAAGACTTGAAGGTGGAGCAATGGCAGCCATATGCCGGAGACAGGGATGCAGATGGAATGGAAGCACTCAAGGCAATAAAGGACTATCTGGTACGAAACCATCTGGAAGCCCTGCACACCAGTACGCAGATAATTATAGCTCCAGGATATAAATATCATTACGTCAAACGCCTGGTGACTAATTTCCATATGCCTAAGAGTACACTCCTGTTACTCGTGTCGGCCTTTATCGGCGAGGACTGGCGCAGGGTATATCAGTATGCACTCGACAATGATTTCCGCTTTCTGAGTTATGGCGACAGTTCAATATTGATTCCTAAACAACAATGATAGACTCACAGGACAGTCTGGTTCCCCAGATTGATGAAAATGGCAATGTGATAGGAGCGATGACCCGTGGTAAGGCTCATGACGGCAGCCGGATATTGCATCCTGTTGTACATCTCCACGTCTTTAACAGCCGTGGTGACGTCTATCTGCAGAAACGTCCGGAATGGAAAGATGTGCAGCCTGGGAAATGGGACACATCTGTCGGCGGACATGTGGATTACGGGGAGGATATACCCTCGGCATTGCAACGTGAAGTGCGTGAAGAACTGGGAATTACCGACTATGAGCCAAAGGAGGTTGCTTGTTATATATATGATTCTTGCAGGGAACGGGAAATGGTTTATGTGCACAGTACCGTGTATGACAGACCCATTCATCCCGATGCAGTAGAGCTGTCGGGAGGACGATTCTGGTCAATGTCGGAAATCAGAACCAATATAGGGCGGGGAATATTTACTCCTAACTTTGAAGAAGAATTTCAGAAATATTTCCTGTCCGATAAATAGAAGTTGCTGATTTAGTTGCCGGCATGACATATTGGCACAAACGTGAATATTTGACAGGACTTGCCGTAATGCCGTGTCGACTGACAACAATACTAATGCCGGATAATGTAATTGTTCATTATCCGGCATTAGTATTGTTTTAGATGGTTGTCTTATTGTATCAGAAATATTTTTTCAGCATAATGATGTCCTGATTGTCGCGTAGGCGGCGCAGGGCACGTTCCTTAATCTGACGTACACGTTCACGGGTAAGTGTGAGTTTGTTGGCTACTTCCTCTGCTGTCATTTCAGGGTTGCCGAACAAACCGAATAGCATAATCAGCACTTTTTGCTCGCGCTCGGCAAGGAAACTCAGCGCAGTTGCCAAATCGGCATCAAGGGATTCTCTTTCCATCTGGATGTCGGTGGGAGCCTGGTTTTCATCTTGCATGGTGTCAATCATGGCACTGGAATCATCGTTCTGCAATGGTGCGTCAACAGATATCTTCTTGCCATTGCTGCCAAGCGCTTCGGCTATCTTCATTTTGTCGGTACCCATTTCCTCGGCGAGTTCCTCTATAGATGCTTGGCGCTCGTTCTTCTGTTCAAAGTTGGTGCGTACCTTGCTCAGTTTACTTTGGAAACCAACCTGATTCAATGGCATCCTGACGATGCGGCTTTGTTCCGATATCGCCTGAAGGATACTCTGGCGTATCCACCATACGGCATAGGATATAAACTTGAATCCGCGTGTTTCGTCAAATTTGCGTGCGGCCTTAATGAGGCCCATGTTACCTTCGTTGATAAGGTCGTTCAGTGACAGACCTTGGTTTTGGTATTGTTTTGCCACGCTGACAACAAAACGTAGGTTAGCACAAACCAGTTTCTCCAATGCGCGTTCATCACCCTTGTGGATGCGTTGTGCGAGTTCTACTTCATCGTCGGTAGAAATGAGTTCCTCACGGCCAATTTCTACTAAATACTTGTCTAATGCCGCACTGGCACGGTTAGTAATACTTTGTGTGATCTTAAGTTGACGCATATTGTTTTAAGTAATTATGATAGTCTTCTATAAATATGGTTTTTCATATATATTTTTTTTAATAATAAAAAATGTTGTATCTTTGCATATTATTATCTTATATTATCTTATTTATGGATAATTTTGAAGGTCTTGCCGAAGACAGGGGTATTATGCTCAAAAGGATTTTTAATCCGTTGCAAGGAGATTTTCAGGAAGGATATTATGAACTGGATGTCATAGAGCATGGTAATGTAACATTTCATTATGGGAATGGTTCGTGCCGATTGAGGCCGGCTTCTTTTTTCTTGGGTGTCAGTGAGCCGTCTTTGGTCATCAGATCGGCAGATGTGAAAGAGGGACTTTCGGTCCTGCAGATGAGGTTTCACCGTCATCTTTTTCCTTCTTCCTTGTTGGCATTACCCGAAATGCGCAAAATAAGGGCAGTGCTGAAGTATGCTGAAGACGGTATCTACGGAAACAATGCCGATATGTGTAAGGAATTGTGTGATGTATTGGATGCTCAGATGTCGGGAGGGGGCATTACGGCTGTAATGTCAATGTATCAGGCTTTGAGTCTGATTGGCGAATATCGGGCAGTGAGGGCCTTCCCGTCGCGAAAACTGGATAACATGGTGTTGAACATTCCGCAAGATGTGGTTATCCGAAAACTGAATGATTATATGTCAACTCATGTTAATCAGGCCGTCAGGCTGGCAGATATGGCTAAAGTGGCAGGGCTGACCGAAACATCGCTGTGCCGTTTTTATAAATCCAAGATGGGGGTATCACCGATTGCCTATATGGACAACCTGCGTTTGAAGAGGGCGTGTGAACTGTTGGAGTATACAGACAGGGCTGTGAAGGAAATTGTGTATGAGTGTGGATATTCTGATACAAATTTCTTCTATAAATTATTTAAACGCAAAATCGGAATGACGCCGCTTGGCTTTCGTGTGAGGAAACAAAAACTCCGTGGAGCCATGCAGTGATGAATGTGTGTAATTATAATGGCACAAAACGCTCCGTGTTGGTCTAATGTTTTGTAATTTTGCATCACGAATAATCTAATAATATGAAAATAGGAGATAAAGTCCGTTTCTTGAATGAAGTAGGTGGAGGTGTTATAACAGGATTTATTGGTAACCATCTTGTAAATGTGGAAAATGAAGATGGGTTTGATGTACCGATGCCCATTCGTGAGGTAGTCGTGATAGAAACAGATGATTATAATATTGCCAAGCCCGAAAAGCATACAACGCCGAATGTGGAAAGGGAAGAGGAACCGGCCGACAAGCCAGTGACGTACAGGCCGATGACGATAGAGCGCACCGGGGCGGAATTGGTTAATCTGTATCTCTGTGCTGTGCCGGTGAGTCCTCTGATGATAACAGAATCGGATATGGACTTGTATATGGTTAACGACTGCAATTACTATATTGATTATATACTTCTCAGAGGAGAGAATAACGCATGGTCAGTGATGTATCGCGGCACAGTGGAGCCGAATATGAAAATATTCTTGGGGACAGTTGACAGGACAGAACTGAATACGTTGGAAAATCTGTGCATTCAGCTGCTGTGTTATAAGCAAGGAAAATCATTCTTAATTAAACCAGCTATGTCTGTCAGGTTGAAGCCCGATTTGAGCAAGTTTTTCAAACTGCACACCTTCCAGCCAAATGATTTTTTTGACGAGAAAGTCCAAACATGGGAGGTGGTACGCGATGACAAGCCTGTACGGTTTTCTCATGGTGAGTAAAGTCCGAAAAACGGATTTGTACCTAAAAAATAGGGTTGAAAAGCAGTTATGAAAGATAAAAGTGTTAAATTTGTATGTTATTTAAGCCATGGATCATCTGAGTGATGCTGTGGCGTATTAAACGAAGAAAAATCAATAAAAACAAAAGCAAAAATATGAGTTTAAAAATTGTAGTCCTAGCTAAGCAGGTGCCAGACACTCGCAACGTCGGTCCTGATGCCATGACTCCGGAAGGCACCGTGAATCGCGCTGCCCTTCCAGCTGTCTTCAATCCTGAAGATTTGAATGCCCTTGAACAGGCCCTTCGCCTGAAGGAGCAGTTCCCCGGTTCTTCTATTTCTGTAGTGACAATGGGTTTGCCCAAGTCTGCAGAAGTGATACGTGAAGCTCTTTATCGTGGTGCTGACGAAGGGTATGTCATTACAGACCGTTGTCTGGGTGGTGCCGATACATTGGCAACAAGTTATACTTTGAGTCAAGCGATAAAAAAGATAGGTGATTATGATATCATCCTCGGTGGTCGCCAGGCTATTGATGGCGATACAGCACAGGTTGGTCCCCAAATCGCAGAGAAATTGGGACTGACTCAAGTAACCTATGCAGAGGAAATACTTAAACTGGATCCTGTTGCAAAGAAAATCGTCATCAAACGTCATATAGATGGAGGTGTGGAAACTGTAGAGGCTCCTCTCCCACTTGTAGTGACGGTTAATGGGTCAGCTGCGCCATGTCGCCCTCGCAATGCCAAACGTGTAATGAAATATAAGAATGCCACAGCACCGGCTGAGCGGACTCCTGAACAGAATGAGGCTATGGCTGAAATGCTGGCAAAGAAACCTTATTTGAATATTACTCAGTGGGGAGCTGCCGAAATCGATGCAGATCCGGAACAGATAGGTAAAACGGGTTCTCCCACAAACGTGAAAGCTGTGAAAAATATCGTGTTTAAGGCAAAGGAAAGCCGTACAATGACAAGCAGTGACGCAGATGTGGAAGGACTGATTGTAGAATTGTTGGAAAGTAACACTATTGGCTGATTATGAATAACGTATTTGTATATTGTGAGATTGAAGGCAAAACGGTTGCCGATGTTAGTCTTGAACTCCTTACCAAAGGACGCAAATTGGCCAATACTCTTGGCGTACAACTTGAATGCATTTGTGCAGGATATAACTTAGGTGATATAGAGAAACAAGTTCTTCCCTATGGTGTGGATAAGGTCCATGTTTTTGATGCTGAAGGCCTGTTCCCCTATACATCTAATCCTCATACGGCTCTTGTCGTTAATTTATTTAAAGAAGAAAAACCACAGATATGCCTGATGGGCGCAACCGTAATTGGTCGTGACCTCGGTCCTCGTGTATCTTCAAGTCTGCATAGCGGTTTGACGGCAGATTGTACTCAACTTGAAATCGGCGATTTTGAAACGAATGTGAAAAATGCTGATGGCGAGATGGTAAAGAAACAGTATACACAACAATTGTATCAGATTCGTCCTGCATTCGGCGGTAATATTGTGGCAACTATTGTCAATCCGGAACATCGTCCCCAAATGGCAACAGTGCGCGAGGGCGTGATGAAGAAGGAAATACTTGATGCTAACTACAAAGGGGAAGTAATCCGTCACGATGTGGCCAAATATGTCCCCGAAACGGAGTATGTTGTAAAAGTTCTTGACCGTCATATTGAAAAGGCCAAGCACAATCTCAAAGGAGCCTCCATCGTTGTTTCCGGAGGCTATGGAATGGGAAGCCGCGAAGGCTTTGACATGTTGTTTGAATTGGCTAAGGAACTACACGCAGAAGTAGGTGCAAGCCGTGCAGCAGTTGATGCCGGTTTTGCTGACCATGACCGTCAGATAGGCCAGACTGGTGTGACTGTACGTCCGAAGGTGTATATTGCATGTGGTATATCCGGCCAGATACAACATATTGCCGGTATGCAGGACGCAGGAATTATCATTTCTATCAACAATGATCCTAATGCACCGATTAATACTATTGCGGATTATGTTATCAATGGTACTGTGGAAGAGGTAGTACCTAAGATGATTAAGTATTATAAGAAAAATTCAAAGTAAAAATGGCAAACTTCTATACAGATAATCCGGAGATTAAGTTTCAACTTAGTCATCCACTGATGAAGCGCATTGTAGAACTCAAAGAGCGCTCATTCGCAGATAAAGATAAATACGATTATGCGCCCCAGAACTTTGAGGACGCTATTGATTCATACGACCGCGTACTGGAACTTACAGGCGATATTTCTGCCAATGTGATTGCGCAAAATGCTGAAGACGTAGATGCTGAAGGGCCTCATTGTGAAAATGGCCGTGTAAGGTATGCTTCCAAGACTTATGAAAACTTGGATACCACGGTCAAGGCTGGTTTGAACGGTGTTACAATGCCCCGGCGTTATGGTGGTTTGAATTTCCCGTGTGTTCCTTATACGGCGATAAATGAGATGATCGCTACAGCTGATGCGGGTTTTGAGAATATATGGTCATTGCAGGATTGTATTGAAACCTTGTATGAGTTTGGTGATGAAGACCAGCGTCAGCGCTATGTACCTCGTGTTTGTAAGGGTGAGACGATGTCAATGGACCTTACAGAACCTGATGCAGGCTCCGACCTTCAAAGCGTCATGCTCAAGGCTACTTATTCAGAGGAGGAGGGCTGTTGGTTGCTGAATGGCTGCAAGCGTTTCATCACTAATGGTGACTCTGACATCCACTTGGTCCTGGCTCGTTCTGAGGAAGGAACGAAGGATGGCCGCGGACTCTCTATGTTTATCTATGATAAGAACCAGGGTGGTGTCAATGTACGCCGCATTGAGAATAAACTTGGTATTCATGGTTCTCCTACATGTGAATTGGTGTATAAAAATGCCAAAGCTGAGCTCTGCGGCAGCCGCAAACTGGGTCTTATCAAATACGTGATGGCATTGATGAATGGTGCTCGTCTGGGTATAGCTGCTCAGAGTGTCGGCATTTCTCAGGCTGCCTATAACGAGGGCTTAGCTTATGCTAAAGATCGCAAACAGTTTGGCAAGGCCATTATCAACTTCCCTGCTGTGTATGACATGCTGGCGCTGATGAAGGCCAAACTGGATGCAGGTCGTTCTTTGTTGTATGCAACAGCACGTTATGTAGATATTTACAAGGCTCTAGAGGATATTGCCCGTGAGCGTACACTGACTCCGGAGGAACGTCAGGAAATGAAGACATTCAGCAGACTGGCGGATGCCTTTACTCCGTTGTCAAAGGGTATGAATTCAGAATATTGCAACCAGAATTCGTATGATTCAATCCAGATTCACGGTGGTTCAGGTTTCATGTTGGAGTATGCTTGCCAACGTCTGTATCGTGATGCCCGTATTACAAGTATATACGAGGGTACGACTCAGTTGCAGGTGGTTGCCGCTATCCGTTATGTAACCAATGGCTTCTATGGTCAGCATATTGCAGACTTGGAGAAGGAAGCTGTGGCACCTGAATTCCAGGCACTGAAAGAGCGTGTGGCTAAGATGGGTGCACGTTATAATGCCTGTGTCGGCAAGGTTGTTGAACTGAAGGATCAGGAATATCAGGACCTCGTTGCCCGTCACCTCTATGAGATGGCTGCTGATATTATCATGTGTCACCTTATCCTTGCTGATGCCAGCAAGGATGCCAACCTTTTCGGCAAGAGTGCAAGGGTATATGTCAATTTCGTTACAGCCGAAATTGAGAAGCATGCCAGCTTCGTAGAGAATCTTAATCCTGCGGATGTCGCAGACTACCGTCAGGTTGAGTCTACTGAATAAGCATAAGCAGATTTCACTATAATAGGAAAGGCCACTCTGTAGGGAGTGGCCTTTTTGTTTGTGGATATTCGTGTGTCCAGTTCTTCGTGGTTTATGTGACCTGACGCAGGGGCTGATGATTTATTGGTTTTTATCAGGACTTGAAATCTGTTATGTAATCTGTATGCTGATTTCTGCTGTTTACCACTTCAGTTCATCTTGAAGTATGTTGCCGTCAGTCATTGGGCTGTCGGCATCGGTAAAGGCATTTGCCTTGTACTGGATGCATAGCATGGTCAGGTTTTCCGTACCGGTGTTCTTCAGTGCGCGCTTGCCTTCGGGTGATACGCGGATGATAGTACCCTCGCCGACAGGGAAGATTTCGCCGTCTACCTGATACAGTCCTTTACCTTTTAATATAATGTATAGTTCTTCGTGTGTTTTGTGCGTGTGCAGGAATCCGCTGTCTTGTCCTGGCACTAATGTCTGGAAACTCAGTTCGCTGCCTGTGGCTCCAACGGCCTGACCGGCAAAGACCTTGCCTTTCAGTGTGAAGTCTGGTCCCATTGGAAGTTCGTGCTCAATAATCTCATTCATTTTTCCGACAGTTACTGCGGTGAAATTTTTTCCGGTCTTGATTGTTTTGATTTCTTTCATAATTCTTGAGTATTTGTTGTTACAAAGGTAATGATTTTTGTCTTTTCTATGTAAACCGTTGTGTCGTATTTTCAAAGTTTTTGCCTGGTTTTTGTGATTATTGTATGCGATTCGCCGTCTGTCTTGACCTGAATTTATCTTTTCCCCATACGCAAAAAGTCATCCGTCAGCCAACCCTCTCAGAAGGCACTGCAGAGGGGGCGAATTTTGCAGGCCTACGGGTTTTCACTGGCAGGCCTGCCAGTTTCAACGCGCAGGCCTGCCAGTGAAAACGCTCGGGACGGGGAAAAAACACACTCTCTCCAAAGCAGCGGGAAAAAGATGTTTTTTGATTTTTTTGAATGACTTCCGTGCCAGCCAATACCCAGTGAGAAACTTTTAATGGAAATTGTAAATATTTATCATACATCCTCGTTGATTCTTTGTTTTTTCGTATATTTGCAACAATGTACTTCCAATCGCCGTAAACGGCGCATGCTACTGGCTGGAATCCCTGAGCGCAGGGTGGTAGTGCAGATTTTGTGGAAAAATATTAACAAGCGTTTGCTGTTATTCGGAAAGCCTTACGAATCTACCACATTCGAAATGAACAAAATCCGAAGGAATAAGTTGCAAACGTCTGTGCGTTAAGCATGGGCGTGACTTATCTGGATTTTGTGGGCTTGTGGTAGAGCCTGTAAGGCATGGAT
>CACYCZ010000068.1 GCA_902773055.1 uncultured Bacteroidales bacterium
AGAAAGTATCTTCTCTCTTGACGGCCGTCAGCTTGACTTCAAGCAGAAGGGAATCAACATAGTCCGCTACAAGGACGGTACGTCAAGGAAAGTGTTGAAAAGATAAAGGGCGGAGCTCTCCCATAAACGGCTGGATCGTAGGGAGGATATTAGAAATTATTGATGCGGGAATTAGCTCTTGTCTGGTAGCACAGGACGTGGAGCAGGTGAAAAATATCAGAGTTTTGTTGAATAACAGAAACTTTACAGTAGTTTTGGCTCCGCTGAACTTACTTTTGCACATGGAAAAGCTCAAATAAATTTGGCATTTCTCTCGTTTTTTCGTAACTTTGCACAAAGTTTTTCAGGAAAGTATTCAGTGAACATAAAGGAAGTCGTTACGACCCTTGAAAGTTTCGCGCCGCTGCCTCTGCAGGAAAGCTACGACAACGCTGGTCTGCAGATTGGATTAACAGCCACGGAGGTCTCAGGGGTTTTGTTGTGTTTGGACGTCACGGAGAAAGTGATAGCCGAAGCTGAAACCAAAGGGTGCAATCTGATTGTGTCTCATCATCCGTTGTTGTTTAAAGGACTCAAGCGGATAAGCGATGCGTCTCAGGCAGAGCGCTGTGTGGCATTAGCCTTGAGAAAGGGCATTGCAGTGTATTCTGTTCATACGAATTTGGATAATGCAGACGGAGGAGTGAATTTTGAAATGGCAAGGCATTTAGGGCTGAGATGTCTAAGATTCCTGATTCCCAATCCTGAGGAAGGCGGAAGCGGCCTCATTGGTGAGCTGCCAGAAAAGATGGCTCCGCAGGATTTCCTCCAGATGATACGGCAGGAATTTAATGTAGAATGTCTGATGCATAACGAATTGCTCGACCGTCCTATTCAATCGGTAGCCTTGTGTGGCGGAGCAGGTGATTTCCTTTTGGAGGAAGCCGAAAGGCAGCATGCAGATGCATTCCTGACAGGGGAGATGCATTACCATGTATACATGGGAATGGAACAGAAAATACAGATTGCCGTTTTGGGGCATTACCAGAGTGAACAATATACGAAGGAACTTTTGGCCAGCATATTGGGTAAGGCCCATCCAGACTTGAAAGTCGTGAAATCACAGGTCAACACCAATCCTATTTTATATATGTATAAATAATCTAAAAAAATATATTATGGCAGAAAAGAAGAATCCTGCAGAAATGACTGTAGAAGAGAAGTTGAAGAATTTGTATGAGTTGCAGAAAGTGTTGAGTCGCATTGACGAGATACGCATTATCCGCGGTGAGCTGCCGCTGGAAGTGCAGGATCTTGAAGATGAAATAGAAGGCTTGACTATACGTATTGCTAAGAAAAAAGAAGAGGCTGCAGCCCTTCATCTCTCACTGAACAAATGGAATGAGGAAAAAATTCAGGCTCAAGCAGCAATAGACCGTTGTAACGAGCAATTGAACGCAGTAAGCAATAGCCGTGAATATGACAACCTTACAAAAGAGATAGAGTATCAGGGACTTGAAATAGAACTGCGTGAAAAGCGCATTCGTGAAAATGCTCCTAAAGAAGCAGAAATGAACGAGGCAGTGCAACGCTATGAATCCGACAAGGTGGCACTGATTCAGGAACTGGAAGTCAAGCGTGCCGAATTAGAGGAAATCATCAGCGAAAATAAGGCGGAAGAGGACAAACTGCGCGAAGAATCCAAGGCACTGGAAGAGAATATTGACCCTCGTCTGCTGACGGCATTTAAGCGCATCCGTAAAGGTTCTCACAACGGATTGGGCGTTGTGGTTGTTGAGCGTGACTCCTGTGGAGGTTGCTTTGCCAAGATTGCACCTCAGCGCCAGCTTGACGTGATGTTTCATAAGAAAATTATCGTGTGTGAGTATTGCGGCCGTATTCTTGTAGATCCTGTGCTTGCTGGTATTAAGCAAGAAAAGCCGGTAGAGGAGGAGAAGAAACCTCGTCGCCGCTCAGCGAAGAAGGCAGAATAATCCGCGTGATATAATGCATATATACATATTCGGGGTACTCTTTTTCTGAGTACCCCGAATACTTGGACAGACAACCAAAGAAAATGGACGTGAAAACACGTCCATTTTCTTTGGTAAACAGCCATTTCACGTTGCCCATTATTAACAGGAAAGGACTATAAAGTGTTGTAGTCAGGAATATTCTGCAGGTAGGTTGCCTTTAACGTGGAATAGTCGATATGACAGCAGTAGTGTTGCATGCCATTGCTGACAATGATATAACCGACCTTAAGGACATTGTTATAGGCAAGAATTTGAGAGAAGACTTTCTGTGTAATCCTCACAGATGGAGATTTGTACTCAATGATCATCTGAGGCTTGCCTGCATTATTGTAAAGGATACTGTCACACCGTCTCGTCATACCATTCAGACATATAGTGACTTCGTTGGAAAGCAATGAAGCGGGGTAATGCTTTTGCTCAATGAGATAATGGATAAAATGCTGGCGTACCCATTCTTCAGGCGTAAGCGCGACATAGCGCCGTCTCAGGATGTCGAAAATCTGATTCTGATTGTCGGCATGGACAATATTTGCTTCAAAAGAAGGGAGATTTAACGCAAACATTTACTAAATTTGTAATTCTAAAATAATCTTAATGCAAATTTAAGAAAAATACGCTTATGAACAAATTAGAAATTACATCCAATTGGTTGGAACGTTATACAAAGCAAAAGAAAGAAGATTTCAGCCCATATATTCTCATTACTAATTTTAACAATTATGTTGATATGTTCTGTGATTATTTCGGGGTGGAATATCCAGGTTACGAAGCTAATATGCGAGTCGCCAATGCTGGCGGGATGACCATGATAAATTTTGGAATGGGAAGTCCCAATGCTGCACTGATAATAGATTTGCTGAGTGCGATCAGTCCCAAGGCTTGTCTGTTCTTGGGAAAATGTGGCGGCGTTTCCAGAAAAGCTCAACTGGGCGATTTGATTCTTCCGATTGCAGCAATAAGAGGCGAGGGAACGAGTAATGACTATTTCCCGCCAGAGGTGCCGGCTCTGCCGGCGTTCATGCTGGAAAGAGCCGTGTCATCAGTGTTGCGTAACAATGCCCTTGACTATTGGACAGGGACAGTATATACCACCAACAGACGTGTATGGGAGCATGACGAGAAATTCAAGCAGCTCCTTATAGATATGCGCGTCATGGCCGTGGAGATGGAATGCGCAACGCTGTTCTCTTGTGGATTCTATAACCATGTACCCATAGGCGCATTGCTGCTCGTGTCAGACAATCCGATGACACCAGAAGGCGTAAAAACAATCAAAAGTGATAATCTTATTACAAAGCAATATGCACGTCAGCATGTTGCCATGGGTATAGAATCGTTGAAAATGATTATTGACGGCAAAAAGACTGTGCGCCATTTGAAGTATGATTGGTAGACGCAAATGTGTTTATTACTATTGTAGATAACTTGAATTATGGCTATAGCAGCTTCAAAAGGACCGTCCTACGAGAATATCATGAAAGATATCCTGTCAGGTAATGTAAAACCCGTCTACTTGTTGATGGGGGCAGAAAACTATTATATTGACAAGATAGTCGATGCTGTCGTGGAGAAAACACTGTCAGAAGAGGAACGCGACTTCAATATGCATGTGTTCTATGGCGGTGATACAGATATAAACAATGTGATAAATGCTGCACAGAGTTTCCCGATGGGGGCAGCGCGCGCATTGGTAATCCTCAAGGAAGCCCAGGAATTGAAAGAACTGGAGAATATAGCATATTATTTGCAGAATCCTCAGCCATCAACGGTCCTGCTGATAATCTATAAGAATGGGGTAGTAGACCGTAGAAAAAAGTTTGTATCCCTGATATCTTCATTGGGTGTTGTCTTTGAATCGGCAAAACTTAGTGACAATCAGTTGCCGGGATTGATCAGGACCTATGCAAGGGAAAAGCATGTGGTTATAGATGAAAAATCGGTCAGCCTGATTGCGGAATCCATCGGGGCTGACTTGATAAGGCTGTATGGAGAATTGGATAAACTCTTTCTTGCCTTGCCTAACGGGGTTCCTATAACTCCTGAATTAGTGGAAAAAAATATTGGGATTAGCAAAGACTTTAATTTCTTTGAATTTCAGAATGCACTTGTAGAGAAGAATGCGGTTAAAGCTTTCCAGATAGTAAAGTATTTTGACAAGAATCCAAAGGCTAATCCGATTCAAGCAACATTGCCGATGTTGTTCCGCTTTTTTTCCAATTTGATGATGGCATATTATGCTCCCCAAAAGTCACCAGCCGGAATAGGCAACTATATCGGCATGCGAGATTGGCAAGTGGAAAAAAATATTTATCCGGCAATGAGAGTTTATTCAGCCAAAAAAGTGCTGGATATTTTGAGTGAAATAAAATGTGCAGATGAAAAATCCAAAGGAGTAGGAGGAGCTCGGATAACCAATGGTGACATCCTGAAACAGTTGGTTGCTTTTATTCTGAATTAGCGGAGAACAGCAACATTTTTCCCCTTTTTATGTGTCAAAAATCATGAGATTTTTGACACATTTTTTTTGACGCAAGAAGGGCTTATTATCAGGGTGTTTTGTTGTCATTTTGGCATTTTTTCAGCGTTGAGATTTTCGTGTGAAAAAATAATAACACACTTCTGCGGAGAAATAAAATCTCGGGAATTTTCAGTGTAGAAAATTCGAAAAACAATACATTTAACAATTCTAAACATTTTCGAACGCAAATCGGATAATTATATTAAATCCTAAAGATGCAAATACTTAAATCTACACTGAGATAAATCAAAATATTAAATCGTCTACAAAATGCAGTTTGAAAACAAGAACAGAAAGGTTGGAATTGTATATTCAGGTTCGACTAAATAAAAATGTTAATAGTTATATTATTAAAAATCAGTGCGAAAAGTAATTTTATACAAACAAATAGTACAATATGGGATGAATAATATTCGTAAATGCGCACAAAAGAGCGGATAGTTGAGGAAAAGTGAACGGATAAGTCATAAAAACCCAGAAAAATAGATAGAATTAACAAAGGAATACTTAATGGTTCCGTAACTGGATTTAAATTTGCAAACGCAAATACCCGGCAATGCGTAGTTTTGAATTTGGAATTCAAAAACGAAAAGTCGAAGTTTTTAAAATAAAAATATTATGAAATGTGTATTTTTAATTCAAAACAAAGGTTTAACTTTGCAAAGCGAAGAAAAACGGGAAATTTTCCTTGTTTAGTCACTTAGTATTTGTTATGGACGTAAAAGATAGAATAAAATTTTTGATGGATTCGGTCAAAATGTCTCAACAGGATTTTGCCAAAGTTTTGGGAATTACTCCAGGTTCCTTGTCTGGGATTTTAAATGAGAGAACAAGACCTACAAACAATCATACCTTGGCAATACATAAAGCCTTTCCGAATATTAATATTAATTGGCTTCTTTTTGGTGAAGGCGAAATGTATACGGTATCCTCTGCGGAAGAGGTGGCCGAAGGGAATGAAATTGGTAAAACTGGGGTGCCGGTGGCAGACAGTCATTCGGTTTCCGTTCATCCTACGGCGATGGAGTTCAATTTTGATGCGGAAGAAACCGTTACCCTCAAGAACGAGGCTCGGCCAGGGAATTTGCCTGTTGAGCCAAAGGTAATCAAGCGGTGTGTCAAGGAAATCCGGATTTTTTATGATGATGGGACTTATGAGTCATTTGTTTCATCAGAGAAGTAGATGAATCTCGTTATTTTTTTTTATTGAGTAACAGGATATATTATACCCTGCTACTTCCAATTACTTAAAGGCTTTTTTGTAATTTTGCATGGCAGTGTTTAAAACCTGTGAATAATTAAATTAAAGCCTATGAATAAATGTTTTATTATTTTGTTTGTTTATGGCATATGCTCCTGCATGGAAATGTATGCTGATTCTTTTTTAACGACATCTGATATGCCTGCCGGCGAAAATTACCTGCCTCCTCCTCCTGCTTATAATAGCGAGAGGTTCTTTAATGATTGGGTGGCTTATAAATGGGGCAAATCCATGCGTCCCACCGACAGGGGCAAACAGGTTGTATCGGATGCCAGCACGTCAATTAATTATTTTTGTTCTACTTTTTCACCGGCTTTTGGCATGACAATATCAAGCAGCAATACCCCTGAGTTGTATGCTCTGCTGAGTAAGGCCAGGGTTGACGGCAATAATGCTGCTAAAAGTGTGAAAAATTTCTACATGAAAACGCGGCCGTTTATGAAATTTGAGGAACCAACTTCGGTGCCCTCTTCTGAGGCCTCTCTGCGTACAAATGGTTCTTACCCCTCCGGTCACACGGCTCAGGGATGGACGCTGACTCTGATTCTTGCAGAGATTAATCCTGCTCGTCAGGATACAATCCTTTCCAGGGGCTATCAGTATGGTCAGAGCCGCGCTATTGGCGGTTTTCATTGGCTGAGTGATGTTGACGCCGGGCGTTGCATTGCATCTGCGGCTGTTGCGCGCTTACATGCTGATCCGGCGTTTATGGAACAGCTCAGGAAGGCTAAGGAGGAATTTGCCCGCAAGGCGTCTTCAAAAGCTATGTTGAAGAAGGAAGAATTTGATTACCATCTTCTTCCTGAAGCACAGGCTGATGACAACAAATAGTATTAACAGATAAGTGAAAACAATGAGAAAATATATACTTTTATTATTGGCTGTCCTCTTTTTGCCTCTTTCTGTGTCTATGAGGGCAGATGGCTATTTGCCTGTTTCTGAATTGCCTGCTGCAGAGAAGTTTCTGCCGCCTCCTCCCGATACCACGGGTCAGCGCTTTGTGGGCGATTGGTTGATGTATCAGTGGGGAAAGGCTAACCGCTCTGGTGTGCGTGGGAAGGATGCTTCTTCAGATGCGACTATTACGGGTCTTGCGCTCTGCAAGGTATTTAGTCCGGCTTTCGGCATGACGTTGTCGGTTTCCAAGAGTCCGCAGATATATAAGTTGCTGAACACTGTGCGTCAGGATATCTCCAATGCCACGCAGTCAGCCAAGAGCACTTTTCCTCGTCGTCGGCCCTTTGACCAATTTAATGAAAGCACTTTAATTGTATCAGGAGAGTCTTTGGCTAAATCCACAAGTTCCTATGTTTCCGAACATGCCGCTATTGGTTGGGCAACGGCCCTGATTCTGGCAGAAATCAATATAGACCGTCAGGATACGATTCTTTCACGTGGTTATCAGTTTGGAGAGAGTAGGGTTATAACCGGATACAATTATGAAAGTGATGTTGAGGCCGGGCGCGTGGTTGGTATGACCACTGTGGCTCGTCTGCATGCCAACGAGGCTTTTATGGCTCAATTGGAGAAGGCTAAGGCCGAATATGCCACCATGACGGGCGTTTCGGCCAGGAAATATATTCCCCAGCCTTCTGATGCAAGTTATTACAATCTTCAGGGTGTCAAGGTAGAAGAGGGCAGTCTTGAGAATAATACAATATACATCCAGAATGGCCAGAAGCATATTATGAAGTAAGAACGTTTCTGTGTTCAATATTTTGTGCAAGCGCCTTGTTGGTAACAGCCAATGAGGCGCTTATTCTTTGTCTATGTGCAGGGAAATCATTATTCCCTCCTGCAATGAATGCGGATGTCAATGATGAATAATATTTAGGAATTATGGTATTGCAATCTGCAAGCGGGATTTGGGCCGTGGGCTGCTTTATGTGTCAGGCGCATGGCTTGGTTGGTCTGACAATAGCTTTTGGGGTGCCTTCTTGGGCAGGCTTTGTTTGTTTAGAATGCGTGTCCTGCTGCCAACTTTGTACTCTGTTTCTGCAATCAGGAGAGCATTACAAGGGGAATTTTACTGCATAGAGGCATGGAAGTGTCTTTGTGTCGTTGAAAGTTTATGTTTTGCGATGGTGAATGTATGTTTTCCGTTGCTGGACATATGTTTCGCATCGATGAACGTATGTTCACCGTCGCGAAACATAGAATGTATGGGGATGTAATTTCAGTTCTGACGCTATGGTGTATCTTTTACTTCGGGATGGATGAGGATTGTTGGTGCAGGGCCGAACGGATTGGTGGGGTGGCTGGTGTGCGAAGAGTCTGTTTGCTCTGCGAGGGAGCTGTACAGTCCTGTTCGGAGATGTGTGTTAAATGGGAGGACGTGCTTGTAACACCATGAAAGGCACCTCTCCGGTTATTTCCAGAGAGGTGCCTTTCATGATATATATAGAAATACTATGTGTCGGAAAAACTTTGCGGTTTAGTCTGTTACCATGCAAAGAGGGGATAATCCTTCATGGTCTCGTTGACCTGTGTGCGTACGGAAGCAATAACATTTTGGTCCTCAGGTGAATTCAGCACCTTTTCAATGAGTTCTGCAATGAGAACCATCATGTCTTCTTTGGCTCCGCGTGTGGTGATGGCTGGTGTGCCGAGACGGATGCCTGATGTCTGGAATGCTGAACGTGGGTCAAAGGGCACCATGTTCTTGTTTGCAGTGATGTCGGCAGCAACCAATGCTGTTTCGGCAGTCTTGCCTGTCAGGTCGGGGTATTTGGAACGGAGGTCTACAAGCATGCAGTGGTTGTCTGTTCCGCCGCTGACAATGTCAAAACCGCGTTTCATCAGTTCTTGTGCCAGTTTTGCAGCGTTCTTTTGGACCTGTAAGGCATAGTCCTTGAATGATGGCTGCAATATTTCGTTGAATGCGACGGCCTTGGCTGCGATGACGTGCTCCAGAGGGCCACCTTGTATGCCGGGGAAGACAGCGCTGTTGAGGACGGAGCTCATCATGAGTAGTTCGCCTTTTTTGTTCTTTTTGCCAAAAGGATTTTCAAAGTCTTTTCCCATCAGGATGATGCCTCCACGAGGGCCGCGCAGGGTCTTGTGGGTGGTGGAACTGACGATATGGGCATATTTGAGGGGATTTTTCAGCAGTCCTGCAGCGATGAGACCAGCCGGATGTGCCATGTCGACCATCAGGAGGGCACCCACCTTGTCGGCAATGGCGCGCATGCGTTCATAGTCCCATTCACGGCTGTAGGCAGAGGCTCCTCCGACAATGAGTTTGGGCTTGTTCTCGATGGCCAGGCGCTCCATTTCATCGTAGTCAATGCGTCCTGTCTCTTTGCTGACATTGTATCCGACGGGGTTGTAAATGAGGCCTGAGGTGTTAATGCGGGAGCCGTGGGAGAGGTGGCCGCCGTGGTCCAGATTGAGTCCCATGAAGGTGTCGCCGGGCTTCAGGCAGGCCAGGAATACGGCAGCATTGGCCTGGGCACCGGAGTGGGGCTGCACATTGGCATATTCGGCTCCGAATATTCTTTTTACACGTTCGATGGCTAAGGTTTCACTCTTGTCAACGTTGACGCATCCTCCGTAGTAGCGGTGACCGCTATATCCTTCGGCATATTTATTTGTCAGGCAACTGCCCATTGCCTGCATGACTTCGTCACTGACAAAATTTTCAGAGGCAATCAGTTCCATGCCTTTTAGCTGGCGTTGGCGTTCAGCCTCAATAATTTCAAATATTGTTTTGTCTCTTTCCATCTGAATAGAACAAGTGGTTGGTATAATGTTGAATTTAATGCAAAATTACAAAAAATGCTGTTTAATTCGTGCCCTGAATGAATATAAATGGCCGAAAAAATATCAAATTGTTACGTTTGAGGGGGCACTTTTGTCAAGACGTAATGCTTATTTGCGGTTTTGACATGTGAGGTATGAGAAAAATATTGTATCTTTGCTAAATCAATAGTGACAATCCAAAATGAAATTCATACATATCCTATGGGGCTTGTTTGCCATGACTATTATAGGCGTGGCCTTGTTTTTTACCGCAATATGTTATGGCTGGATAGGCTATGTCCCTCCTATAGAAGAGTTGGAAAACCCTATCAGCAGATATGCATCTCAGGTGATTTCTTCAGACAACGTGTTGCTTGGAACATGGTCGCTGAACGAAAACCGTATATTTGCCCGCAAGGACGAGGTGGCTCCGTGTGTATTCCACGCCTTGGTGGCTACTGAGGATAAGCGTTTCTATGACCATTCAGGAATAGATTTCCGTTCAGTGATAAGAGCTGTTGTCAAGAGAGGCATCCTGGGGCACAAGGAAGCCGGTGGCGGCAGTACCATTACCCAACAGTTGGCCAAGCAGCTCTACACCTCGTCTAATGCTGCCAGCTCCACGCAGCGCGTGCTGCAGAAAACAATAGAATGGGTCATAGCAGTCCAGCTTGAACGGCATTATTCCAAGGAAGAAATACTGACGTTGTACCTTAACTATTTTGACTTCCTGCACCATGCTGTCGGTATCAAGACGGCAGCAAGGGTATACTTCAACAAGGAACCGGGCAGCCTGAAGGTGCCCGAGGCGGCAATGCTGATAGGCATGTGCAAGAATCCGTCATATTATAATCCGGTGCGTGATAGTGTGCGGGTTATAGAAAGGCGCAACGTAGTGCTTACGCTGATGGAGGAACAGGGGTTCCTGAGCAGCGACGAATGTTCTAAATTCAAGAAAGCACCGTTAGGCCTTAATATGCAGAGGGTATCTCATCGTGATGGTCTGGCAACATACTTCAGGGAATATCTCCGTCATATCCTCATGGCTAAGGCCCCTGTAAGGGCCAACTATGCCTCATGGCAGCGCCAGGAGTATGTGGACGACTCTATTGCATGGAATACTGACCCCTTGTTTGGCTGGTGTAACAAGAATTTTAAGAAGGACGGGTCTCCTTATAATATCTATACTGACGGTCTTAAGATATATACAACAATAGATTCCCGTATGCAACGTTATGCAGAACGCGCTGTGCGGGAGCATCTGGAAGGCTATCTGCAACCCATCTTTGAAAAAGAAAAGCATGTGGGAAAATACTTGAATCCGTTCTCCAAATCTCTGAGCAAGGGACAGATACAGGAAATCATGCGCCGGGCCATAGAGCGCAGTGAGCGCTATCGTTCCATGAGAGCTGCCGGAATGTCGGATGAAGAAGTAAAACAATTTTTCAAGACACAGAAGGTTCCCATGACGATTTATACCAGTCATGGAGAAGTAGAGACCATAATGACTCCGCAGGATTCCATTTTATATTATAAGACATTCCTCCGTACGGGATTCATGTCCATGGATCCTCTTTCGGGCAATGTGAAGGCTTATGTGGGAGGATTGGACTACAGCTATTTCCAGTATGACATGGTGACTATGGGACGGCGGCAAGTTGGCTCAACCATCAAGCCTTACTTGTATGCCCTGGCAATGGAAAACGGTTTTACCCCGTGTGACGAGGCCCCAAATGTTCAGACGACATATATGGTCGGAGGTAAGCCTTGGACACCGCGCAACAGTGGACAAGCCCGTATTGGTGAAATGGTTACCTTGAAATGGGGGTTGTCCCAGTCAAACAATTGGATTTCGGCATACCTGATGGATAAACTGGATCCTAATGCCCTGGTGCAGCTGATCAGGGACTTTGGAGTAAGAAGCCTTGACGTATATCCGTCGATGAGTCTGTGTCTTGGTACATGCGATATTTCGGTTTCAGAAATGGTGAGTGCCTATACGGCTTTTGTCAATAAAGGCATACGTGTAGCCCCTGTATACGTCAATAGGATAGAAAACAACGAAGGTGAAGTAGTGGCAGAGTTTCATCCGCGTATGAATGAGGTGATCAGTGCAGAAAGCTCTTATAAAATGATAGAAATGCTGCGTGCCGTCATAGATAATGGTACCGGAGGCAGGCTGAGATATAAATATAACCTGGAGGGCCAGATAGGTGGCAAGACAGGTACGACAAACAACAACTCCGATGCATGGTTCATGGGATTTGTGCCTCGGCTTGTATCGGGATGCTGGGTCGGCGGTGAAGATCGTGACATTCACTTTGACCAAATGGCTGTAGGGCAGGGTGCCGCAGCTGCCTTGCCGATA
>CACYCZ010000069.1 GCA_902773055.1 uncultured Bacteroidales bacterium
AAAAAGCGATGCAGGCAGTAGCTTACATCGCTTTTTCTGTTTTACCCAAAATTTATTTCACCTCATGGATAATATTGTTCCAATCGCTCAGGCCAAGTACTTCAAGATAGGGAGAAAACACTTTATCCTCATCGTCTGTATCGGCAGCCTGCCATACTTTCCATGAAGGCTTGACATCGTATTCCTTGAAACTGCCATCTTCAAAAGCCCGCAGGCCTATACGCAGTCCAAATTCAGCCTTATTATCTTTCCAATTATGCCACATGATACCGTCTATACCATCGAGTTGTTTGACCTTTTTCCATATCAGGGCTGCACCGGCAGCCTGCAAGGTCAATTGGTTTTCTGAATAATCCCGTGAATTGGTACCATTCTCTGAGAAGAACAACATGCGTTTCTCTGTACCTTTATAATAATGGGCCGGGGTTTTTATCCATGCGTTGATGACTTCGGGATTATGGAATGTGACATATCGGCTGTCCATACTATAGACGGCCCTGGATGCATCGTCAGACCAATAGGCCGGTGCCTCCAGATTGACAGGATAGGGATGGCAAGCAACGCCCCACCTGAAATCGCCTTCTACATCACTGTAGCGCACCATCTGTTCAAGCATACGCTTGGGAGAATACTCCGTCTCACCCAGTTTCACATTCCAGTTATGAGTATAGCTTCCCAGAACGGAGGCATGCTGATCATACTGACGGACAATGTTATAGCACAAGCGCAGACTCTTGACATAGCGGTCGTTATAGCGCAGTTCCGGCTGCTCGCCCATATTGGTCCACATCATGCCCTGATCAACCTCGTTGTGCATAATCCAATGGTGTATGCGCCCGTGTTCTCCGCTGCTGTAACGCTCTGCCAGATAGTTCAATGCCGCAGCATAGTCGTTTACGGCCTCTGCCGTTGTCATATTGGGCATGGTATAATATCCTCCTGTGTTTTCCGGGTCATTGAAGATAGAGCCGGTCGAGGCAAGAATGATTGCCGACACATTGATATTACGCTGTTGTGCCTCGGTGAGCATTGCATCCATCTGTGCAACAGCATTGTTATTGACATAGTAGGTTTTCCCACCAAACTGGTAAGCAGTTGCTTCTGCCATACTGTTCTTATACAAGAAGGCATTGAGGACAATGTTCATCGTGATACAGCAGGCATGAAGCTGGTCAAAGTCTTGATAGTAAACGGCACCGCCTCCAGCCCCGAGTCCCTTTTTGCCTGTCAGGATACCAGGCTGGGCAGAAAAGCGGGGCATCACCTCATCGGCATAACGTGCATGAGAGGCCAGGACGTCACCGTCGGCTGCCTGGCGGACAATAGCCCACTTGGACAGCAGTCTGTCGTATAGACAACCTTCACGCCATACCATACGTTCCTGACTGACGGTAAACGTTTTTTCTGTCAACGGAATCCGGACAGAGAAGTGCCGCGTTTCTGTCAGGTCAACATAGGGCGGTATCTCTACCAGCATGCAGGATTCGTCTCCTTGGCAGCTGCCGCTGATTTCCACCTTATCGGCAGTTACCTTGACTGAGGCTATTGTATTGGCATAAACGGTATCCAGATAGTTTTGCAAATGAGCATTCATTGTTTCCTTCGCCCTGGCGATACTGTCGGCCTTTTGCCGGGCTTTCTCCTCAGCCTGTGTCATACCACGGAAACGGAAATTCATCACTTTGACAGAGGTACCGCTTTGAGTGCCCCAATCCACCCTGATGCGGTCACCGGCCTTGCCCCAGTTTAATTGCTCGCGCAGTGATGACACACTATATGAGAATGTCTTCCATTCCTCTCCCGACGTTGCAGGAACAGCCCCCATATGCCGGGCTGACGCTTCCGTAGCATAATAGCCCGTTGCCTTGTTGCAAAAGAATACCTGCAAGTCGTCCACACCCTGGGGAGACTGATAGTCAAATGTCAGGACGCAACTGTCAGACGGCATGTCGGACGTCAGGGCCTGGGTATACAGGTAAGGGTCACCGCCTGTTGCCAGGAAACTATAGACCTCACGCACCGGGTCATGACTGCCATCCAACTGATTGCGTGTCGACATATTGAAGGCCGGGTACGAAACACCTCCCATAAAGGCGATACTGTCCACCCGTGAACGCAGAGAGGTATACAGCGTGTTTCCTGAGGCATCGATCAGCTTGACCTGCCGACTATTATTATACAGAACGATACTGTCTACCAGGCCGGCGGGGGTGCGAAAAGCCACAGACCCATTGTGCAACACACAGAGATGGCTGTTCTGGGCCATAGCACAGAGCGCAACCATCATCAGGGAAGCAGACACTAATGTGCGAAACATTTTCCTTACCATACTGCAAACCGCGCTATTTCCTTACGATCTTCTTTACATAGTTTTTCCCTGCACTGGTGACCTTGACCAGATATATGCCTGAAGGCATATCGGAAACATCCATGCGGAAGGCATCCGAACGGGGATTATAGGTTCTTGCCACAGCTCCGGTTGCAGTGATAAGCTCCACGAGGTCTATGTGGCGCTGAAGTTTTATCATGACACCGCCTCCGTCATAATCGATACCGGCTTCACCGACAGCAGCAGACTGGATAGACAGGGGTATCGGCGTCTGATAAAAGCGGAAATAACTGAAGAGTTCATAGGGAACACTGCTTGTGGAACCATCTGAACTACGCAATGTCAGCGCCGTACTGCCGAAGATAATACTTGACACCTGCTTAGACACCGCAACAGGTGTATAATTTCCTGTAGTATACACATAGACGTCCTGCGCCTTTACTACTGCTGTCTGGAGCATTGCAACCAGACATAGCAAGAAAAAAACTTTTCCTTTCACTTTTCCGTCAATTTTTTGTAGAGTCCGACCGCCCGTACAGACGGCCTGTTTTCCAAGCAAAAGTAATAATATTTAATGAAAGGCACCCCTTCTCAAGAGACATTTCTGCCATCCGGAAAACATTGCCCTCTCCGTTCCGTCACGGAGAGAGCATACAAAGCAAATGTCGCCTGGTAGAGATTCGTGCTGCCGGGGGGACAGAAGCAATTTTATCCCGACAAAGTTTATATTCAGCGTCGGTGAATGTATGTTCAGCGATGCGGAACATACGTTCACCGATGCGAAACGTACATTCCACGACGGCAAACATAACACAGAACTCCATACAGCTTACAATCCAAAGCCTCCAGAAGGACATTCTGTCTGCCTCCTTACGAGAATTGCGCAAGGTTGTGACTTTATTAACACTTAATCTTAGCATATCTTAGTATTTTTATTAACTTTGCCAAACATATTTCACCTGCATCGTGAGGAAGTATGGTGACAGTTAGTCTGCCCCTTGTGCAAACAAACTCATATGGGGTGGTGACAAGAGACTTTAACTATATTCAATAACACAATATCACTATGATTATGAAAGCTTTATCCATATTTTTCATTCTGTCAATAATACAGTTCGGCAGTTTGCATGCAGAGACTGTCTACCAAAAGATCTTGGATAATATCTACACACGTTCAATGCAGGATTACAATGGCAGTTCTTGTGCATCATGGGCAACCGCATACATGAATGTCCAGAATGCAGATGGTTCTTTTTCTGATGTGGATTACGACAATACCGACCAAACCAACTGGGTTCCAACGGAACATTATATGCGCATGGTGTATATGTCAGTTGCATACGTCTCTCCCTCAAGTCCCCTGAAAGGTAATGACAACTTGTATAATGCCATAAATAACGCATTGGTATTTTGGGCTGACAAGAAACCTAAAAGTACAAACTGGTGGTATCAGAGTATCGGATGGCCACAGAATATAGGATTGGCCCTCTGCATTATGCGTTCCGGAGAAAAGAAACTTCCTGCTTCGACAGAAAAAGCGATATATGATTTCATGAAATCAGTATCACGTGATCCCGGAGTAGAAACCGGAGCAAATAAGCAAGATGTTGCATTGCATTGGATATATTTTCATACATTAATGGAAGATAAGGCTCAATTGGATTATGGCGTTCAGCAGTATTATGAGCCAATGGCTTGTACAACTGATGAGGGTTTACAGCACGATTATTCATATCATCAGCATAAACACCAGTTATACACAGCAGGATATGGCGGCGTTATTCTTACTGCCTTTTTCAAGGCAGCGTTTTACCTGAAAGGAACAGAATACGAGAATCCATCCACAATAGAACCAATTAGTAATTTTATCCGTCTGGGATACATACCTATCCATCGTGCCGGCTATACGTTCTTCAATACAGGAGGCCGTGGACATCTCGGGCGTGTGAGCGCATTGATAAATCAAGGTTTTTCCGGACAATTACTGAAAATGGCAGAAATAGACACAGCATATGCTGATTATTACAAAAAGGTGGCACAACGCTTCTCTGGCGAGCAAGCTCCTGATTATGCCGTAGAGCCTATGCATTACCATTATTGGCGCAGCGATTATGCCGTTCATCATCGTCCTGGATATTCAGTAGATTTCAGAACTGTTTCAACGCGTACATGCCGATCAGAAAATGGCAATAATGAAAACGTAAAAGGATATTTCGCCTGTGATGGCTGTACAGAAATTGTTGTGGACGGAAATGAATACGTAAACATCTTCCCCGTCTGGGACTGGGCGATGATACCTGGTACGACGTTGCCTCACATGACAAAAATTCCCCTTGATGCCGCATGGGGGCAATATGGTCAGAGTACTTTCACAGGAGGTGTCAGCAATGATGCCTATGGCTGCGCCACTTACCATTATGTAGATAACGACTACAACGTAAACACTGCCGCTAAAAAATCATGGTTCTGCTTTGACAATGAGGTGATTTGTATGGGTACGAACATCTCTTCCACCAGCAATTTTGATGTTAATACTACCATCAATCAGACACTCCTACTTGGCGACGTTACAGCAGAGACTTCAAACGGAACGACAGCGACATTGGAAAAAGGAGAACATGAATATTCTGACTTACGCTGGTTGAACCAAAATAAGGTAAGCTATTTTTTCCCTGAAAATACCAATATTACTATTCGCAATGCGGAACAAAGCGGCGACTGGCATAGTGTATCACCAGCGATTACGGACGAAACCGTAATAAGTAAAGATGTTTTCTTGGCTTACATCAAACATGGAGCCAAACCGACAAACGGCAATTATCTGTATTACATCATTCCAAACACATCAAGCATCGATGCAGCAAAGATGATAAAGGATAGCCTGACGATTATAAATTCAGATACGTTGCAGTTAGTGTATAATCACAACCTGAACATATTGCAGGCTATTTTCCATCAGCCGTGCAAGCACGTTTTCAACAAAGATTTCAGTATCGAATCGGATGTCCCGTGTGCCATCATGATTACAGAGATAGGCACAGCTAATGCCAAAGTGTACATCTCAGATCCGTCATACACGCTATCAGCGGCACATCTGCACATCTATCTTCCCAACATTCATGCAAAATCGCTTGAGGCCACGTTTGATACTTCCACTGAATATCAAGGAAAGACTATAGAGTATGCCATGTCAGATCTGCCTGATTATACATACTATCCTGTAGAAAGTATCCAATTCAAGGATGAATTGATTTCCCTGAGTTACTCACAACTCTTAATGAAACCCGAATTGCAAATTTCTCCTGCGAATGCTACAGCTCCATCGTTTACGTATAGAAGCGACAACGATTCTGTTGCAGCTGTCGGTGCTGATGGTTCCATATTGGCCATTGGATATGGTGAGACAACAATTCACGCCTATTCAAGTGATGGTCCTGTCGCTCAGATCAAGGTCAAGGTAGCCGACGACGTGGTATCTGTTGAACCGGAGATAGATTCTTACGTATCATCTACAAATAGTTCTGTAAATTACGGCAAGGAAGATATACTCAAGGTAAGACATGACGGATCTATTGAGCAGAATGAAGCATTTGTAAGATTTCCCCTAAACTATCTTGATAACTTTGATGATATCTCTACATGTACCGTGGAACTCAAAGCCCTGTTCAGTGCTCTGCATGTTGAAGAAGATGCACCAAATGAGCGCTTGCTTGTGTATCCATGTAACAGCGGTACGTGGAAAGAAGATAGAATCAACTGGTCAAATAAGCCGTCAACAGCCAGCACATTGGTTCTGAAAACAAATGGTTCACAGTATCCTTCAGAATCTTATATTGCGAAAAACAATTTATGGATAGATGCAACTTCCTATGGCATGAAACGATATAATGCCGGCTATAAGGTTTTGACACTCAACATCCATGAGGACGCATATACCAAACGTAAAGTTGGCGGAATTTATTATGGCTCACGAGAAAATGCTAATCCGATGTATCGTCCTCGTTTGTATTTCCATGTCAGCGGTGGCTCTGTAGGTATTTCCAGTTTGAAACGCAATAATGAATATGAAATCACCAATCAATCAATAACATCACATACCAACCAGAGAGTATCTGTATATACTATTGACGGAAAACAAATTATGACACGTGTTTTACACAGCAATGAAAGTGTTTCTCTCAAACATCTTGCATCGGGAGTATATATAATACAGATTGGCAATAACAAGGTAAAAGTTACATTATAGCATTCCAAAGTATGATTGGCGTCCCATACACATACAGCCAAATAATGTTCAGCGCCGATACACCTTATGCACGGAGCCGTCCCTGTAACGGATAATATTGATACCTTTCTGCTCAGAGCCGAGCTGCCGCCCTTCGGAGGAGAAAATACTCTCCGCCTCCTGTTCAACCACTGTTACCGGAGACAGGCCGGCCACACTGCGTTCTATAACCATATTGGCCGGGAAACGGGTCCAGGGATAGGTACTTGTGTAGATTTCACGTGTAAAGCGAGGAACGATGAGCGTTATATTCAATATGGTAGACGTATAACGCATGGTCTTAGTATCATAATAGTTTCCGCCCAGCGAGCGGGTGGAGACACAATAAGGTGGCTCAATGGCATTGACATACAGATTGCTGATGTTCATGAACGAACTCCAGAACGAAAAATATGTTGAAAAAGCATGCTCTCCGATTTCGGTTACCGTTGCAGGTATCTCCAGGCTATTCCACGACTGACCATGATTATAGAATGCGCTGTCGCCGATGACCAACAGCCCACGAGGCATCCTGGGAGCCTGCATATATGTATTTTCCGCAAACGCGGCCGTACCAATGGACTTGATAAACGACGGTATCCTGACATCCGTCAACCTGCCACAATCTCTGAAACAGTATCTCGGAATAGTCGTGATATAAGGGTTGCCAGGTTCAAAGTCAAGCGATGTCAGCCCAGTATTGGAAAAAGCCCCCTCGCCTAACTCCTCCGTTGTCTTGGGTATCATTGCATCGGCCAGTTCAGCACAGTTGGAAAAGGCTTCCTTGCCTATGGAATAAAACCACTCATTATTCTCTGGCCACACAATGGCTTGCAGAGACGGACAGTTTCGGAAAGCCCTGTCACCGATGTAGCCTAACCCATAGGGGAGTTCCACGCACTTCATTTCAGCCACACGACATTTATGAAACGCATCATCGCCGATACCAATGACAGTCAGCAGGGTATCGGGAGCACCCGCACCTCTGTCGCCACGATTGAGAACGAGCTGGCCGGGAATGCGTATCGTGTCTTCATAATAATGAGCATCAGGGCTGTAGGTCAGTTCACAGGCTTCATCATCATATTCTATGAAGTTATAATACAGCATCACGCCATCATCATT
>CACYCZ010000070.1 GCA_902773055.1 uncultured Bacteroidales bacterium
GCTTGCCATAGTCCAATGTTTTTCCAAATCGCATCCTGCGATATACATGTTTCCTATGATAATAGGTTTGCCTATGGCATTGAAAAGACCATATAGCTCTTGTTCAATAGCGTCTTCGGAGAAACTGTTTCCGACGGCAAGGATTTTTATGGGGGTCTTGTCAAATGTTGCAAAAGTAATGCTGTCAACGTTTTCAGATGTGTAACTTGTCGTATCAGAGTTGAGAGAACATACATGGATCTGTTGGTCCGACTGACAACTTACATTGTCTAGTTGTTGAATCAGATAGTTTACGTTTTCGCCTGTTTTTTGGTGAAAAGACATTTTGTAGTCCTGGCTGGCATTAGCTGTGATACACAATACTGTGGTCAACAGTTTAATTAGATATTGTTTCATTGTTTCTATAATATTTATAGCAAAGATATAAAAAAGTTCTTATGTAAAATTTTATTGTCTTGCATAAATTTGTTGTTATATGTTTCTGTTTAGCGTAAATGGAGTTCTATGCCCGATGGCCACCGATTTGTTTGTTTCGTTTGATTGTCGTGGCACTCTCATCAAAGTCGATACCTCTCAAAATAGCATTTCTTCCCATCTTTTTCTTGATATTGACGATGGTCTTTTGTAGTGTCAGTTCCTTTATGCGCTGTTTCTCATCTAGTTCTGTTTCTGAGGGGGTGAAGAGGTCCAGCTGTACAGGTGCGGAAGTGCTGTTTGCAATGTTTTCTTCTTCGGTTATGTAGTTGCATCCGATGTTAAGCCGCCGGATGAGCAACTGAGGATTGGCTATTTTTTCGTAAATGTTTATTGCTGCCTTCATTATTTTGTCAAAGGACGCAGTTGGTTGTTTTAGCTTGTGTGAACCTCGTGCGGGCTTGGGAACTTTCCTGTTGTGTCTGTCAATAATGATGTTTACGCTGTCGGCAATAATTGATTGTGCAAATGTGGTCTGATTGTCCACAGAATCATAGTTGATGGTAAGAGTAATAAGTCCAGCCAGATAATTCTTGTCAGTCAGTCTCAGGGTTATTTCTTCAGCCATTTCCCGTACAATGATTTTAGCCTGTTTATAGGAATAGGGCTTTTCCAAGACTTGCCCTGCGCTGATAGAGCGGGAGAGGGGTTTGTGTTTTTTTATGCATTCTATGGTACAGGGCTCACAGCCCCATGCGTGGTCTATGAGAATTTCGGCTTTGATACCGAAAATCTTGTATAAATGATTGGTGTGCTGAAGCGAGTAGCGGGCCAGTTTCCCCATGGTATCTATATTCAGCTTTTTGAGTTTCTCTGCAGTAGCTCTGCCAATTTGCCAGAATTTAGTCAGAGGTTTATATCCCCATAGGCTTTGGCGGTAAGTGATTTCGTCTAATTCGGCAATTCGCACGCCGTCCTTATCGGGAGGACGCTGTTTAGCATAGATATCCATGGCAATTTTTGCGAGGTATAGATTGGTTCCGATGCCTGCCGTGGCAGTGACGCCTGTTTGTTTCAAGATGTCGCGTATGATAACCTGTGCCAGTTGGTAGGCTGTCATCTTGTACATTCCCAGGTAGGGTGTTACGTCAATGAAAACTTCATCAATAGAATATACCAGTATATCTTCCGGTGCAATGTATTTAAGGTATATATTGTTGATTCGTTTGCTGTAATTGACATATAATGCCATTCTGGGCTGGGCAACGATATAATCCAATTCCAAAGTCTTGCTCTGCTTGAGTTCCGGAGCAAAGGCTGACTTGCCAGAGAATTTTCTTTGAGGTAGAGCCCTTAGTCGTTCGCTGTTGATGTAGCGCACCTGTTCAGCTACTTCAAACAGACGGGGTCTGCCGGGAATGCCATATTCTTTCAGTGGTGGTGAAACGGCAAGGCAGATGGTTTTTTCAGTCCGTTCAATATCAGCAACGACAAGGTTTGTCGTCAAGGGATTCAAGCCTCGTTCCACGCATTCTACGGAGGCGTAAAACGATTTCAGGTCTATGGCGATGTATGTCTTTTGTTGCAATTATTGAACAATGTTAGGGCCGGTGGGTTGTGCAGACAACAGGGAATGGTTATGCTGTCTCTCTATTCTAATGTATATTGTATCGTGTTGACAACGCGTATGTTTTTGATGTATGGTGTGTTTGCGTCACGATTTTCTATTGTTATCTGCCCTTGGGAGGCGTTCTGTATGCTTCCCAGTTTACTCTGCGAATCTTCTGCGAATTTCTCGGCTGTCATACGGGCATTGCGTGTGGCTTCCTGCACCATTTCAGGCTTGATGCTGTTTAATCCCGTAAATTCATATACGATATTGTTGCTGCCGTATTCTTCGCTGACCAACGCAATCCCTTGTTTCATCAATTCACTTTGACGCCTCATCAGTTGTCTCACCTTATCGACATTGCTGCTGGTGACAGTGATGACGCTGGTAGCCTTATAGCGGTATGTCATGATTTCGTTACCGTAGTTGTCGGCCTGCCGGTCGGTAATTGTCGGGGGATTAATACTGATTTCTTTGTCAGTGATGCCGGCAGCTTTAAGAAAAGCTACGACCTTCTGGTTTTTTCTCTCAAGCAGTCCATACATTTCTGCCGGATCATTGCCCAGTTCTTTGTACATGAGTGGCCATGTTACCTTGTCGGCCTTTACTTCTCGTTCAGAGAGTCCCTTGACGGTGACGCTGCGGTCTAGTTTTTTAAAGCCAATAATACCTGAACGGATTGTCAGTCCGAAAATGATGATGCTGAGAGCAAGAATGATAGATGCAATAATGTTTGTTTTCATTGTCGTATATGTTTTTATTTGATTTTATTCCATAGCCATAACACAAAGACAGCACCGGCTGTGGCTGTTATCAGTTCGCCAATCCTGCCGCTTGTCGTGATTCCCAAGAGTGAAAATAACCAGCCGCCTACTCCTCCGCCTATGATGCCGAGAAACAGGTTGACAAGACATCCTTTGCCTTGACCGCTCGTGAGCTTGGAGGCAATGAATCCTGCAAGAATTCCTATGATAATACCTGTAATCATGTTGTGTATGCTTTTGAATTATTTGACAAAAAGTTTTTTTACCAGACCTTTAACCCTGACGATATAAATGTTGCGTCCCGGAACTTCAATCTCATTATGGCCTGGATTGACTTTGTGGGTAGTCATGTTTCCTTTGAGGTCTATAATGCTGACGGTGGCTTGTTCGGTGACATCGACACAGATGTTGCTCCTGCGGGAATATATTGTTGCCTGTTCGGCATTAGCCGCAATCTGGCGGATGCCAGTAGGCTTCAGTTGTACTTCGTTTTGTGGCTTAAGGCCTTCGGTCGTGCATGCAACAGGCAGGGTAACTGTCCGTGTAAAGATGTTTCCGAAGCGGTCGGTGATTTTGATGTCGAGAGTACTTGTCGGGCTGCTTGCAACGACTTTGAACATATGCGGAGTTGCCCAGCTGGCCATTTCATCGCTTATCTTGGTTGTCTTCAGCCTGCGGGGAATGTCGCATGTAATGATATGGTAGACATCCTGTGTGAAGCACTGTGTTACAGGCTTCTTCTGCCCGTTCTCGGTGACTTCGATTTTCCATGCCGGGTCATAGTTGAATACATTCAGCAATACGGTATTGTCGGCAAATTCAGTGTTAGGGTTATTGTAACTGTGACCGGAAGCAGGCAGGAGAGGATAGGTGGTGTCGGTATTGTACAGCTCACGCCATGAATTGACATCGATTACGCGGAATTGGGTCCCCTCTTCATCGGGCTCGGCATTGCGCCATATCCATTCGTAATCTTTGCCACTGATGTTTACCACAAGATAGCCTCCGGGGGCGCCGTCGCTGCCGTTGACATGACCACTGTAGACTCCGGCCCAGAATAAATTGCCGCCGATGCAACCTACAGTGTGCTCATATATATTGGGGTATTCTGACGGCGTGCAATTATAGTATTTGTGACGATGTCCGCTGAAGATTTCCACCTTGTCAAATTTCTTCAGCAGGTCGCAAATCTGGTATGTGCCGCCACTCGTCCTGGGGCGCAGTGCGTAGGTTTTGCCGCTTCCGTTGACTCCCCACAAGGGGGCGTGGAGGCACAGGAATACGGGGGTTGACTTGTCGACATAGCTCAGGTCTTGCCGGAGCCATTTCATCTGCTCTTCGGTAACATAGGTGTCATAGTCTCTGTCACCGACAATGCCTGTATTGTAACTGGCTCCTGTCGTATAGGTATTCTTGTAGACGATGTTGTCAAGGAATACGTAGTGTATGCAGCCTATGTTCATGGAGTAATATTCCGGTCCAAGCGACATCCTGTAAGGGCGTGCAGCCTCATAGTCCACGTCTTCGCCTTGAGGTGTGGCCCCGTCATTGTCGTGGTTGCCCATTGTCGGAAAGAGCATCATGGGGTAACCGTCGCTGACGTGTTTTGATTTGAATGTTACAGGCTGGAAATTATATTGATACCAAAACTCGTCAAAGACTTCGTCGCCCAGGAAAATACTGTATATGGGAGTAGAACCGGCATCGCGCGCCTCTTGCTTGATGCGGGGGATGAAGCGCTGGCTGTAAAGCTGCAGGTCATTGGTCTGCCGGCCACAAAGCTGGGCATCTGCGACAAAGCACATGATATGGTTGGTATTGTTGACTACCTTCAGGCGGAAATCATGGGTCTCATCCTTGTCGGTACTGTTAGGATAGTTCATTTTATGCCAATAGGGAGGGAAAATCTTTTCAGTATCCGATGTCTTGTAGTTCTGGTACATCATGTATCCTGACGGCATGGAGATGTATACGATGCCGCTTTTTTTATCTGACTTGAAGGAATACTTGCCGTCGCTGTCTGTTAATACAATGCTGAAGCCGTCGGTGACAAGGACATTGGGTACACCTACAGTTGAGGAAACATACACCCTGCCAGATATGGTAGCCTCTGCTGCAGTCTTGTTGCAGCTGAGGATAACACCTACAGCAGCCAAAGCGATAATATATATTGTCTTGTTCATATTAATATTATAAAGGATTGTGTAAAGTTACGAAATTTTAGTGTTTGCATCAATAGCGGTGTCATACTTTATGTTGCTTGGGCATGCGGGATTTCTTGGCGATATTGTCTTTCCGACAGTGAGATATGGTTTTTATCTGGCATAGATTATTTAATAAAATTTAATATATTTTCGATATATTTAACCCCCTTTGCTATGATGTGAAAAATTCCCAGGCCTTGCAGTTTTTACTGGCAGGCCTGCGCGATAAAACTACAAGGCCTGCCGGAAAAAACTCGTAGGCCTGCAAAAATCATCCCCTCTACAGTACCTTGCAAAGGGGTGGGGTGTATGGGAAGGAATAGGATCGTCTGAATGTAAATGAATGTTAATATTTGCATGGGTAGCAAGGGCACTCTTTGTTTCTTGTCGGATGGATTATCGCAGTAAGCATAATTCTTCAGAAAATGGAGATATACAGATTTTTTTTGTAAAAAGTTGAGTTTTCCGCAAAAAACTTAAATAAAATAATCGTAGATTAATTGGAAATTAGTACCTTTGCACGCCGATTATTATCAAATGGGCAGAAATGCCTATATAATGTTTGTCTTTCAGTAAATTGTCTTTTGGCCAAGATGATGAATGAGGACATGACAAAAAACAGTAGTTAACAAATAAAAAAAATTAACAAAGTGAACACTTTAAGTTACAAAACAATCTCCGCCAACAAGGAAACTGTAGACAAGAAGTGGGTTGTCGTAGATGCTTCCGACCAGATATTAGGTCGTTTGGCTTCTAAGGTAGCAAAACTTCTGCGCGGAAAGTACAAACCGAATTTCACCCCCCATGTGGACTGTGGTGACAATGTAATCATCATCAATGCTGAGAAAGTAAAGCTTACGGGTAACAAATGGAATGACAGGGTATATCTCCGTTATACAGGTTATCCTGGAGGTCAGCGTGAAACGACCCCTGCTCAGTTGCTGGCTAAGCCCAATGGCGCAGACAGGCTGATGAGAAAAGTAGTAAAAGGTATGCTGCCGAAAGGTCCGTTGGGTGCTAAGCTGCTGAACAACCTATATGTATATGCAGGAAGTGAGCACAATCAGGAAGCTCGGAAACCAGAAGTAATTGACATTAATCTGTATAAATAATTATGGAAGTTATAAATGCATTAGGCAGACGTAAGAGTGCTATCGCTCGTGTCTATGTTTCAGAAGGTACAGGTAAGATTACCATCAACAAACGAGATATTACGGATTATTTCCCTTCTCCGCTGTTGCAGTATGTTGTTAAACAGCCATTGGAGGCACTTGATGTGCTGGAAAAATATGATATCAAATTAAATATCATAGGTGGTGGCTTTACGGGTCAGTCTCAGGCTGCACGTCTCGCAATCGCCCGCGCATTAGTCTTAATCAATGCTGAGGACAAAACACTGCTGCGTTCCAAAGGCTTCATGACACGTGACGCCCGTGAGGTAGAGCGTAAAAAGCCGGGACGTCCAAAGGCTCGTCGCAGATTCCAGTTCAGTAAACGTTAATCGGTTTTCAACAGAATCTGGAATAGTGTTTAGTATCTAAACGTCTGAGATTTTAGCAGTAAACTACTTGGACGTTGGTTTGAAAACAAAAAAGAAAGTAAACAATTAAAACAAAAACAATGTCAAGAACAAATTTTGAACAATTATTAGAGGCTGGTTGCCATTTCGGCCATTTAAAAAGAAAATGGAATCCAGCTATGGCTCCTTACATCTTCATGGAGCGCAACGGAATACATATTATAGATTTGCATAAGACTGTAGCTAAAATTGACGAGGCTGCAGGTGCTCTGAAGCAAATTGCAAAATCCGGAAAGAAAATTTTATTTGTAGCTACTAAAAAACAAGCAAAAGATGTGGTGGCTCAGAAAGCCGCATCTGTAAATATGCCCTATGTTATTGAACGTTGGCCGGGCGGTATGTTGACAAACTTCGCAACAATTCGTAAGGCTGTGAAGAAAATGGCCAACATTGACAAACTGATACAAGACGGCACTTTTGCCAATCTTTCTAAGCGTGAGATCCTGCAGATTAACCGTCAGCGTGCAAAATTGGAAAAGAACCTGGGTTCTATTTCTGACCTGACCCGTCTGCCGTCAGCTCTTTTCGTCATTGACGTATATAAAGAAGCTATCGCCGTACATGAGGCTAATCGTCTGGGCATACCTGTGTTTGGTATCGTTGATACTAATTCAGACCCCAAGAATGTTGACTTTGTTATTCCTGCAAATGATGATGCAACCAAGAGTGTTGAAGTCATTCTTGATGCCTGCTGTGCAGCTATAGCTGAAGGACTTGAGGAGCGCAAGGTGGAAATAGCAGATGCCGAAGCTGCTGAAGCTCAAAATGAAGCAGAAAAGGCTGAAGGTGAGGCCAAACCACGCCGTCGTGCTACAACAGCCAGGAAGAGCAAGGCTGCCAAGGCTGAGGAAACTCCCGTAGAGGAGACTAAAGAAGAAGTTGCTGCCGAGGAAGCCGCAACAGAAAAAGCAGCTCCCGCTCAGGAAGAGACAGCAGAATAATCAGTGATATTAACTCTAAACAATACTTAAAATCTATGGCTAATTTAGCAGATATACAAAAACTTCGCAAACTTACCGGTGCCGGTATGATGGATTGCAAAAAAGCATTGGAAGAAGCTAATGACAATATTGATGCTGCTGTTGAAATCGTACGTGCCAAAGGACAGGCCATTGCTGCAAAGCGTTCCGACAGAGATGCTTCTGAAGGTTGTGTGCTGTGCAAGGCTGGGAATGGTTTCGGTGCAATGATTGCCCTGAAATGTGAAACAGACTTTGTTGCTACAAATGCAGATTTTGTCAAACTGACTCAGGAAATCCTGGATGTTGCTTTTGAGGCAAAGGCAAAAACATTAGATGAGGTGAAGGCTCTGAAACTTGGTGACAGAACTGTTGCCGATGCAGTGACAGAACGCAGTGGTATAACCGGAGAAAAAATGGAACTCGACGGCTACAACACTATTGAAGGTGTAGACATCACATGCTATAATCACCAAAATAAGAATATGCTCTGCACAATGGTTGCGCTCAATGAAGTGGTAGCTCCCGAAGTCGGTAAACAAATTGCCATGCAGATTGCAGCTATGAATCCTATTTCCATTGATGAAGCCGGTGTTCCCGAGGACGTCAAGGAAAATGAGATGAAGGTCGCAATTGAGAAGACTAAGGAAGAGCAGGTTGAGAAAGCTGTGCAGAATGCACTTAAGAAAGCAGGATTCAACCTTTATATCGCAGAAAGCGAAGAGCATATAGCAGAAGGTATAGCTAAAGGTAATATCACAGAAGCTCAAGCTGACGAAATCAGAAAGATCAAGCAGGAAACTGCTGAGCAGAAACTGGCTAACATGCCGGAACAGATGATTCAGAATATTGCAGGCGGTCGTATGAATAAATTCTACAAAGAATCTTGTCTGCTGAATCAGGAGTACTGCATGGATGCAACCAAGACGGTATCTCAGATATTGAAAGATGCATCTTCTTCTCTGACCGTAACAGCCTTTAAGCGCTTTACTTTGCGCGCAGACTAAATAAAAATCTGTTATAGCATATTAAAAGAACCATGCCGCATCTATCGACGGCATGGTTCTTTATTTTTTTTCTAAAAGTTTTTTGCTGGAATGAATAGAATAGGTATATCTGAACCATATATCTAAAAGGGAACGACGATATAGCCATTTCCCTTAATTGTGTCCTCAGTCGGAGAAATGTCATCAAGTAATTTGTAGGCGGATATTTTCTTGATGCCACTTCGGGAAAAATATCGTTCCAGTTTTCCTCTGATTAAGATTATTTTATGGTAATTCTCCGGGTGCCTGACCAGGTTGAGTACCTCTCTGTAAATGCTCCCAGCAGGAAGCTGTATAGGGAAACATTTGTCAAATAGCTTGTCATTTTTGTTGTCGGTTATGAAAATGTTGCTTTCCTTGCTGAACGGAGGAGTGAACTGGGCTTTTGATATGGATGTACCTTCAATGCAGCCGCCGATATAGCCTTTTACTGTAGCAATTGTATCTGATATTTTCAGAGCCTGCGTCACAGTGATGTATGAAGAGTCAATTTCTGAAATGCTTTTCTCTGAATCCTCAGTCTCGTCATAGTCTTGTGGCTGACATCCGGAACAAAGGTATATGCCCGAAAAAAGAATAATAAGGAATCGATGATAGCCGTTCATTGCCTATATAATCTGTTCTATATACAAAATTACTCGATTTGTCTCAGAATATGGCAGGTCATATTTTTTTTTATATTATATTTGTAAAAATAATTTTGATGAAAATAATAGTATTACATAATTCCGTAGAGCCAGACAATAAAAAGTCTGTTCCTACGTTTTACAGTAAAGTAGATTCTACCTTATTGAAAGGAGGAAAACCGTTCTTCATTCCAGATTTTGCACAGCAGTGTGAACTGTCAATACATTTAGTAGCGAGAATATGTCGTCTGGGAAAGGGCTTTTCCTCAAGATATGCCTACAGATATGTAGATGCATGGACATTGGGTGCAACATTTGTTGCACAAAATATGAAGCAGGACGGGATGTATATTCCTTCCCAGGCAGTGGATTTTGACGGAAGCACAATGATAGGAGATTTTATTATGACGCAAGATATAGACATGGATACCAGTAAGTGTAAAATGCAATTGGGTGATTGCTCATACGGCGATATTTCACTATCTCAGTTGGGCTCCACAATATTGGATACCGTGTCTCGGCTAAGTTATTTTTTTACATGGAAACAAGGTGACTTGCTGTTTTCTCTCCCGTTGTGCTGCAAGCCAGACGTTGTAGAAAATGAACATGTTTCTTGTGAAATCAATAATCGTTTATTGTTGGATTTTAATATAAAATAGACAATGATTAACTTGTTGAAAACATTTATAATAATTGCGTTTACATGCATTTTTCCTTTATGTGTGTCGGCAGATGAAAATCCCTCACTTTTTTGTCATATAGATTGGAATTCAGACTTCAAGACAATGCCATGTTTTACGCATACGATAGATTTAGGTGCCAATTATGCCGATTATGATTATTCAGTTCGTTTGGAATATCCCGAATATGTTTTATTGACATCATCCGAGATAGATTCTTTGCGTAAATTTGATTTCACTCCTGCCGATAGTGTCGTTGTAGAAACTTATCTGGGTGTGACGCGGAAACAAGGTGTTTTGGAAATCTCTTTTGTTCCGATAGCAATGCTAAATAAAAAACCACATCGTTTGGAGAGTTGTAAAATCATTCTTGAGAAGAAGCTCAAAAGTTCCCGTTCCAAGCGCTTGTATAGTAATGAAGAGAAAGCCAGATATGCAGCCCATTCGGTATTGTCTCAAGGAAAATGGGTAAAAATCAGAGTAAAGGAAGAAGGTGTTTATTCCTTGACACCATCCTTCTTGTCTTCACAGGGTTTCCATGATATTTCTAAAATAAAGGTATATGGCTATGGAGGGCGTGTTGAAAATGATGTGATTAATTATGATAATGATGTGAATTCTGATTACGATGATTTGGAAGAAGTGCCACTTTACAGAAGGGCGAATGACGTGATTTTCTATGCAGAGGGAACGCGAAGGTGGTCAGCCCTGACACTCAACACGTCAGTAGGAGTGTATACTTCCAAGCAGCAAAACAATCCGTATTCTCTTTATTCATATTATTTCCTGACAGAAGGGGAGGAGTCTTTGGAAATACAGGATGAAATGCCGACTGCAACAACGTCAGCTGTAAAAATTACCAAGTATCCAAGTCATGCGGTAATAGACAATGATGAATATAGCTGGTTCAGCAGCGGGCGCACTTTCTTTGAAAACTACAATTTTGCAAATGGTAATAGTAAGAATTATACGTTAGAGACGGCTAATGTTGATACGACTTTGACAAGTGTTGTTACAATGGCCTTCAGTGCTGCTTGCCAAGAAGACAGAACCACGGTTCAGCTGTTCCTTAATAACAATAATTTGGGTGCGTATACCATTGCAAAATTGGAGGAACATGATAAAGCCATCCTTTCAACAAGAACATTTAATACTAAATTGCTCCAAGAGAGTAATATATTTAATATTAAGACTACAGCAGGGCATAATGCAAGGCTGGACTATTTGAAAGTGGATTACTACAGCAATTTAGTTTTCTCTGGTCCCGTGATGCCATTCAGGCATTATCGGAAAAATGCGTCAAATTTTATTATGCAGGTTCCCGATAATGATAACGTACATATTTGGAGGTTAGGATATCCAGGGCATCCCACAGCCCAAGTGCCGGCTGTCAGAAATGAGAAAGAACTGACGTTCTTGGTTGATAATCCTTCATTGCGTTATCTGGCTGTTGATGTTACGGCTTCCTATACCACTCCGGAGATAGTCGGTTCCGTCAATAATCAAGACCTTCATGCGGACTCTGCATATAATATGGTTATTATAATTCCCGAAAGTGGTAAATTGCTCCATCAGGCACAACGGTTGGCTGATTATCATGCCAAGAAAGATAATATGCGCATTAAAGTAGTGAAAGCAGATGCTTTATATAATGAATTTTCTTCTGGAACACCAGACGTGGGAGCATATCGCCGCTATTTGAAAATGTTATATGATAAGGCAAGTTCAGAAGATGATATGCCTCGCTATCTGTTGCTCTTTGGCGGCTGTGTATGGGATAATAGGATGGTTACACCCGAATGCAAATATTTGGATCCGAAGGACTATTTGTTGTGTTATGAGTCTGAGGCATCTGTAAATGAAGTAAGCAGTTATGTTACTGATGACTATTTCGGATTACTGGATGATGGTGAGGGATATAATTTACTGACAGAAAAAATTGATTTGGGTATTGGCCGTATACCTGTCACTACTTCAACAGATGCAGAGACGATTGTGGATAAGCTGATTAACTACATGGATAATAAGATATGCGGTGCATGGAAGAATGATGTTTATCTTATTGCTGACGATGGTGATAGCTATTCCCATATGAATGATGCAGAAAGTGTGAGCAAAACGATTGAAAGCAATTATCCTAAAATTGCTTTGAAACGTATATATTTGGACGCATATATGCGTGAGTCTTCTTCTACCGGCAATACTTACCCTGCAGTTCAGGCAAAACTGAAGAATATACTAAACAATAAAGGCGCCCTTGTTATGAATTACTCAGGACATGGTTCGCCTTACCAAATTTCACATGAAAAAGTACTGACGCTTGCAGATTTTAAGGATGCCTGTTGTTCCAATATTCCATTGTGGATTGCAGCTTCTTGCGAATTGACTCCTTTTGATATGATGGAAGAAACAATAGGTGAAACAGCTATGTTGAATAAATCAAGTGGTGCAATAGGATTTGTTAGTGCGGCGCGTGCTGTATATTCCGCTCAAAATACTCATTTGAACAATTTGTTTATGAAGTATGTCTTTTATACAGCCCCTGACGGACGCTATTATACAATAGGAGATGCATTACGTGAAACAAAGGTCAGGCTTGTTTCTCCGTCAAGTGGGTCGGATCCAAGAGACTATTCGTATAATAAATTGAAATATGCATTAATGGGAGACCCAGCTTTGACGCTCGCAGTACCCAGATATGATGTTGTTGTTGACTCCATCAATGGAGTGTCGGTGGCAAACAATAGTGACTTACCTCATTTGTCGGCTGGTGATTTCGTGAAAATACAAGGCCATATCGAAGATAATTCAGGAAATAGGATACCATCATTTACGGGTGCTGTTACACTTACACTTATGGACAGTAAGGATACAATTACATGCCTTAACAATCCTGTTGACGATGTTGATACCTTATTTTGGTATTCAGAATATTCAAAGACTTTATACGAAGGAAGTGATTCTGTCCGTGGCGGTTCCTTTGTCACAGAAATACCAATCCCATTAGATATTAAATATACAGATTTGCAGGGCCGTATGAATTTGTATGCTATAAATAATGACCAGACAATAGAGGCTAGTGGAGTCTGTTATGATTTTACTGTAGGAGGAACGAGCCCAGATATTCATAATGACAACGCCGGTCCGTCTATATTTGTATATCTTAATACACCGGATTTTACTGACGGAGGCAATGTGCATGAAACCCCTTACTTTCATGCAAACCTGAATGATTCCGATGGCATAAATGCTACGGGTAATGGCATAGGGCATGATATAGAACTGATTATTGACGGAAAAGAAAATATGTCATATAATCTGAACAATTACTATGTCAATGATTTTGGCAGTTATATCTCAGGGTCTGTATCTTACCAGATTCCAATATTGGAAGAAGGGCCACATTCATTGTTATTCCGAGCATGGGATATGAAGAATAATTCGTCTACAAAAGTTTTGAAATTTAATGTAATAGAAGGATTGTCACCATCTATGCTAAAAGTTTCATTGACTTCAAATCCGGCACATACATCAACAGCGTTTATTATTGCCTATGACAGACCAAGTACTGAGACGAAATATACAATATCTGTATATGATTGTTTCGGCAGACTATGGTGGAAGCATACGCAAAATGCGATGTCTGACAATGCTGGCTATTATCGTATTAATTGGGACCTGACTTCCAACAATGGTGTATTCCTGCCATCAGGTATGTACTTGTATAAGGTTAGTGTTTCAAGTGCGGGAGGTAAAGAAACAACAAAAACGGAGAAATTAATCATTCAGAAACAATAAAATTTATTTCTGTTAGTTTAAATAAATGTGTTATAAATACGAAATGAAAAAAATACTAGTTCTAATATTCGCAACTGGGATGTATTCAATCTCTTTGTACGCCGAGGATATTAAGAGTAAATTTAATCCTGTTCAGACTGCAGTAGCATCGCAGAGTATTGCTACCGATGCCCATGCTGGCGGTATGGGTGATATAGGAGCTGCTACAGAACCAGATGCAAACTCGCAGGCTTGGAATGCCGCAAAATATCCGTTTTGTATCAGTAAAGCAGGGGTTGCCTTGAATTATACACCATGGTTGCGCCAATTGGTTAATGATATAGAATTGGCCTATTTAGCTGGTTATTACCGTATCGGTGATTATCAGGCAGTTAGCGCATCGTTACGCTATTTTTCTTTGGGCGAGGTCTTATATGGTGATGGTACATCTTCAGGAACAGGAACAGCAATGACAATCAAGCCTTATGAGTTTGCTGTCGATGCTGCATACTCGAGAATGCTGAGTGAGAAATTTTCTGCAGCTGTTACTTTTCGATACATCTATTCCGACTTGTCAGGTCATTACGAAGATGGTTCGGAGCCTGGTTCTGCTTTTGCCGTTGACTTGGCGACGTTCTATAATACATATGTTAATATGGGCCCTAGAGAATGTATGTTTTCTTTAGGATTGGGCGTATATAATCTTGGTAGTAAAATAAATTATGGTGACGATTACTCATACTTTATTCCTACAACATTAAGATTGGGTGTCAACTATATGATCCCGTTGAATGAATATAATAAGATTTCTTTTGCTGCAGAAGCGAATAAACTACTTGTTCCTACTTATCCAACAGATGAACAATGTGCAAAGAAATTAGGTATAGATACTGAAGATGGACAAGATCATACATCTGAGTATTTGACATATCGGGAACAGAATTATTATTCCATGTCACCAATTAAGGGGATATTCAAGAGTTTCAGCGATGCACCTAATGGTTTTAAGGAAGAACTTGAAGAAGTTAATTGGAGTATTGGTGCAGAATATACCTACAATGATAAGTTTATGATACGTGCCGGTTATCATCATGAAAGTGAAAATAAGGGAAATCGAAAATATTTTACAGTTGGTGCTGGTTTCCGTATGAATGTTCTTTCTTTAGATGCTGGCTATGTTATTGCTACAGCAGCTTCAAATCCACTAGATCAGACATTGCGTGTTTCTTTGGGATTTGATCTGGATGGAATAAAAGATTTGTTTAATCGGGGACGTTGATGGCTTCTGTAAGGATAGGGTTCGGATATGATGTGCATCGCCTGGTTGAAGGCCGGGAATTATGGCTTGGAGGAATTAAAATTGATTCTCCAAGAGGACTTTTGGGACATAGTGATGCAGATGTATTGATTCATGCCTTGTGTGATGCTTTGCTTGGGGCCGCCAATTGCCGTGATATAGGTTTCCATTTCCCTGATACGGATTTGAAATACAAAGGTGCAGACAGTAAACTCCTGCTAGCTGAAGTGGTAAGGATAATAACAGCTAGAGGCTATCGGGTTGGTAACGTTGATATAACAGTCTGTGCGGAAGCGCCAAAATTAAATTCTCATATTCCCTCTATGGTAGATTGCCTCGCAAAAATAATAAATATTGGTGCTGATAATATTTCTATCAAAGCTACTACTACGGAGAAATTAGGCTTTGTTGGTCGTGAAGAGGGTATAGCTACTTATGCTGTGGCTTTGATAGAAAAGATTTGAGTTCTTTTTCTACATCTGAGTTTACAAGCCCTGATAAATTTTTATTTTCCTTTATACGCTTTCTTATTTCAGTGGAACTGATATTATGAAGTGGCATGTCAAGATAGTAGACGTTTGATGGTAACGTCTTGTGGGAGATGGTATATCCCTTGCGTGGGTATATGATAAAATTATAATGAGTTAACAAGTACTTAGCTTTATACCATTGTGAGAAATTAACCCAGTTATCAGCTCCGATGACAATAACAAATTGTCTTTCGGGATAGTTCTCTCGAAGTCTCTCTAAAGTATTATAGGTATAAGAAGGGCGGGGGAGGTGAAATTCAAAATCTGAGACGTGGATATTGGAATAATCCCTGGTCGCAATCTGAGCCAGATGTAATCTAAACTCGTCATCCATCAGTTCACAATTCCTTTTCAGCGGATTTTGAGGTGAAACCATGAGCCATAATTCATCAATCATACCACTTCGGCAAGCCGCATTGGCAATAGCGATATGCCCATTGTGAATTGGATTGAAAGAGCCACCGAAGATTCCTGTTATCTGTGTACTCATGCCTCGTTTAAAAATTTTCTGACAATATTCAGTGCTTCAGTTTGGGCATTTTCTAATATATCGTTAATGATAATTTTGTCGAATTGTGATGCAAACGTGATTTCATATTCTGCTTTCTCAATGCGGTTATTGATAACTTCGATGCTGTCAGTTCCTCTTTTTAAAAGTCTGTTGCGTAATGTTTCAATATCAGGTGGTTGTATAAATACAGTTAGAGCCTTTTCTTTGTATAGATGCTTAATGTTGATACCCCCCTTTACATCAATATCTAATACGACGTTTTCACCACGTTGCAATTGATTTTCGACCTGAGTTTTAAGCGTTCCATAGAATTTATTTGTGTAAACCTCTTCAAACTCAATGAATTCGTTGTTTTGAATTTTTGCTCGAAATTCGTCAGGGGTAAGAAAAAAATAATCTTTGCCATTAATTTCATTGCCTCGTGCAGTTCTGCTTGTTGCGCTGATAGAAAAATGAAGGTTTTTTATCTGTGACATCAAATAATGCACGATAGTAGTTTTTCCACTTCCGCTAGGAGCGGAAAAAACAATTATTTTACCGTTTTTCATTTGTAGAAATAATATTTAGAGTACGTTAAGGACTTGCTCTTTTATTTGTTCCAATTCATCTTTCATTTTTACTACGAGATTTTGCATGTCTGCATTATTGCTCTTGCTTCCCATTGTGTTGATTTCACGCCCGATTTCCTGGGCAATGAATCCCATTTTTTTTCCTTGATTTTCTTCTAAATTCATTGTTTGACTAAAATATTCAAGATGGTTTTTCAAGCGTTGTTTTTCTTCGCTTATATCAAGTTTTTCGATGTAATATATCATTTCCTGTTCTAAGCGATTTTGATCATATTCTACATTGCGGAGCGATTTTAAACCTTCCATAATGTTCTGCTTGATTTTTTCTATTCGCAAAGTTTCATATTTTGCAATATCTTGGAGATATGCATCAATGTTTTCAAGTTTATTTACAAATTTAGCCTGAACAGCTATACCTTCTTGACGGCGAAAATCAATCAGGTGTTTGGTGGCCTTAGATATGGTTTCTTTGACAGACATCCATAAATCATCAGTAAGTTCTACCCAAGAGGGTTGCTGGGTTATGCCGGGCAACTTACTTAGAACATCCCACCAATTATCTTTTGGGGCTAGAATTTGTTCTTTTATACTGATATTTTTGATTTGTTCAATATAGGAATGGATGACATCCTCATTTAAGGTCGTATTTTGCAAAGAAGATAAATCTTCTGCCCATACATATAAATCAATTTTTCCGCGAATTAAATTTTGAATAAGATATGTTCTTATCTCAAGATCTTTACTTTGAAATATAGAGGATAGATGTGTTGAAATGTCAATATTTTTACTGTTAAGTGATTTAATTTCAACATGTATTTTCTTGTCGTTTACGATGGTTTCGGCCTTGCCGTAACCCGTCATAGATAGTATCATTTTATTTTTTTTTATATTTAACACAAAATTAACACCTTTTCTCTAAAAAACCATTTCTCTTTTGAATTTAGAAAGCATATATTTTGTAATTTTGTATTAAATATATAGAAAACCAATTAATAAAAATAATCTATGGTAAGTTTTAAGGAGTTAGGTCTCGTTAATACACGGGAAATGTTTAAGAAAGCTGTTGATGGCGGTTACGCTATTCCAGCATTTAATTTCAATAATCTAGAGCAACTGCAGGCAATAGTAACCGCTGCTGCAGAACTGAAGTCGCCAGTTATTCTGCAGGTGTCTAAAGGTGCACGTAATTATGCTAACCAAACACTGCTTCGCTATTTAGCTGAAGGAGCTGTTGCCTATGCTAAGGAGTTGGGTTGTGAGCATCCTGAAATTGTGTTGCACCTTGACCATGGTGACACTTTTGAGCTCTGTAAGAGTTGTGTTGACATGGGCTTCTCTTCTGTCATGATTGACGGTTCGTCTCTCCCTTATGAAGAGAATATTGCATTGACAAAGCA
>CACYCZ010000071.1 GCA_902773055.1 uncultured Bacteroidales bacterium
AATGACCTCTTCTGTGATCCGCTTGGGGCTCGAACCCAAGACCCCAACATTAAAAGTGTTGTGCTCTACCAGCTGAGCTAGCGGATCGCCAATTTTCCTTTAGCGGGTACAAAAGTACTGCTTTTGATTGTAATGACCAAAATATTTTTCAATCTTTTTTCTCTTCTGTTGGTGGAGGAAGGACTTCCTTTACTATGTAACGCTTATAGTATGAAATAATTAACGTGGTCATCGGCAGGGCTATAATCATGCCGATAATACCCAGAAGGTATCCCCATACCGACAACGACAGGAGGATGAGGAAGGGAGGCAGCGACATGGCCTTACCCATAATCTTGGGGGTGAGCACCATATCCTGGATAGCCTGAACGACAAGAAAGACAGCAAGCGCCGATATCAGGATGAGCCAGAAGTTCTGCCCTGTATCGGCAGCTTTCATCAGACTCAGCAGGAGCACGGGTATCAGGCCCAGTGCGTGGAGGTAGGGTATGAGACTCATCAGGCCGATGGTGATACCCAGAGGTATAGCCAGCGGGAAGCCTATAATGAGGAATCCTATGCAGAACAGTATGCCTACACACAGGCTGATCAGGGCCTGTCCACGGAAATAGCTGTTCATGCCTCTGCTCAGGTCTTCAAGCAGGGTGGCGACAAAGCTACGCTGCTTGCCGGGTATGGCATGAAGGAAACCGTTGTAGAGTTTCTCGTAGTCCACCAGGATGAAGAAGAAGTACAGCAAACCTACGAGAGAGCCTACAATAGTGATGACGATAGAGGCTGTCTGATAGACAATGTTCCACACCTTGGGGGCCACTTCCTTGACAGCATTGATAATGTTTTCCTGATTCAGGTATTGGTCCAGCCTGAGTGTCCTGGCATGCTGCTCCACGAAGCGCTGCACCTGCTGGGGAATACTCTTGTTGCCGGAAACGCCGTTATGGACAAAGCGCTCCACGGCATCCTTGAACTGGCTGACCTCATGATTGACCGAGGGCATACTGACAGCTATCAACCCATATATAATGCCTGTAAGCAGTATGAGGGTGACGATGATAGCCAGAATGCGGTAGTGCAGGTGGAGCCTGTTCTGGAAGAACTTGACGAGGGGAAACAACAGGTAGGCCAGGAACCATGCCACGAAGAAGGGTATGAGGACCTTACTGAGATAGCTCACTGCGATGATGCCCAGTAACATGCCCAGGAGGACGAGGAGTCCGCGGACAAAACGGTCAAATGTGATTTCTTTTTCAAACATTGCTTACATTAATTAATAGGGTCTGTTTTTTTTACTACTGAGAAAAACGGATTCTAAAGAGCCCCGCCTTTCATTCCTGCCAGCCTGTCCTGATACTTGTTCCGGAGGTCGGGGAGGAAAACGCTCAAGGCATCATACATCTCGCTGATGGTTTCATATTTTCTCCTGGCTGTCTTGTAATCATGATTTTTCTCTGCCCTCCGGCCCTCCTTGGCCAGTTGCTTGAAATAGCGGTGGCAGGACTTGGTCATTTTCTTCTTGAGTTTCCGGCCTGCCTTGTCTATCTTCTTTGAATTACGGGTCTTCAGGGTCTTGACAAATTTTTCGACAGTCCGCGACAGGCTCCTGTCGTCTTTCAGATTACCATAGAACTTTGTCAGCGACAAGAGCTTACCTATATTGAGACGGCCTATGTCCAGTCCCTCCAGCCAATCGCCCAGATGCAGGTCACCCAGACCCAGGGCACTGACTTCGGGCACATCACGCAACTGCACGACTTCGGCGATGTCGGGCTTCATGCCGGGCTGATTTCTCTTGAACCGGGCTGATGCAGGCAGCACCAGGATGACGAGCAACAGGATGAGACACTTTCGCATAATCATGTTTCTTTTTGAATTACAAAGATAGAATTATTATTTTTCAATTGACACGCCCCCGGGAGGTTTTCTTACGGAAGATGGTTATTTTTAACTTTGCTTCAGTGTCAGGTGACCTGTTTTTTTCATCCCACACATCATTCAGGCCTCCCCGCGACAGAAAGCCTTCGGTATGGCGTGACAATCTATGTTTACCGATGCTGAACATACATTCACCGATGCGAAACATACGTTCAGCGTCGGTGAACGTATGTTTCACAACGGTGAACATAGAATTTCCGCCCATACCGCCCCATTTTCATCGGCAAGACAGAGAAAAAAAATAAGGGTACCCACTGAAAGAAGAATGAAATATACGACTGAAATTCCGGCAGGTCAACAATTATTAGTACCTTTGTAGAATTATGCTGTATATTGTACCCACACCGGTCGGAAACCTGGAAGACATGACACTCAGGGCTCTCAGGATACTGAAGGAGGCCGACTTGATTCTGGCTGAAGACACGCGTACATCACGTGTGCTCCTCAAGCATTATGACATTGAGAACAGGCTGGAATCGTATCACAAATATAACGAACACGGCAAGCTGGACAGCATCGCCCGTCGGTTGCAGGAGGGCGAGACCATTGCGCTCATCAGTGATGCCGGGACACCGGGAATCAGCGACCCAGGATTCCTGATAGTCAGGGAATGCGCACGTCTGGGTATCAACGTGCAATGCCTGCCGGGAGCAACGGCAGCGATACCGGCTCTGGTAGCATCGGGGATACCCTGCGACAAATTTGTGTTTGAAGGATTCCTGCCTCAGAAAAAAGGGAGGGCATCGCGTATCGCAGCCCTGGCCGAGGAGACACGCACCATAGTGCTCTATGAGTCACCCTACAGGGTATTGAAAACCCTGAAACAGTTTGCCGAGGTTGCCGGATATGACCGCCCGACAGCCGTATGCAGGGAGATTTCCAAGGTACACGAAGAAACCATACGCGGCACCCTGGCAGAGGTCATCAACCATTTTGAAGCCCACGATCCGCGAGGAGAATTCGTCATCATCATTGCCGGCAAAGAATAAAAAAACAACAAAAACAAATACATAAAATCATGAAAAAAATACTGTTGCCATTGATATGCATTTGTATGCTGACCGCATGTTCAGAAGAATCCAAACGTCAGGAAACTCGCGCCGAAGCCTTGCGCGACTCGCTGATGCAAGTTATCAACCAGAAAGATGCCGAGTTGAATGACATCATGGGAACATTCAACGACATACAGGAAGGTTTCCGGGAAATCAATCTGGCACAAGGCAGGGTCAACCTGAACGGACCCGGTTCAGAAAAAATGGCCAAGGAAAACATCATGGAGAACATTTCGTTCATCCAACGTACTATGCAGTTGAACAGGGAGCGCATTGTCCGCCTGCAACAACAGTTGAAGACCAGCACGATCAATGCCGACAAACTGCAGACAGCCATCAACGAGCTGAAACGCCAGATGGAAGAAAAAGAACAGCAGATACAAGCCCTGGAATCCAAACTGAAAGAGAAAGATGTCAAAATTGAAGAACAGGACAGACAGATTTCTGACCTGAACACCAACGTTGCCTCCCTGACAGCCGCCAACGAGCAGAAGACACAGACGGTAAACCGTCAGGACAGACAATTGCATGAAGCATGGTATGTCTTCGGCACCAAGAAGGAACTGAAGGAGCAAGGCATCGTAAAAAGCAGCCAGGTACTGAAAAACTCGGATTTCAACAAGGACTATTTCACAAAAATTGACACCCGTGTAGTAAAGTCCATCAAACTCTATTCCAAGAGTGCCTCACTGCTGACATCCCACCCCGCAGGTTCATATAGCCTTGAAACCGATGTCCAGAAGCAATATACCCTGTATATCCACAATCCCGAAAAATTCTGGAGCGTCAGCAAATATTTAGTCATTCAAGTCAAATAATAAAAAAAATAAATATGAAAAAGATTCATCTGCTATGCATGCTGCTGGCCGTACCGGCCTTACTCACTGCCCAAACAAATGTAGAAGTAAAGTATGAAGGAAAGCCTTTGGGCAAGACCAACAGCGTGAAAGTAACCTTCATAGAGAAAATGCCCAGGGAATACGATGCCCCTTTCCAAGGTATGGACATCTACAAGAATTACATGCTGAGCCTGCAGCACTTCGGCATGGCCAATGTTTATAAAATCAACGGGAAGAAGATAAAAAAGAAAGGTCAGTTCAAACTGGGCTCTTTCAATGACCGGAAGACACCCAAGGATTTCAATCATGCCAATGTAGCCAGCTTCAGCCGTCAATTTTTGAACAAGGGCGACAAACTGCCCCTGCTCTATGTAACACGCTGCAACGGCGTGACCTACTGCAAGGGTATGCAACAAGTCCTCTTTGTCGAGCATGTAGACCCCGTGAACATGAAATCTGAATGGATACAGACCATCGGGTATGACGACAGTTTCCTGAGCACCAGACATACCACGCAGTGGTGTGTCGACACAGAAAACAACATGCTGTATGGACTGGGCAACAGCAAGGAAAATCCCAACCGTCACTTCATCATAAAGTTCAAGATGCCGGAATATCGTGGTCCGCAGGACAGCATCGTACTGCTCAAGGAATCGGATGTCCTTGAACGCTATTTCATAGAAGACTACTACAAGCGTCCCGACTGGCAGCCCCTTATACAGGGAATGTATATCCGCGACAACCTGCTCTATCTGCCCTGGGGATCAGGCCGGTCTACGAACCCGTCGGTCATCTATGTCTGGGATTTGAAGAACCGCTGCATGCAGAATGCCATCAACGTACAGAATGAAATCCCCCATGAACTGGAGGACGGTTCTTTCTACGGTAAGAAAATCCTTATCGTACAGGCATCAAGCGGACATGTATACAAGATTGACCTTTAATGAAAGAATTCGTAATTTCTGAAGCCAAGGCAGAGACTGCGGTACTGGTGGGACTGATTACCCAGGAGCAGGACGAAACCAAGACCAAAGAGTATCTGGACGAGCTGGAATTTCTGGCAGACACAGCCGGGGCCGTGACGGTGAAAAGATTCACCCAAAAGGTAGGCGGCCCCAACCAGACCACCTATGTCGGCAAAGGCAAACTGGAAGAAATAAAGGCTTACATTCAGGCAGAAGAAGATGCTGAGCGCGAAGTCGGCATGGTCATTTTTGACGATGAACTTTCTGCCAAGCAGATACGCAACATCGAAGCTGAACTGAAAGTGAAGATTCTGGACCGGACCACACTGATACTGGACATCTTCGCCATGCGCGCCCAGACGGCCAATGCCAAGACACAGGTAGAACTGGCACAATACAGATATATGCTGCCACGCCTGCAACGCCTGTGGACCCACCTGGAGCGCCAGGGAGGCGGTTCAGGCTCAGGCGGCGGAAAAGGCAGCGTAGGACTGAGAGGTCCGGGTGAGACACAACTGGAAATGGACCGCCGTATCATCCTGCACCGCATTACCTTGCTCAAACAACGCCTGGTGGAAATAGACAAACAGAAAACCACACAACGGCAAAACAGAGGGCGGCTGATTCGCGTGGCACTGGTCGGATATACCAACGTAGGCAAATCAACACTGATGAACCTCATGGCCAAAAGTGAAGTCTTTGCCGAAAACAAGCTGTTTGCCACTCTTGACACAACCGTCAGAAAAGTCACGATAGAAAACCTGCCGTTCCTGCTGAGCGACACCGTAGGTTTTATCCGCAAGCTCCCTACCGATTTGGTTGATTCTTTCAAGAGCACACTCGACGAGGTACGCGAAGCAGACCTCCTGCTGCATATCGTAGACATCTCCCACCCTGACTTTGAAGAACAGCTGCAGGTCGTAGAGAAAACCCTTGCCGATATCGGTGCGGGAGGAAAACCGGGCATCATTGTATTCAACAAGGTCGATGCCTATACATATATTAAAAAGGATGAGAATGACCTGACACAGCGTACTAAAGAAAACTGGACGCTGGAAGAACTGCAGGAAACATGGATGGCACGTCTGGGCAATGACTGCATCTTCATTTCTGCAAAAGAAAGAATCAACATAGACCAGTTGAGAAAGACATTATACGACCGCGTGCGCCAACTGCACGTGCAGAAATATCCATACAATGACTTCCTGTATGACACCTATTCGGAAGACGGAAATAAGGAATAACTCTTAACAGACAGAACAATGAAAAACATTTTACTTTACATATTCGGTATCGGCATGGTACTGTCACTCCACGCCAAAGAGTACAGCTACACCAGCATCGCCAACGACCCTATGAAGACACGCATTTATACCTTGGACAATGGACTGAAGGTATACACCTCCGTCAACAAGGAGAAACCACGTATCACAGCCCATATCGCCGTCAACACCGGGCATAAGAATGACCCTGCCGAGACAACAGGTCTGGCCCATTACCTGGAGCACCTGATGTTCAAGGGAAGCAAGTCGTTTGGAACAACTGACTACAATGCGGAAAAACCCTATCTGGACAAGATTACACAGTTGTATGAAGAATACCGCAAACTGACAGACCCCATTGCCCGCAAGACAAAATATCATGAAATTGACTCCATATCACAAATTGCGGCACGCTATAACATTCCCAATGAATACGACAAACTCATGGCCGCCATCGGAGGCGAAGGCACAAATGCCTACACATGGCTTGACATCACATGCTATACCGAAGATATCCCTTCCAACGAAGTTGAGGCATGGGCAAAGATACAGTCAGACCGTTTTCAGAATCTGGTCATCCGCGGTTTCCATACAGAATTGGAAGCCGTCTATGAGGAAAAGAACATATCACTCTCCAACGACGGAGAAAAGACATCCGATGCACTGTTCGCCAAACTCTTCCCCAGCCACAGCTACGGCACACAGACGACACTGGGTACTCAGCAACACCTGAAAAACCCATCTATCGTCAACATCATGAATTATTACCATCGGTATTACGTTCCCAACAATATTGCCATCTGTATGGCCGGTGACTTTGAACCAGAAAAGGTATTACCTGTCATTGAACATTACTTTGGCAACTGGCAGCCCGGAGCAGACCCTTCCGGAAGGAAGTTTCCTGCACAGCCCCACTATACCAGCCCTCAAGACACAACTGTCATCGGACAGGAGCAGGAGGTCCTGGCCCTGGGATGGCGTTTCAATGCCGGCAGCAGCCGTCAGTGCGACACACTGGAAATCGTATCCAAACTCCTGAGCAACTACCGCGCCGGACTGATAGACCTGAACCTGAACCGCAAGATGAAGGTACAGCAGGCTTCTGTAGACTTCATGCCTTTGAAGGACTACAGCGTTCTCTATGCCGAGGCTGTTCCGAAACAGGGACAGACCCTGGAGGAAGCACGCGACCTGCTGCTTGCCGAAGTAAGGAAACTGAAGAACGGCGACTTTGACGAGGATATGCTGACATCCATCATCAACAACATGAAACGCCAGCTTTACCAGCAAATGGAGAACAACCGCAGCCGCGTATCCATGATGGTCGACGCCTTTATCAATGACGTTGACTGGAAAGATGTTGTCGGCAAGATAGACCGGCTGAGCCGCATTACTAAAGATGACATCGTCAGATGGTCCAAAGATCATCTGGACAATGGTTATGCCATCGTGTACAAGCGACAGGGCGAGGACAAGTCGGTAGAAAAAATCGACAAACCAGCCATTACCCCCATACCGGCCAACAGAGATTACAAAAGCCAGTTCTTCAGCAATGTGGCAGAAGCAAAGACTGACCCCATCCAACCCGTTTTCCTTGATTACAAAAAGGACCTGACATTTACAGAAACAGCAGGCAAACTTCCTATTATTTACAAGCAGAATACCGAAAACGGGTTGTTCCACCTGACATACCGATATGACTTCGGACAGAATGCAGACAAACGCTATGACATGGCAACAGACTACCTCGCCCTACTGGGTACAGAGAAATATACAGCAGACGAACTGAAAAAGAAATTTTACAATCTGGCATGCGACTATCAGGTCAGTGTATCAGATGAAAATCTGTTTATTTCCATCTATGGACTATCTGAAAATATGCCGGAAGCTGTCAGGCTTGTAGAAGACATGCTTCGCCATGCCAAGGCAGATGAATCTGTCTACAAACAATATGTAGAAACCATACTGAAACGACGCAAGGATATCAAGAAAGAACAGCGCTCGTGCTTCAACGCCCTGTATCAGTATGCCTTGTGGGGGCCAGAGTTTGTTGCCAACACAACCATGACCAACGAGGAACTGAAAAGTACCAAACCCGCCGAATTGCTCTCACTGATAAAGGCATTGCCTGATTACAGACACGAAATCCTATACTATGGTCCTATGGCAGAAAAGGAAATTGTTGCCCTATTATCCCGGGAGCATCACGCCGGTCCGAAATTCAAGACCGCTCCCCAAAACATTGTCTACAAATATCGCACTACACCAACGACAGAGATACTTCTTGCACCCTATGATGCAGCCAACATCTATATGCGCATGGTACACAATGAGGACAAACCTTGGAAACCTTCTGATGAGCCCATGATTAATATGTTTAACGAGTATTTCGGTGCCGGCATGAACACCATCGTATTCCAGGAACTGCGCGAAAGCCGTGGCCTGGCCTATAATGCCAGCGCACGCTACTATTCAGCCAGCGACAAAAAACTCCCGGAATATTGGATGGAGCATATCATTTCGCAAAACGACAAGTTAATGGACTGCATCAATGTATTCAGAGATATCACTGACAACATGCCGCAATCGGAATCGGCATTCAATGTGGCAAAACAGAGTCTGCTGAAGAATCTCTCCACACAACGCACAACAAAAAATCGTGTACTTACCAGCTACCTTCAGGCACGCAAGCGGGGCATTGACTATGACATCAACAAGACTGTCTACGAATCGGTACCCGGCATCAGCCTTCAGGATATTGTAGCCTTTGAAAAAGAGCATCTGGCAAACAAGCCCCTGCGCTACATCATACTTGGTGACGAAAAACAGCTTGACATGAAATCGCTGGAAAAAATCGGCCCCATAAAACGCATCACACTGGAAGAAATTTTTGGCTATTAAATAAAATCACAATAAATAAAGACTTAAAGATATGGCAAATCCGGAATTCAAGTATGCGCCAATGTTTCAACTTGGCAAAGACACTACCGAGTACCGTCTTCTGACAAAAGAAGGAGTGAGTACCGGTGAGTTTGAAGGGAAGAAAATTCTCAAAGTCAGCAAGGAGGCACTTACCCTGCTGGCTCAACAGTGCTTTCACGATGTAGAGTTCATGCTGCGTCGCGAGCATAACCTGCAGGTAGCAAAAATCCTAAGCGATCCTGAAGCAAGCGAGAATGACAAATATGTAGCTCTACAATTCCTGCGCAATGCAGAAACTGCAGTCAAAGGCATCCTGCCTTTCTGTCAGGATACAGGAACGGCCATCATCCACGGAGAGAAAGGCCAGCAGGTGTGGACAGGCTTTGAGGACGAAGAAGCCCTCAGCCGCGGTGTATTCAACACCTACACACAAGACAACCTGCGCTATTCCCAGAATGCTCCTCTCAACATGTATGACGAGGTGAACACCAAGTGCAACCTACCGGCACAGATCGACATTGAGGCCGTAGAAGGTGCCGAATATCGCTTTGTTATGGTTGCCAAGGGAGGCGGCTCTGCCAACAAAACATATTTCTACCCTATGACCAAAGCTACCATTCAGAACGAAGGTACCCTGCTGCCATTCCTTGTTGAGGAGATGAAACATCTGGGTACAGCGGCATGCCCACCCTACCACATCGCTTTCGTCATCGGTGGCACAAGTGCTGAGAAAAACCTGCTGACCGTGAAACTGGCTTCCATCAAGTATTATGACAATCTGCCGACCACAGGCGACGAGACAGGCCGGGCTTTCCGTGACATTGACCTGGAAAACAAACTGCTCAAGGAAGCTCAGAAAATAGGTCTCGGTGCACAGTTCGGAGGCAAGTACCTTGCCCACGACATACGTGTCATCCGCCTGCCCCGTCACGGAGCCAGTTGTCCTATCGGAATGGGTGTAAGCTGTTCCGCTGACCGCAACATCAAGGCTAAAATCAATGAAGACGGTATCTGGATTGAGAAGATGGATGACAACCCCTCTGAACTGATACCTGCTGAACTGCGTAATCCGGGAGAAGGTCCCAAAGGCATAGAAATAGATTTGGACAAAGGTATTGATGCCGTGCGTGCAGAATTGACAAAGTATCCTGTCAGCACACGCGTCAACCTGAAAGGCACCATCATCGTTGCCCGCGACATTGCCCACGCCAAACTCAAGGCACGCCTTGATGCCGGCGAGGAAATGCCAGCCTATTTCAAAGACCACCCTATCCTCTATGCTGGTCCGGCCAAGACACCAGAAGGCTATCCCTGTGGTTCCATGGGTCCCACTACAGCCAACCGCATGGATCCCTATGTTGACGAATTCCAATCGCATGGTGCCAGTCTGGTAATGATAGCCAAGGGCAACCGTACACAACAAGTTACAGATGCCTGCAAGAAACACGGCGGATTCTATCTCGGCACCATCGGTGGTGTTGCCGCTGTATTATCACAGAGTTCCATCAAGAGCATTGAGTGCGTGGAATATCCGGAGTTAGGAATGGAAGCCATATGGAAAATCGTTGTCGAAGATTTCCCCGCTTTCATTTTGGTAGATGACAAGGGCAACGACTTCTTCAAACAACTGAAGCCTTTCTGCCCGCAATGTTCAAAATAACAGGCAACAGACACATCCGGTATATGCCCTGAGAGTCTTTCTTGACTTTTAGGGCATATCCATTATCTAATTGTACTGATTCATTCATCCCGCATAAACCAGTTTCTCTCATCAGTATGGAAATCATCAGAGCGACCCAATTAGCAGAACAGGCTGGAGCCTATTATGTCCGCATACAGGCCATGGCCCGCAAGCATCATATTCCTCTCTCCACAGAATTTGACAGTCACGACACCCCTGAGACCAAATATATCGTTGCTGTAGACGACTATCTGCCTGTAGCCACATGCCGCCTATATGCCCTTGACTCTGACAGAATCATGTTAGGACGCATCGTCGTCCTGCCAGAATACCGTCATCAGGGTCTTGGAACACTTGTAGTCCAAGAAGCAGAGAAATGGGCACTGGAATTGGGATTCCATACAGCTGTCCTGGAAAGCCGAGACAATAAGACAGGGTTTTATGAAGCACTGGGATATACTGCCGACCACTCAAAAAAAATTATAGGAGAGACATTCATCTGCTACCGCATGGAGAAAAAACTCGGATGAGAATAATTGTTTCCCGCCGCCCGTTTTCGGCTGTTCCCAATAGGGATTTCCAGCATTGGCCATATCGGGAGGAGATAGTGATTCAAGGATTATTCGTATATTTGCATCACAATTAACAATCTTACAAGACTATGGACGACAAGAAGAAAGTAGCTCTGCCCGACAATGCATTTCGGGAACTACAAGAGGGCGAAGAGTACCAACCCGTAATGAGCCCTCAGGTTAAATACAAGGAGGTAACCACATGGTCGCTGGTATTGGGCTTAGTTCTGGCTGTGATATTCTCTGCCGCATGCGCCTATCTGGGACTCAAAGTGGGTCAGGTATTCGAGGCCGCTATTCCAATAACTATCATTGCCGTGGGATTGGCGGGAGCAACCCATCGTAAAAATGCCTTGGGTGAAAACGTCATCATCCAGAGTATTGGAGCCTGTTCAGGCATGGTGGTCGCAGGAGCCATCTTTACCCTGCCGGCGCTATATATCCTGCAAGCCAAATATCCTGACATTACAGTAGACTTTATGAAAGTATTTCTGGCATCATTGCTCGGCGGTATATTGGGCATATTGTTTCTCATACCCTTCCGCAAATTCTTTGTCAAGGATATGCATGGCAAATATCCCTTCCCAGAGGCAACAGCCAGCACACAGGTACTGATTTCCGGCGAAGGCGACAGTAATGGAGCCAAGCCCCTGCTGTTTGCCGGTATTGTGGGAGGACTATATGATTTCATCATTGCAGCATTTGGAACATGGACCGATACCTTTACTACCAGCGCATATGCATGGGGTGAAACAATTGCTGAAAAACTAAAACTGGTATTCAAGGTCAATACAGGTGCCGCCGTATTAGGCATGGGGTACATCGTTGGCCTGAAATACGCTACAATCATCTGCGCAGGCAGCGCACTGGTTTGGTGGATTATCGTACCAGGCATTGCACTCTTGTTTCCCGAGATACAAGTTGCCGAGGGCATAACTGCCGCCAATGCCTCTCCTGAGACAATTTTCAAATATGCCAAGAGCATCGGTATCGGTGGTATTGCCATGGCAGGATTGCTGGGCATCTGGAAAAGCCGCAAGATTATTGCAGGAGCAGCAAAACTGACAGGGAAAGCCTTCCGAAACGAAGAAAACCTGTCAGAAGCAGTACGCACAGAACGCGACCTCTCCATGAAAATTATTGCTGCAGGAGCACTGATTACACTACTGGTCATTTTTGCTTTCTTCTATTTTGGTGTCATGAACGGAAATCTCCTATTCGCCACTGTAGCCATATTACTGGTTGCCTTTATCGCTTTCCTGTTTACGACCGTATCTGCCAACGCCATTGCCATAGTAGGCAGCAACCCCGTATCAGGTATGACTCTGATGACCTTGATATTAGCATCAGTCATTATGGTCGCTGTCGGCCTGAAAGGCTCAGCCGGTATGGTAGCCGCTCTGTTAATGGGAGGCGTAGTATGCACAGCCCTGTCAACTGTAGGCAGTTTTGTCACTGACCTGAAAATAGGCTATTGGCTGGGAGCCACACCACGCAAACAAGAAACATATAAATTCCTCGGAGTATTAGTCAGTGCCGCTACTGTCGGCGGAGTCATCATGCTGCTCAATAGCACATACGGATTTACCTCCGGTCAACTTGCCGCACCTCAAGCTAATGCCATGGCAGCCGTTATTGAACCTTTGATGAGCGGTCAAGGTGCCCCTTGGACATTATATGGCATCGGTGCCGCAATAGCCATACTGCTTGACTTGTGTGGAATCTCCGCTCTGGCATTTGCACTAGGTATGTTTATTCCATTAGACCTCAATCTGCCACTCCTTGTCGGCGGACTGATAAACTGGTATGTCACCACCCGTTCCCATGATAACACCATCAATAACCAACGCGGCGAACTGGGTACACTGCTTGCATCGGGCTTCATTGCAGGAGGTGCATTAATGGGAGTTGTCAGTGCCATTCTTCGATTCGTCGGTTTCAATCCCACTGACGAGGTTTGGATAACCAGCCCCTGGAGCACGACAATAGCTCTCATTACCTATTTCGCTTTGATTCTATATTTTGTCAAAGCCTGCATGAAAAAATCATAAACCAACATAACAATAATCTAATTTACTCCGATATTGTTGAAAAACTTTTATAGTTGAGTATTGTCAGTTTATAAAAAAGCAGTACTTTTGCACCGCCGTTACGAGATGACGGCATTTCAAACCTATTACATTATTTAATATTTAAAATTATGGCAACAAAAATCAGATTGCAACGTAACGGTCGTAAACGGTATGCCTTTTACAGCATCGTTATTGCAGATGTAAACGCTCCACGTGATGGTAGGTTTACAGAGAAAATCGGGACTTACGATCCTAATTGTAACCCCGCAAAAGTAGATTTGAAGTTTGATCGTGCTCTTTATTGGGTAGAATGCGGCGCACAGCCTACTGACACAGTACGCAGTATTCTCTCAAAAGAAGGTGTGTATTTAATGAAGCACCTTCGCGGAGGCATCAAGAAGGGTGCTTTTGACGAAGCAGCCGCACAGGCAAAGTTTGACGCATGGAAGAAAGAAAAGACAGAGAAAACAGCTAAAGTTGTTGCTGCCTTATCAGAAGCCAAGAAAGCAGCAAACAAGACCCGTCTTGAGGCCGAAAAGAAAGTTAACGAAGAAATAGCTAAGAAAGTAGCTGAGAAAAAGGCTGCTATCGAAGCTGCACAAGCTGAAGCCTTGAAGCAGGCTGCTGAAGAGGCTGCTGCTGCAGCCGCTGCTCAGGAAGCCCCCATAGAAGCTCCTGAAACACCAGCAGAAGAGCCTGTGGCAGAAGAGACTGCAACCGAAGCTTAAAACTGAAAAATTTATTTCAAAACCAAGAGAGGCATCGACCAACAGGTTAATGCCTCTCTTCTTTTTATTGCTTATTTCATAGTGGGCCATCTTAGTTTTAATCACTATCTTTGCATACAGATAAAAGAAATAAAATGCCAGACGATATTTTTTACATGAAGAAAGCTCTGGATGAAGCAAAAGAAGCTTACCAAGAGGGCGAGATTCCTGTTGGGGCCGTGATTGTGTGTAAAGACCGCATATTGGCAAGAACCCATAACTTGACAGAAAAACTTATTGACGTAACCGCGCATGCAGAAATGCAGGCTATTACAGCAGCCGCAAACGGAATAGGGGGAAAATATCTGGAAGACTGCACCCTATACGTTACCCTAGAACCATGTCCAATGTGTGCCAGTGCTATCGGTTGGGCGCATATCAGCAGGCTAGTCTATGGCGCTCCAGATCCTAAGCATGGGTATACGACATTTGCTCCCCAAGTACTACACCCTAAAACAGAAGTTACTTCAGGTATCATGGAAGAAGAGGCTTCTGAATTATTAAAAAGTTTTTTCAAGGAGCGCAGGCAACAGGCATAAACCAATTCATTTCACATGGCAGAGCATAATGATGTAGGCCGATTAGGTGAAGAAGCAGCCGCACGCTATCTGGTATTGCATGGTTATCATATCAAGGAACGTGATTGGCACATCGGCCACAAAGATATTGACATCATTGCAGAAAAACAGGGTATATTAGTATTCGTAGAGGTTAAAACACGCAGTTCTATGAACTATGATGCCCCTGAGAATAGCGTAGATAATGACAAGAAACGTTATTTGCTAGAAGCTGCCAATGCGTATGTCAACATGCAGCAAACAGACATGGCTATACGCTTTGACATTGTCTCGGTCATTAAAGAAGGGACATTTTACAAAATAAAACATTTTCCCAATGCCTTTGACGCTTCGGATTGGAAGCCAAAACATATTCAATATAAACGGTTCTAAAAATGAATATTTCTCACGGCTACAGAATACTTCACATTGCTGAAACTGACTCTACAAACGCGGAAGCGCGAAGGCTTATAACCAATGGTGAATCTGGCGACAGGCTTCTTCTGTGGACTGATTACCAATTGGCCGGCAAAGGGCAAGCCGGGAATCACTGGGAGAGCGAAAGAGGCAAAAATCTGCTATTTACTCTCTGTTTACAGCCGTCAGAACTGCTTCCGCAGGATCAATTCCTTCTGTCTGAGATAACCAGTCTCGCAGTATGTACTGCGTTGAATGAAATTGTGCAAGGTTTTACAATAAAATGGCCTAACGACATCTATTATGAAAATAAAAAGGTATGCGGTATTCTGATAGAACACATATTAACTTCCTCCAAAATATTGCAGTCTTTTATAGGTATAGGTATCAATGTCAATCAAAAAAACTTTTTAAGTGATGCCACAAACCCAGTCAGCATAGCACAGATTATAGGAAAAACCATTGAACGGAGAATGGTGCTTGATACCTTTCTACACCAGTTTCATGATTATAGAGAATTACTTCTTTCAGGACAGACCGCTACGATTGAACAAACATATAGGAAATGGCTTTTCCGCAAAGATGGCATGCATACCTATCGTGACAAGGACGGGGAGTTTCACGCACGAATCATGAATATCGGTCACGACGGACAACTAATATTAGAAGACAGCATTCAACAGGTGCGGTGTTATGCATTTAAAGAAGTGGAATTTGTATTATAGGTAAATAATGAATCTGACGCCTAACTCTAAAGAAATATTACGTATTGCCTTACCCGCCATAATATCCAACGTAACCGTACCGCTACTAGGAATGGTTGACGTAGCTATTGCAGGTCATATGGGCGCATCCTATATAGGTGCAATAGCCGTTGGCGGATTAGTATTCAGCATTATCTGTTGGATATTCGGTTTCCTACGTGCCAGTACAAGCGGCCTGACGGCCCAAGCCCTCGGAGAAAACTGTAAGGAAAAGATAAAAGCCTACTATTGGCGCTCTGTTTTCTTTGCCTTAGCTATTTCTGCTTTTCTGCTGGCAATTCAGATGCCACTCGGAAAAATTATATTTCACTTTATCGGTGCCGATTCCGATACAACAGGACTGGTCATGACATATTACAGTATTTGCATCTGGGGCATCCCTGCCGTCATGTTAACCCAAGCCTTAAATGGTTGGTTTATTGGCATGCAAAATACACGCATTCCCATGACCATTGCCATTGTTCAGAACATTATCAACATCCCTGTCAGTTTAGTTTTGGTTTACGGGCTTGCCATGAAAATTGAAGGAATCGCCATCGGAACTGTAACAGCACAATATGTCGGGCTCTTTATTGCCCTCATATTGCGCCGGAAAAACTATGGCACTTATTGTGGTTATCCCACAAAGACATCCGTCATGGAATGGGCAGAAGTCGGACATTTCATGTATATCAACAGGGACATATTCCTGCGCACCCTTTGTATGGTCGCTGTAACAACATTTTTCACCACTGCCAGTGCACGACAGGGAGAACTGATTCTCGCTGCCAACACGTTACTGCTACAATTGTTTTATTTCTTTTCCTATGTCATGGATGGTTTTGCCAATGCTGGCGAAGCTATCGCAGGGTGCCACTATGGAGCAAAGGAATATGCAGCCTTATCCAGCGCTGTCAGGACACTCTTTCGTTGGGGTGTCGCCATAACGCTATGCTTTACATTAGTTTATTGCGTTGGAGGAATACCATTCCTCTCCCTTCTCACTGACAGTAAAGAAGTACTCGGCATAGCGCCCCTCTATTACTGGTGGGTCATTCTTATTCCTTCTGCAGGTTTTGCTGCATTCCTATGGGATGGTATTTTTATTGGAATGACCATGACATTTGGAATGTTATTATCAGCATCTATTGCAACAATATCTTTTTTCATATGCTGGTACACAACAGACATATCGTTGGGTAATCATGCATTGTGGCTTGCATTCATAATATATCTCAGCATGAGAGGGCTCTTTCAGACAATAATTTATGCCAAAAGTATAAAAACGCTACTATGCAGTAACACTGGAAATAAAAAAGAAGCAAAATAACCTATTTATGATTTAATCTATAAACACAGAAAAATATAAAAAAATACTCTGATTATCTTTAAAAAAGGCTAGAAAATTTGGAAGTTATAAGAAAAAAAATAGTACCTTTGCACCGCTTTTGCGTAATCGCTGGCAGGATGTAGAGTTCCCTGTTATGTTGCGCGTAATATTAATTTAATTGATTCAATTAAAATGACTGATTTAATCAAGATTGCTGAAGAAGCATTCCAGACAGAGAAAAAGGAATATCCTGCTTTCAAGTCAGGTGACACCATTACAGTAGCTTACAAAATTATAGAAGGTAACAAAGAGCGTATACAGTTATACCGCGGTGTTGTTATCAAAATTGCAGGACACGGAGACTCCAAGCGTTTCACTGTTCGCAAAATGTCAGGAACTGTCGGTGTAGAACGTATTTTCCCAATGGGTTCTCCCAACATCGAGAGCATCACATTAGAGAAGACAGGTAAGGTGCGTCGCGCTAAGTTGTACTATTTACGCAAACTTACCGGTAAGAAAGCACGTATCAAAGAAAAGAAATTTATTGCCAAGACAGAAGCATAATTCTGCAACTTGAGTACAATTATGCAATAACGGGATGAACATAAAAATGTTCATCCCGTTATCATTTTAAATAAATACTATCACTTCACAAAGTCCAAAACGATAGATGTAACCATCAGAGAAGTGGACTGCCATCATATTCCGTCCTCATCATGAAAACAGATACACTCTTGCATCTGCTCTTCTGGCCATGACAGAAGATATAACCGGCCCGTTGGCCGGGTAAAGGCTGTATAAAGCCACCTATAATAAGTAACGTCGACGCCATCGGGAGGTAACCAGCCTTGATCAAGATAGACATGACGCCACTGGCCGCCCTGGGCTTTGTGGCATGTTACGGCATAAGCATATTTTATCTGCAAGGCATTATAATTAGGATCTTGGCGTATCTGTTTCATACGTTCCTGCTTATTGCGCTCATCTGCATAGTCTTCGGATACTCCTTGAAAGAGTTGATGGCTTTTTTCAGCCGACAATGCCGGTCCGTCACTGGTCAATGTGTCGAGAAGTACCCTGACATGGGGCATTTCAAAACCGTCATAATCAGGAAAGCTCAGGGTTACGTCGGCAAAATGCAGTCCATAGATTTCATAATCCTGTTCATAGTGAGTAACCTCTGCAATATCACCATTGGCAATAAAGTCCATCGGAACAGTTATTGGAGATTTCTGGTTCTTGAGTGTCACCGCCAACTGCTCGGGCCAATAATAGTTATTTCTTACCACCATTACCATATCGCCACGCTGCAAGTTTCCTTCACGCCCAAGCAACTGGGAGCGGATACCAAGATTGTATGCATTAGCCTGCTTGTTGGATCGCGTCAGGACAATTGTCTGCTCCTGCCCTACAAGTTCATAGCTCCGCTGCAACATTTCCACAATTTCATCTCCCAGTGGACAGCTGATATCATCATAGCCCTGCAAACTTATTTTAGGCGGTACAGATACATCGGCTTCACTGATGAGCTGGCGCAACATTGTGGCATTTGCCAGAACCCCGCTGCCGGCAACCTGGCGCAACACTTCTGTAAGTTGAAAGCCACTGACATGAAAGCCCAATTCTGTAAAATATGCTGGCTGCAAGGCAGGACTGGCTGCATCACCGACTGGGGGCAACTGGGCATTGTCGCCTACAAACATAATGCGACACCCCTTGGCCCTGTATACGTAGTGGAGCAAATCGTGGAGTACATTTCCTGAACCAAAAATAGAATCCATACTATCATGGGCAGACAGCATAGACGATTCATCAACAATAAACAGTGTATCACGGCAAGTGTTGGGTGCAAGGTCAAAACGGCTTTCCTCACTGGCCAGGGTACGCCGTCGGTATATCTGCTTGTGGACCGTATAGGCAGGCGCTCCCGAACTGAGAGAAAAGACCTTCGCTGCACGGCCTGTCGGAGCAAGCAGCACGACAGCGCGGTCAAGGGATTTCAAGACACGCACAAGAGCCGACACGATTTGTGTCTTGCCTGTTCCGGCATAGCCGCGCAAGATATAAAGGCTCAGATTATCATCTGAATACAGAAACTGATATATACTGGCAACGACTTCTTCCTGCTTAGGCGTCAGGTCATAAGGGAACTGCTGGCGAAAGCATCGGATAAATGCATCACTGAGCATGTTTACGGAAGATGGTAAAATTCACACTACCGTATACGCGGTGTTCCATAAAAAACGGATGCTTGGAAAAGTCATTGCTGCTTCCATGCTCAAGAATAAACAAACCCTCGGGTTTCAGCACATTGCCCTGAAGGACGAGTTCAGGCAGAGAAGGCAACTCGCGCATGGTATATGGCGGATCTGCAAAGACTATATCAAACGTCTCGGTTGGTTTAGACAGATAGCGTAATGCATCGGCATGCAACAGGCAGGAGGCTGGGTCGCCAAGTTTCTGAAACAATGTGCGCAGGAAGGCACAGTGCTGACGGTCTATTTCTATTGAAACAACACGGGAGCAACCGCGGGACAGAAACTCAAGAGATATACTGCCTGTACCGGCAAAGATGTCTAAAACTGTCTGATTTTCAAAATCCGTATAGCTCCTCAGGACATTGAAGATGTTTTCTTTAGCAAAATCGGTCGTTGGCCGCGCCTTGAAACTACGCGGCACATCAAAATGACGGCCTTTATATTTACCGGTAATGACTCGCATATACGCTAAAAGGCTTTCAGTATCAACACAATCATATCATAGGGGATATCCTTCAGGAGAGCCTGCACCCGACGTCCCTGAACATCGCTGGGGTTAAAAGGATATGTATTGGGAATATATTTACCCAACTGTGCCGACAGGGTCTGTTCAAACGGGTCTCCACCGACCACATAGACTTCATCGGCAGATGGAACAATGTTCCATTGACGGGCCACGGAAAAGATATAATACAGAGCATCTTCAACCTGCTTGACACCGGCAAAGGTATTAAGCAGGGATAATTTATTGCCGCGAAAGGAAGCCACCGTAAGATTGCCTCCTTCTGTGGAAACGAACATCTTGCCCGAACCAGAGTTTCCCTCACACAATGAAGCGTAATGCAGTACCAACGGCATCAGGCAGGAATGGAACGTTGCACCGGGATAGGCCTCCAACAATGTATGCTCCAAGTCTTTGTCAACAGCACCGAGCATAACGGCATTCTGCAATGGCAGCATGTCATAGAAAACACGCATGGGGCGATTGCCGCTGGAGAAATTGTATGAATAAATATCATTCATTTCATCGTCATCAAATTCATTGAGCGGCACAAGTGTAACAGGTGTATCCACACATACATAGACGCGCCCGGCACCTTCTCCCAACGAAGAGCGTGAGTTCAGCGCCTTAAGCATATTGGCATTGAGGGACATGTTTTTGTTTACGTTGAAACAACGGTAATTTAACGTATTATCCTTGACTCTGTCATAGCGGGCAAAAATCAACCGGTCTCCACCTATTCTTATATACAGCGTATCACTATTTCCTAAGGTCATCGGCATGACGGCATTATTTGGGATTTCTATAAACAAAAGTACAATTTTTAATTTGAAAATTGGTCATTCATTGCCACTTTACAATCAAAAATTCATACATTTGCGCTTGGAAAGGATTATATAGCCATGTTCTTCTGGATTATTGTTGCCATTGTCAGCCTTTACGTCGTCATTGCTGCCAGCGCCGTAATAGAGGTCATGCTGGACAACCACCAGCCTGCCGAGACCATTGCCTGGATTCTTGTCATTATGACCATACCCGTCATAGGCTTGCTCTTCTATTATTTTTTCGGACAAGATATCAGACGCGAGCGCGTACTTAGCCGGAAGCAACTAGACCAGCTGACCCACAAACTGTTGTCAAAACATGTCTCCATAGAGGAGCCCTATGAAATACCAGAGGCTGACCGGCAACTCGTCAGATGGCTTGAGCAACAAAACAATGCCCTGCATTTCACCCAAAATGAAATTGACACCTACACCAACGGCGAAGACTTTATCCTGAACCTGCTTCAGGACATCCGACAGGCACAGCATCATGTGCATATGGAATTCTTTATCTTTGAGAACGACAGTATCGGAAATCTGGTCAGGGATGCCCTCGTAGAAGCATCCAAGAGAGGTGTTGAAGTCAGGCTCATTTACGATGACGTAGGCTGCTGGGGAGTGAGCACGCACTTCTTCCTTGACATGAGGAAAGCAGGCATTCAAACCGTCAATTTCCTTCCGGTACACTTCCACCGCCTGGCCCACAGAATCAATTACCGCAACCACCGGAAACTGGTTGTCATAGACGGATACATCGGCTATATCGGAGGAATGAACATCGCCAAGCGCTACGTCAGGCCCACCAAGGGCAAGACATGGTATGACACCGAGATTCGCATAAAAGGAACCGGCACCTACGGCATACAGCTGCTGTTCCTGCTTGACTGGCTCTTTGCCACCAAAGAGATAATCTCCGAACCGTCATACTATGCCCCCGTTCCCCAAAGCAACGGACCCAAAATCCTTATGCAAATCGTGTCCTCTGCACCATTCTCACAGTGGCCCACCATCATGATGAGCTACAACAAAATAATCCATACAGCCCGAAAATCCATCCTTATCCAAACCCCATACTTCATGCCGACACCATCCCTGATAGAGGCTTTGCAGACAGCAGCACTAAGTGGCGTAAAGGTTCAGATTATGCTGCCGGAGAAACCTGGCGGATTCTGGATGACATGGTGCAACAGGTCATACTTTGGCGACATACTGAAAGCCGGAGTGGAAATATACCTGTATACCAAAGGAATGCTCCATTCAAAAGTATTGGTAGCCGATGACCACTTCTGCTCCATAGGATCGGCCAACATGGACTTCCGCAGTATGCTGGACACCTTCGAAGACAGCGCATTCATATATAACGATGATTTTGCACTCTCATACCGGAAACAATTTGACAAGGCATTGCAAGACTGCCAGAAGATAGAATTTCAGGAATGGAAAAGAAGAGGAAAACGAAGACGCATCATTGAGTCCTTCGTCAGAATTCTATCTCCAATGTTCTAAAGCAAGTTTAAGTACACCGGCCAAGCTGCCAAGGCGGAACAGGCCACCATTACTTTCTATCCCGCCGACACATACAGAGCAACCTGTATGTCCTGAGAATCTGTTCTCTGCTATCCACAATATACATACAGCCCAACATAAATCACGCAGGAAAAAAACAATGGCTCCCTGAATGTTTTTCACACCAGCAGGGAGAAAGAACCTGCTACACGACAGCAGAAAAGCGCTTTTATACAGATAAAGTTTATGTTTACCGACGCGGAACGTATGTTTACCGATGGTGAATATATGTTTCCCGTCGGTGAACGTACGTTCAGCATCGGTGAATATAGAACATCTCATGGGGAAACATGAATGCTCACCTTATGTACACACCTTTTCCCTGCGTACAAGTAAATGTTGCAACATCAAAAATTATCTGGTATATACACATAAACATGTACGTTTCTGCAATAACGATTGCCAAATGGCAGTCGCCAGCAAAAAGCATTTTAGTAAAAGTTTAATGACAATCGGCAATCACAAGAATCATCATTCTCACGATTGCAAGAAAGTTAATTTTCAGTTTCCGGTATTCTGAAAACCAACACTTTGTCTATACGGTTACCATCCATCTGAACTACCCGGAAATGGAAAGAATGCCAGTCACACTCCTCTCCCACCTGAGGAATATGATCAAGAAGCGTCAGGATCAATCCTGCAACCGTATTGAAATCAGCATCAAAATTGACCGATTCGTCAAAATAATCCAAGAAATCAAAAAACGCACATTGCCCGCTTACAACCCAACTGACCTTATCCTTGCGCTCAATTATCTCAGGTTCCTCAGACTGATCAGTAATATTCCCGACAAGGCCTTCAAAGATATCCCGAAACGTAATCATACCTACCACGGCGCCAAACTCATCACAAATCAATGCCACATGATAATGGCTCTGCTTCAGATGTTCCAAAGCCTTATACACCGTGATGCTTTCAGGGAGATACAAAGGTTGCAGTAAATTGTCACGCAAAGAAAAATCTGGTTTATTCAGGCGCATTACCAAATCCTTGAGAGTAACCAGTCCCAAGACATTTTCAATATCACCGTCAACCACGGGATAAGTCACGAAAGGAGTATTCTGTATGATATCCTCAATAGCCAGAGGGTGCATATTAACATCCAGCGTCACAATATCAGTACGATAGGTCATCAGTGAACCGATACGCTGATTGCCCAAAGCAAGAGTACGTTCCATAATATCCTGCTCAACCTGGTCCACTTCACCGCTTTCCATTCCCTCTTGAATGACTGATTTTATTTCATCTTCAGTTACTCGCTTGTCCTCCTTCTGCAGACTGAAGATTTTAATTAACGCCTCTGTACTTATTGAAAGAAACCACACAAAAGGTTTCATCAATCTCGAAAAGAAAATCATGGGGGCCGCACACCAACGCGCCATAGAATCAGCCATGTCAATACCGACACGCTTAGGAAACAGTTCACCCAGTTCGCATTGCAGATAGGTCGCCACAAAAAGAATAATAGCCTGCGCAATTATCAAGGCATTCTGATAAGACACACCGTATCCGGCAATAATTTCAGCAAAATCAGCCGACAACTCAGCACTAGAATAAATACCTGTCAGAATAGACACAATCGTAATACCAATCTGTGCTGTAGACAGGAACAAGTCGGGATCCTCCCGCAGTTTAAGAGCCATCTTTGCAGCCTTGTTCCCAGCCTGCGCATCCAGTTTCAGCCGATTCTTACGCGCTGATATCAATGCCACCTCAGACAGAGAAAAAAAGGCATTGAAAAGAACCAATATAAAGATAATGATAATTTGTTCCATCTGACCCTATCCTACAGAACCTTCCAAAGAAACAGAAAGCAACTTGCGAGCCTCAACAGCAAATTCCATCGGCAATTTATCCAATACATTGCGGGCATACCCACCGACTATCAGAGCCACGGCATCCTCCTGAGAAATACCACGCTGATTGCAATAAAATAACTGCTCCTCGGAAATCTTTGACGTAGTTGCTTCATGTTCCACCACAGCATGATTATTTTGAGCATCTATATATGGAAATGTATGCGCGCCACATTCACTGCCTAATAAAAGAGAGTCACATGAACTATAATTCCGGGCATTCTCAGCATGCTTACCTATCTTCACTAAACCACGGTAGGAATTTTGGCTATGACCTGCAGAAATGCCCTTGCTGACTATAGTACTACGCGTATTCTTACCTAAATGAATCATTTTTGTACCAGTATCGGCTTCCTGATAATGATTAGTTACAGCAACAGAGTAAAATTCTGCCTGAGAATTGTTACCCCGAAGAATACAACTGGGATATTTCCATGTAATGGCAGAGCCCGTCTCAACCTGAGTCCAAGACAATTTGCTGTTGTCACCCTTTAGATGACCACGCTTGGTAACAAGATTATAGACTCCCCCCTTCCCTTTGTCATCTCCGGGATACCAGTTCTGAACCGTAGAATACTTCACAGTCGCGTTCTCATTTACAACAATTTCCACAATAGCAGCATGCAACTGATTTTCATCACGCATAGGAGCCGTGCAACCTTCAAGATAAGAAACATATCCCCCGTCATCACATACAATCAATGTTCTCTCAAACTGACCGACATTGACAGCATTGATACGGAAATACGTAGATAATTCCATCGGACAACGAACATTCTTCGGAATATAGACAAAAGAGCCATCACTGAAAACTGCACTGTTTAACGCTGCAAAAAAATTATCCCTATAGGGAACTACAGAACCCAGATATTGACGAACTAAATCAGGATATAACTTGACCGCTTCCGAAAATGAACAAAACAATATGCCCAACTCAGCCAATTTTTCCCTAAACGTAGTACGCACCGACACTGAATCCATCACCGCATCAACAGCTACACCACTCAATGCGGCACGTTCCTGCAACGGTATACCAAGTTTGTCAAAAGTCTTCTCTAATTCAGGATCGATCTCTGTAGATGCTTTCTTTTTACCCCGGGGGTCTGCATAATAAGATATTGCCTGATAATCTATTTCCGGCAAACGGACATGCCCCCAAGAAGGCTGTTCCAACGTCTTCCAATAACGAAAAGCATTCAATCTGAAATCCAAAAGCCACTGAGGTTCCTCCTTGCGGCTAGAGATAAGACGTACTACATCCTCATTTAGTCCTTTGGCAATGACGTCATAAGAAGAAATCTGCGAAGAAAAGCCATATTCATATTGCCTTTCCGCCACTTGCTTGATGATACTCTCTTCAGAAGAGTTCCTCTCCATTTTATTATTGCTCATGATGAATAGGTACCCAAACAGTATCAGCCTCTTCTTCTGGAATCGATTCCTTGGCCTTCAATTTTTTCCAATCTGCCTGAGAAAATATACCATTTGCTATTGAAGCCACACTTTGGTAACATAAAGATTCATCCCGTTTCTCTTGACTGATAATTCCCAGCATACTCATAGCACCAAAGATAAAGCTGAGTAGAACAATATATTTCACTACTCCAACTAACAATCCCGCCATTGAGTTTAGAAAACCTATATGCAATCCATCCAAAGCCTTAGTAAACATTTTTGCCACCAAACCTAACACAATCGGAGTAACAACCCATAGAAAAATAAAAGCTAACAAACGCCCCACAATCATGCCCACATTGGAATTTGAGCTAATATGCGGCGATAGGTAATCACCGAACTGCGCATACAGATGATATGCCACAAATAAACCTAACAAAAAGCCCAGCATGGAAACAATTTCCTTTAAGAGCCCATTTTTCCAACCGCGATATGCCCCCCATACCATGATCAGAATAATGACTATATCTATCTGTGCCATGACCTTTTAACTATTTACAGTGTCTGCTTTACCTCTATTTCTTGGAATGTTTCAATAATGTCACCTTCAACTATGTCATTATAATTTGCAAGGCTGATACCACATTCAAAGTTAAGACCAACTTCTTTGACATCATCCTTAAAGCGTTTCAATGCATTGATTTCGCCCGTAAACTTTACGATACCATCACGAATCAGACGCGCTTTGTCATTACGGTGAACCTTACCATCAGTAACAAAAGCACCAGCTACAGTGCCGACTTTACTGATATGGTATACTTGCCGCACTTCCAATGTTGCCGTAACCTCCTCCTTAAGAACAGGTTTTAACATACCTTCCATTGCGTCCTGAACATCATGAATCGCATCATAAATCACAGAGTAAAGACGAATATCCACCTCTTGTTTTTCTGCCTCACGACGAGCATCAGCACTCGGACGAACCTGGAATCCAATGATTATGGCCTGCGAAGCCGCTGCCAGAGAAACATCTGTTTCCGTAATTTGTCCCACAGCCTTGTGAATCACATTAACTGCAATCTTTTCCGTAGATAACTTGATAAAAGAATCACTTAAGGCTTCTACCGATCCATCCACATCACCCTTGACAATCAAATTGAGTTCCTGGAAGTCACCCATAGCTATGCGACGTCCCAATTCATCAAGAGTAGGCAATTTGTGAGTACGCAAGCCCTGTTCACGTTGCAACTGAAGCCGTTTATTCGCAATTTCACGCGCTTCCTGCTCGGTTTCCATTACATGGAAAGTGTCACCCGCCTGAGGCGCTCCGTTCAAGCCTAGTATAATCGTTGAATGAGCAGGTCCTACATTATTTGTCCGCTTCCCTCGTTCATCAGAAAGATCTTTCACACGGCCAAAACATGTTCCCGCAATAACATTATCACCTACACGTAATGTACCATTACTTACAATAACTGTAGCTACATAACCACGGCCTTTATCCAAAGAAGATTCAATGATAGTACCTGTAGCCCGACGATTGGGATTGGCTTTCAACTCCAACATATCAGCCTCAAGCAGGACCTTGTCAAGCAGATCATTGACGCCAATTCCCTGCTTTGCTGAAATCTCCTGACACTGATACTTTCCGCCCCAATCTTCCACAAGCATATTCATGGCCGCTAATTCCTCCTTTATTTTCTCGGGATTAGCACCAGGTTTATCTATTTTATTAATAGCAAAAACTATTGGTACTCCAGCAGCCTGAGCATGAGTTATAGCTTCTTTTGTCTGAGGCATAACACCATCATCTGCGGCAATAATAATTATAGCAATATCTGTTACTTGAGCTCCACGAGCACGCATCGCAGTAAAAGCTTCGTGACCAGGAGTATCTAGGAAAGTAATGTGCCTACCATTCTCCAAAGTCACATTATATGCACCTATATGCTGGGTAATACCACCTGCCTCACCTGCAATCACTGAGGTTTTGCGTATATAATCCAATAATGATGTCTTACCATGGTCAACATGGCCCATTACTGTCACAATAGCATCTCTTATCTGCAACTCATCCTCACTGTCAGCTTCTTCCTGAACAGCCTCAGAAACAGAAGCACTGACATATTCAGTCTTAAATCCAAATTCCTCAGCTACGAGATTAATTGTCTCGGCATCCAAGCGTTGGTTGATGCTGACCATCATTCCAATACTCATACATGTTGCGATAATCTGAGTTACAGGAATATCCATCATAGTTGCCAATTCGTTAGCAGTAACAAATTCTGTTAACTTCAATATTTTACTTTGGCTTTCCTCTTCATTTCTCCGCTCTTCCATATTGGCACGAACCAAGTCACGCTTCTCGCGACGATGCTTGACGCCACTGCCAAAGGCCTTTTGCTTATTGGTCAAACGGGCTAATGTCTTTTTAACTTCCCTTGCAACATCTTCTTCACTCACCAACTGTTTAACAGGTTGAGCTTTTTGCTTCTTATTTTGTTTTTTGGAACGTTGCTGAGTATTTTGACTACTTATATTTGCACGCGTATCTTTTTCAAGTTCGTTATCCTTACGCACTTCACTGGATATGTCCACCTTGTTACCTTGAATACGATTTCGCTTTTTGCGTGCATCTTTCTGCATATATTTTTCTTCACGCTCTTTGCGTTTCTCTTCCTTAGTCTTTTTCTGAGGATGAGTTGACTCGTTGATAGCAGACAAATCTATACTACCCAAGACCTTCGGTCCACTGATAGTCGGTTGGGTATGAGGCCGGAATATTTCTTCTTGTCCCTTTGAAGCGTGTTGCTCCACCTGTGGCATTTCTTCCTCTCTTGGAGTCTTTGCGGCTACAACAGGTTGAACTTCTTGCTTCTTCTCTGTTTTTTTAACATTTTTCTCCTCTAATTGTACTTTTTCTTCCTTTATCTGCGTTGTTGAAACTTCCTTTTTAGCTCCAACCGCCTTCTCAATAGTTTCTGCCTGCACCTCAGGATTTTTGGCAATTTTCACCTCTACAGAAGAGCCTGCTCCCTGAGATGAAATTTTCTCAAGATCTATCTGACCTACTTTTTTAAGCTGAGGGAGTACATCCTGCGGTATCTCGGTTTTTATCACTTCTTCTTTTCGAGTAGTCGCAACAGCTTTTTTCTCTTTATTTTCATGGCGCTGCGTTATCAACTTCTCTACCTCATGCTTCAGCAGTTTATCTTTGCCAAATTCATTCCTCACAATCTGATAAGCCTCATCAGAAAGTTTCGCATTGAGGTCTGCCTCTACCTTGAAACCTTTCTTTTCAAGGTAGTCCACTACGGTTTGCAATCCAACATTAAATTCTCTTAATACCTTATTCAGTCTTACTCCCATACAACTTATTCTTGGTCAAACTCTGCTTTCAATATTCTCAACACATTGTCCATCGTATCCTCTTCAAGATCCGTTCTTTGTAAAAGCACTTCACGAGAAGCAGCAAGAACTTCACGGGCTGTTTTCCAACCTGCATTCTTGATAGTGTCAATCACCCATTGGTCTATTTCATCATTAAATTCATCCAGATAGATATCTTCTTCCGTTTCATTGTTTTCACTCTCACGGAATACATCAATGGTATATCCGGTCAACATACAAGCCAGTTTTATGTTTAAACCACTTTTTCCTATTGCTAAAGATACTTCCTTGGGTTTAAGATAAACCTCAGCTTTACGATTTACTTCATCCAGATATACCTTTGAAACTTGAGCAGGACTCAATGCACGTTCTATATACAATTCCGTATTGGCTGTATAGTTGATCACGTCAATATTTTCATTATGTAATTCATGCACAATACCATGTATACGACGTCCACGTACACCGACACAAGCTCCTACAGGATCTATTCTGTCATCATAACTTTCGACAGCTATTTTTGCTCTTTCACCAGGAATGCGGGCAATATCCTTTACAGTAAACAATCCGTCAGCGATTTCAGGCACCTCCTCTTCCAATAATCGGCGCAAGAAATCTGGAGATGTGCGACTCAAATATATTTTAGGATTATTGTTTTGGTTTTCAACGCGCAGTACCACTGCCCGAACAGGCTCGCCTTTGTGGAAGAAGTCGCCTGGTATCTGTTCACTCTTTGGCAAAATCAGTTCGTTATTTTCATCATCTACGAGCAACATCTCATTTTTCCAGATCTGATATACCTCAGCCGACACAATCTGTCCCACCATATCTTTATATTTATTGTATAAAGAATCGTGTTCGAGTTCCAGGATCTTGCTAGCCAATGTCTGCCGAAGTGTCAAAATAGCACGCCTTCCGAACTGTTTGAAATCAAAACTTTCGCTGACTTCTTCTCCTACTTCATAATCTTCGGCAATATCACGTGCCTCACTCAATGGCATCTCTTTATTGGAATCCAAGACCTTACTGTCTTCTACAACAATACGGGTACGATGTATCTCACAATCGCCATTCTTCGGATTGATAATCACATCAAAATTCTCGTCTGTGCCATACAATTTTGCCAAAATACTCCTGAAGCTCTCTTCTATTACTCCTACCAGCGTAGCAGCATCAATATTCCGATTTTCACGAAATTCTGCAAAGCTATCTGCCAGATTAAGGATATTATCACTCTTTTTTGCCATATATTATTTTTTTATTTTCAATTTCTTAAAATCTATTACATAACATACTGAAGCTACATCAGCAAAAGCATAGTTTTCATCCATAGTTTCCAGTTTTGCTCTTTTGGCTCCCTCGGCTTTTATTTTTTTCTGAACCGTTAGGACAATCCCTGCTTCGTCTACATCTTTAAGAATACCCTTAATCTTTTTCTTGTCTCGGGTAACCACTTCAACTTCGTCTCCCACATGGTTGTAATACTGTCGAAGGACTTTAAACGGCTGGCCGATGCCAGCACTTCCCACTTCAAGTTCATAGTCTTCCTCATCTCGGTTCAGATGAGATTCTATGAATTTACTCAGTTCAACACAATCATCGATCCACACACCTTCTTTATCGTCGATTTCAACGACAATATGGTCATTTTCATCAATAGTCAGATCTGTCAGAAAATAATTTTTCCCCTCCAGCCATTTGTCAACGATTTCAGTAACCTTCTTTTTATCTATCATAATGTTATAAAAAAGACTAAAAAAAAGAGAAGCTCTTGCGGGCCTCCCACTCCTTTTCATGTTGCAAAGATATGACTATTTTTTGTTATACAAAAGAAAATCAAGATATTTTTTACTTTTCTTCTAAATTTTCATTTCTACAACATTTGAGTATATCCATCCTTATAGTCATGGTTCGCTATCACCTGCCCACAGTTGCATAACCTGCCCGATGACTGGTGCCATATCGTAATATTTGTAACACCCCAGCCTACCACCAAACAACACATCATCTTCTTGGCGACTCATCTGCTGATAGGCTTCGGCCAATTTATTATTTCTTATATTATTGACAGGATAAAATGGTTCCATTCCTTCAGAATATTCTGCCGGATATTCTTCCGACACAACTGTCTTTGGACATTTGTCTACATCAGGACCAAACATTTCAAAATGCTTGTGCTCTATTACTCTGGTGTAAGGTACTTCCACGTCGGTATAATTTACGACTGCGTTGCCTTGATAATTAGGAATATTCTTTACATAATGTTTGAAATATACCGTACGCCAATCAAGTCTGCCCAATCTAAAATCAAAATATTGATCCACTGGCCCGGTATAAACCAGCTTTTGGGCAACATCACGCCAATTATCTCTATATACCGTAAAGAAGTCGCATGACGTTTTGCATTCCACTCCATCAAGCAATCCATCTATCAGCTTGTTATATCCCCCTATCGGTATTCCTTGATAACTGTCATTAAAATAGTTATTATCAAAAGTCATTCTCAGCGGCAGGCGCATAATAATAAAAGGAGGTAATTCCCTACACGGACGTCCCCATTGTTTTTCTGTATATCCTTTTATAAGTACTTCATAAACATCTCTTCCCACCAATGAAAGCGCCTGTTCTTCAAGATTTGCAGGAGAAAAAGAAGCGACATCTGTTATCCCCATCTCTGCCAGTGCTTCACGGCGTTGCATGTTTATTCTTTCTATCGCTTGTTCAGGGGTTGTCACTCCCCACAACTGATAGAATGTGTTCATGTTGAACGGAAGGTTATATAGCCGATCCTTATAACGGGCTATTGGAGAATTTGTATATCTGTTGAACGACACTATTGTATTCACGAAATCCCATACTTTCTTATCTGATGTATGAAATATATGGGCACCATATTTATGCACATTTATTCCTTCTATCTGCTCACAATATACGTTGCCACCGACATGAGGCCGTTTATCAATTACCAGACAGTTTTTTCCTTTACGCTTTGCAAAGTAGGCGAATGTAGCCCCATAGAGTCCAGAGCCAACTATCAAATAATCATACTTCTCCATCTCCTTCATATGATGTTTCAATCATTCGGTATATAGCATTCCCAGTCGCTCCTGGTAGAGTTCCGGATGGGCTTTCAACTCGGGGACAACTTCCTTATAGGATCGTTCCGTGTCCATGTAATGCCGCCCGTGGTCAGAAGGTAAATGTAACGGTGTCATATAGTTGTAACCAAAATAACATATCAGGGCATCATGTACATCTGTCGGAGCTGGGAACAAGGTATCCTCAAATGGCATCCATACCTGTTTATCATATCCGCTACGTTGACGTATAAAATGATGGGTACTATATTTATAAGATAATACGGCTACCCTTTTGGCCTTATCTGAATCAACCATCCTGAACAGGTCTTCATAAAGGGCAAACGCTTTTCGATAGTCCACGAACCTATAAAATCCTTTTGACAGGACAGCAATTATCTTTTTACCAAAACTCATCTTGTCAGATAAATTTGCCAAATACCCACGAATCGACTTTTTCACAATCATAGTCGCCGTACGGTGTAAAAATCTCAGTACACCATTTTCCACGACACCGTCCAGGACAAAGACATCTATAAATATTCCTTTGCAATACGGCCTGTCTAATTCATCCATTGAGACCGATGTTGTTGTAACATCACGTATCTGGGCATGACCACGATAGATACCTTCATCTGAATAAGTTGTCTGGAAGAAATATGGATGCTTGAACTCCTTATCCGCTATAGCCACCAGTTTGTCGTAATCCTTACGCAACATCACGAAGTCTATGTCGTCATCCCATGGAATAAACCCTTTGTGCCTCACAGCACCAAGTAATGTGCCACATTCCATCCAACACTTTAGATTATTACGCTTGCACACATCCAAAAAGGCCTGAGTTATTTCTATCTGCTTCGCCCAGACCTGCTTCATTGCCTTAGGGACAACATATCCCCACAGAGTTTCTTCCTCCAGATTCATAATTTGATATTCTTTTTATTATAACATAGAACTCGCTGTAGCGAATGCTTTTTTGAAATAATAGCCTTCATTCAGGCTGTCCTTCATCTGCATGGCTGCTTCTTTATATTGTGCATATTCCTGTGCAGTTATTTGTTTTAGCCTGTCAGGAAGTTCCTTCAGGGACTCCACAGCTATCCCCAAACCATTTGACACGATAAATGGTGCCATGGCTGATTTTTTCCACACAACAACCGGCATCCCTGCACGCAGGTAAAAAGAAGCTTTATGAGGATTATTCACACGCAGATAACTTCCCCATACTCCTGAACATCCTTCTATAGTATCACCGTCCCATACCAGCCCCCAGTCAGCATTCACGCTTTTAATAAATTCATCAGAATCTATTGTTCCGTGATACTCCATATTTTTCCACGTCCTATCGGCGCCTTCTCTTAATCCCGAGCCATACAAATGAAAGCGACATCCATCCAGAACATTGTCCAACTGATAAATAAAAGCTGTCTTGCGCTGACTTATCCCTCCTGCAAATACTATTGTGGGCTCAGATACTTGATTATATTGCCCCACCTGGGGCTCGCTGTCTGAAAGATAGTCAAATATATCCAGATTGACACGTGGCACCTTGCATCCATGATCTGTCAGCCAGTCATTCATACTCTGATTGTGCACAATGATGACATCAGTATGCGACAACCTTTTTATTTCCTGCTCTGCCGTCAGTTTCCTACGTCTGAACGTTCCTAAGTCGTGAATCAGGGTTATTGTCTTTGCACCTTTCAGATGGGCTATGCGGCATTGTATGACATAAAACTTTTTGAATGGATATTGAATGACCAACACGTCGCCATTGTGCAATCGCCTAAGGAGATTAACCATACTGAACAATTTGCGAAAGAACGTTGCCACTTTTCCTCTGCCAACCTTCACTGCCAAATCAGTAAATCCCATTCTTCTCATCAGTTCATCCACATGGCGTTTTGCCGTATTGGGAGAATCCATTCCTATATAGCAATTCATTTTCTACTAAAATTTCATTCTAAACCATTTTTTCAGTTGCCCGGTCCAATGCTTACGCCGGCGCCAAGCCCTGTCGTGGCTGATTTTCATCTGTAACACCGCTTTCATGAAAGCCTCTTGATCCAGTTTCCTTGCTACTGCATATTCCTGCATGACATAACCGAAAAGGTCTTTCCTGTCAGTCCATCTTACATAATCATCCATACAGTCTTTCCAACTCAGCCTGGCGGGGTCCTTCGTTGTCATACGGTTAATATCTATTACTGACAGCTTATACCCGTTGCCACTTTGATGATACAATACATTGGAAAAATTCAAGTCGTGATGTACTATTCCATTGTCGTGCATTTTTGCCATCAGCAGAGCGAATTCCCGAGCCAACGCCTTGTTGAAGTCCACCTCCAGAGGCTGTCTGATGGAGCTGTCGGGGGTATAGGATGTCACATAATAGCACTGCTGCAACAATCCCTTTTTCCATTTTTCGACATAAGCCAATGGACTGGGCGTACCACACCCCATCTCCACCAGTTTCAACCCGTTCAGATAGGCGCGCTTGGCCTTAGAAGGAACCACATAGCTGTAAATTATTTTTTGCAGGACATTCTTGAGGCAAAAACTTTTCACCACTATCTTTTCTTGCTCCGCTCCGCCGTCATCACCCGGCAGGACAAAACTCTTGATGACGTTGCGCCTGTTGCAGGCCAACAGTTCACCATGCAGCTCAAAATCCTGATCCAAACGACAGGCAAGTTCCTCCACGGCAACCTTCCGGTGACAAGCACCATTGACTTCCATATAAAGTCCGGTCATCGCCAAATTTCTATATATTGCAAAGTTAACAATTCCTAATGGAAAAAACATGTTTACCTCTAATATGATTGGAAAAGTTTGCCAGTTTTCAAAACATTCATTACTTTTGCAAAAATATGGAACACAACACTATTGTTCATCCAACCGACAGGCCACTCTTCTCCATACTCATTCCCTCTTGGAATAACCTGCCGTTCCTGCAGCTCTGCGTGGAGAGCATCAAATGCCATTCGGCCTACAACCATCAAATTATCATCCATATCAACGAGGGTAGCGACGGTACCCTGGAATGGGTCAGACAGCAAGGCTTTGACTATACCTTCAGCGAGGAAAACATCGGTGTTTGCCTTGCCTTGAACATGATGCGCACCAAGGTCAAAACCGACTACATCGTATTCCTCAATGATGACATGTATGTTCTCCCCGATTGGGACCGTGCGCTCTATGATGAAATACTGTCTCTTCCCGACAACCGTTTCTTTCTCTCTTCCACTACCATTCAGCCTCATACAGCAGGCGACTCCATCATTGTCAGCGACTATGGCGACAGTATTGCCACCTTCCGCCGCGATGACCTGCTCAGGGAATACCGAAGCCTTTCCATAAAGGACTGGATGGGTGCGACCTTGCCACCCAACATTGTCCACCGCGACATTTGGGACCTTGTGGGAGGCTATAGCGTAGAGTATTCTCCCGGCATGTATAGTGACCCTGACTTCACCGCCAAACTCTGGTTCTGCGGAATACGCTACATGAAGGGGTTGTCTTCCAGCCGCGTCTATCACTTTGAAACCAAGTCCACGGCACGTGTTGCCAAGAATAACGGCAGCCGCCAGTTTCTCATGAAATGGGGCATGACCAGTTCCACCTTTCGCCGTTTCAAGACACGGCGTGGTGAGGACTTCTCGCCCCAATATGTCGGCACCGAGCACAGCAAGGCTCTGCGCCACCATATCTGTCGCAGTCGTCTCAAGGCTGTCGGCTACCTCCTTACCGGCACCTTCGGCCCTCTTTGGTCCTTCATCAAAAACACTCAGAAATGAAAATATCAGTAGTCGTCCACACCTATAATGCCGCCCGCTTGCTGGCGCGCACCCTTGAATCAGTCAAAGATTTCGACGAGGTTCTTGTCTGCGATATGGAAAGCACGGACAATACCCTTGACATAGCCCGCCGCTATGGGTGCAAGATTGTCACCTTCCCGAAGCGCAATTATACAGTACCCGAGCCGGCACGCGACTTTGCCATCCACTCCGTTTCCAACCAATGGGTCCTTGCCGTCGATGCCGACGAGGTCGTAACGCCTGATCTGAGACAGTATCTCTACGAATACATTGCTGCTCCCAGTCACGCCGACGCCCTTTACATCCACCGCAAGAACATGTTTTTAGGCAGATGGATAAAAGCCTCCTATCCCGACTCTCAGTTGCGCTTCATGGACCAGACCAAAGCCACATGGCCGCCTACCATCCACTCTGTGCCCGTCATCAACGGTTCCATAGACCATATGCCCCGGGATCCGCGCTATGCCCTCATACACGCCGGCATCAGTGTGAAGGGACAGATTACCAAGATGAACGACTATACCGACAATGATCTGGAAAAGCGCCGGCAGCCGACGGCATCCCTGTTACAGATGATTTTCTCTCCTTTCTGGCGGTTCTTCAAATACTACATATTGGAAGGTGCCATCCTGGAAGGTCGCGCAGGCTTCATCAAGGCTTGTTTCTCGGCCATCACCAAGTTTTACTACCTTGCCAAGGTCTACGAGCGCTCTACCCTTCGTCAAGACGGAGAAGAGGAAAAGCCCGTCACTGCCCAGGAGGAGGAAGACCGCGCTCAGCCATAACATACACCCTTTTTCCCTGAATCCAGGATATTGAATTACGACCACAGCCCGATGGAGAACTTTCATCGGGCTGTGGTCGTAATTATATTCATGTCATCTACATCTTGCGCGGCGTGCGCGGTGCACTTTCCACAACGCGTTCACGGCTATTGCCGGGATATATCTTCATGAATGCCACACCGTGGGGAGCCACATCGGTATCGAAACGCTCTTCGGCATTGAGTTCAGCCACGTCCTTCTGACGCCAGACGTCGCGCACTTTCTGATGCCCGCGAAGTCCCAGTGACCGGGGAATGAAACCTATCTTCATGGGCTTGTCCGAGATATTGAACATGGCCACGGCCATGGCTCCGTCCTCCAAGTGCTTCACATAGGTGGCATAGTCGCCCGACTGATAGTGGCGGTAAGCGTGTATGCCCAGGGGGTCCTGGTGAATGTCATTAACTTCAAAGTTGCACAGCAGACTGATGGTAAAGGGGTCCAGTCGGGACATGTCGCATCCTATCAGCAGGGGTGATGCCAGCATGGCCCAAAGGGTCATATGGGTATATTGCTCATCGGGAGTCAGTCCTGTGTAGCGCATATTGCGGCCCCACCCCACAATACCCAGAACGAGCATGTCGGCATCGGCCCAGTGACCTGGTCCGGAAAAGGCTGTCCATTTGTCCTGTCCCTTAAAACCGATATCGTAAACACTCTTCCAGTTGTCGCGGATGTCGCCCGTGGTCCTGTAGCAGTTGGTGTACTGCGCCCATACAGGGGCATCGCCATAGGGTGCCGAGTTGGACAGACTGTATACGATATCTCTCTTCTGTGACCTGAGGGCCTCATACATCTCACGGGTGTCATAGTAGTCGTTAGGGTTCCAGTCGTATTTCAGGTAGTCCACATCCCAGTCGTTCCACTGTTTCACGTCGCTGCTGACAAAGGAGTAGAGCCCGTGGTAGTAGTGTTCCTTGCGCACTTGGTTGCCGAGGGTATCCTCGGGAGTGACATACTTGTAATTCTCGTTGTGCTTACCCTCTTTTATCCAGTCGTAGGTGCCGTCGGCATTGTCCGACTCACATCCTATATGGCCGGCATAGGTTCCCACCCACGGACCGCAGTAGATACCCAGTTTGAGCCCCATGCCGTGGATGGCGTCAGCCATTTTCTTCATGTCGGGAAATTTCCTGTTTGCCTGTATGGCGTTATACTTGCCGCCACGCTTGCCCTGCCAGCCGTCGTCTATGTTGATATACGACCATCCGTAGTTTATCAGGCCCTTGTCCACCATGGCACGGGCCGATGCAATCACTTTGTCCTGGCTGACGGCATTGCCCCAGCAGTTCCAGCTGTTCCACCCCATGGGCGGAGTCAGTGCTATCCTGTCGCCCACCTCCAGGCGCAGTGTCCGCTCGTCCTTGCCTTTGGCGTTTGAGGCACGGAGGATTACCTTGTATGTCCCTGCCTTGGCCACGGTGCCACGGATAAAACCAGTCCGCCCGTCCAGCGTCAGCCCTGCCGGCAGTCCTTCGGCCGTAAACTTCATCGGCCGTTGCCCTGTGGCAGCAATATTGTACATCACGGGAGAGCCGGGCCTGACGCCAAACACCTTGGCACTGTTGATGCGCGGTGTCTCGGGAGCCGGCGGTGTCAGGATATAGGCCGAGTAGTCGGGAATCACGATATCCTTTGTCGACTGCGCCGATGCAGTCATGACAAGTGCCATACATGCCAACGCGGCAGCATGACCTAAAAACCAAGTCTTCATTTCTATATCTACTTTTTGAAATTATACAATACCTTTTTTACAGGTACAAATTTAATCAAAAAAACAGATACGCCCGCATCTTTCTCCCCCGGTTTTTCCATGCCGGAAGCCTTCATGACCGGGCATCCAGGAAGATTTTTCCGTCACATATTTCTGCCACTTCCGGGCGGTGGGTGATGAGGAGGATCGTCTTTTGGGGGCACGCTTTGAAGATTCTCCCAAACAGTTCCCTCTCCGTTGCCTCGTCAAGGGCCGAGCTTATCTCGTCGAGCAGGAGTATGCTGCCTGTCAGCAGCAATCCACGTGCTATGGCAATGCGCTGAGCCTGTCCTTCGCTCAGTCCGCAGCCCCTCTCTCCCACTATGGTATCCATGCCGTCGGCCAGGTCAAAGACGAAATCCGCCACGGCCGTATGCAGGGCCCTGCGAAGCATTTCGTCGGTTGCGTCAGGGCGGGCCACAAGGAGGTTATACCTTATCGTTCCGCTCATCAGCGAATTGCCCTGGGGGATATAGGTCATATAATATCTCGTCCCGGCATTCACCTCCAGTGTTTTTCCTTCTTCGTTGTATATTGTGATACTCCCCGTCTGGGGTTCGGCCAGTCCCAGCAACAGCCTGAACAGGGTGGTCTTCCCCACGCCCGTATGGCCCATGACAGCCGTGTGCGTCCCCGGCCTGAAGTCATGCGAGAAACCTTTCATGACCGTCGCGCCCTCATCGCCGTAGCCGAATGTCACGTCACTGACCCTGATGCCCCACGGTGCCGTCGCTGCCTCTTCCTTTGCCGGCCGGGACTGCGTATCTGCCGTCTCCGCCGGCAGTTGTTCCAGTTCCGCCAGCCTGTCCACGCCGGCCATGGTGTGTATCAGTTGCGGAACACCGTTGAGCAGGTTGAGCATAGGGTGTTGCACCTGCCCTGCCAGTTGCAGGAAGGCAATCATCGTTCCCATCGTGATCTCTCCGCTCCGCATCATCAGGCCGCCCCATACGAACACCAGCAGGTAGCCCAGCCCGAATCCCGATGAAATGACCGTGCGCGCCATGACGGTAAAACGGGTGCGGCGGTCCACTTTGGCCTCCAGTCCCCGCTGCATGTCCTTTACCTGTGCCATGATCCATCCGGTGCTCCCCATGGCCCTTATCACGTCATTGTGCTCCAGTCCCTCCTGTACGGTCATCTGTATGAGGCTTTCCTGACTCCTGATGTCGTGGGTCAGGCTGCGCAGTTTCCTCGCCGTCAGCTTGCCCAGTATCAGGAACGGCGGTGTCAGCAGGAGCAGCGTCCATGCCAGTCTGCTGTCCAAGGCATACAGCATGAGGAAAGCGCCTCCCAGCTTGCAGCAGGTCACCGCCATGTCGGGCAGCAGCGCCGCCACGGTGTCGCTCACCAGGTCGATGTCCTTCTCCAGTCTTGAGACGAGGTCGCCCGAGTGCATCATCTTGCCGCCGTAGAGTTTTCTGTGCATCAGCAGGCCGAAGAGCCGCAGTTTCATGCCGTTGACGAGCCGTGTGCGCGCCCTTATGGTCATGGCGTAGCCGGTCAGGCGCAACACGATTCCGCCCAGTATGATGCCCGCCAGGAGCACCACCCCGGCCACCACGTCACGGTCGGTACCCGTGCGGATGGTCACGTCGATGAAACGCTTGCACACTGCCACCTGAGCCAGTCCCAGCCCCGTTTGCAGGATGCCCATGCCTACCCTTCCGGCCATGTTCAGGCGTATGCCCTGCACATTGCGGCCTACCCATGCCACGTATTTTTTCATACCATCTCCAGCCGAGACCATTCTGCGAGGATATCCTTGATGTCCTTTCTGGCCGTCGCCTCGTCTACGTCATAGTCTTCCATGAGGGCGCCGAGCAGTTGCTCTTCGGTAAACTCGCCCAATTCCTCAGCCTTATGCCATAGGAACGCCGCCGTGTCGTTCAGACACAGCAGCCTGTTGAAATTGATGCATCCCAGTCCCTCGGCCATGATGACCTTCTCACCGCATATCTCACGCAGTACAAATCCTTCTTTCAGTTTCATGTTGCATTAGTTTTTATACATCGTCTGAATACATACAGCAGGTATCTCCTTATCGGTTTAGCCCATCTCCACATCGTGGCTGCCCATCTCCTCGGCAGGGAGTACAGTGAGTGCTGCCTGCCGCTGTCGCCCTTTATCACATGGGTTGCCTTGGCTTTGATGTCACCCATCCTGCACGCTTCCGTGGCAGCCAGGTTGCCGTCGCCCATCAGGGTCACCCTGTCGCCGTCTATCCTTACGATGCGGTGGACCACATAATGGCCGGGCTCGCACCATGCCAGCACGATGTCGCCCTCCCTGACGTGTCCGGGTTTTTCAAGCACCAGGCTGTCGCGGTCGCCCACGATAAAAGGCATCATGCTCCTGCCTCTCACCTTCATGGTGACTTTCATGCCTTCGTCAACCAGCCGTATAACATCCTGTATGATGTCATTGTCACTTTTATTCTCTGTCATCGGCCGTCGGGAGTTTTTATCGTGTTGTAACATATCCTTGCCGCCTCTTCATCGGGCAGACAGTCCAGGTGATAAACCCTGACGGCCGCCGCTGCACGGTTAAGGGTGTCATGCAGTCCGTCGGCCAGTTTCTTCTCCCATCGCTTGCCCGATGTCGCCGCGCTCATTATGCTGTAGCCGCAGACGGGTCTCACGGGTGCGATGCTGTTGCGGGGTGCCTGAGCTATTTCCACCACAGCCCCGACGGGATAATGTTCATTGATATAGCACGGTGTCTTTCCGCTCCACGGCGACCCGTATACGGTGGCGGTGCCGTCAGCACCAATCCTCACCACGGGGTTGTCGTCGTTCAGCAGACGAGTGCCGGGAATGCACCTGAGCCACAGGCTCGAATGGGTGCTCTTTCCCGTTCCGCTGGGTGCGACAAAGAGATAGCCCCTTGCATCCTTCACCACCACCGATGCGTGCATCAGCAGGGTGCCCTTGCCGGCCGTAGCCAGGGCATACATCACCATCAGGGCATTGTCGAGTGTGGCCGTCCGGCGCCCGCTGTCAGTAGTGTTCAGGATCAGCCTTGCCTCCTGATAGTCAGCATCGCATATCATCTCCCCCGTCATCTGTCCCTGGAAACCGAAACGGAAAACAGGTTTCCGGCCGTCATGGCCCACCTCGATGGTATTTCCCTCATTCTGCTGAGTCAGTTCCAGCTCAAAGCCCGCTTCCCTGAGGCGGCCTTCCTCCACGGTCAGCCTGAACACGTCGCCGTTTTCCTCTGTCAGGAAAGGTTCGTATCCGCTGCGGATAAAACCCTCTGGCGCATCCACGGTAAAGCCGTGGCCGGCTACCATGAATCTCATGTCCTCCCTCCTTTCCGCCTTTCGGCGTCGGCGAGCGACCAGCTCCGCGCCTTTATTCTCTGCGGGATTGTCTCTATAATCGCTTTCCAGAATTTCATTTCCAGCCACACTGCCTCTGCCGGGTTGAAGGTAAACATTGCCATACGTCTTTTCCTGCCATGGAACAGGCGTTGCCACGGCCCTGCCTCCCTGCTGCCGTCATAATGTCCGAAATTACCTTCTGCAAGGACAGCCTCCAGCATCTGGCGGCCACGTTGTTCATCAGGCGGGCATATCATCTTGGCACGTTCCAGCCCGAACAGGCTGCCCATGACCCACATCACTGCTCCGGCGCATTTCCGCAGTCCCATCCGCCTGAGTTCATCCTCCGTAACATCACCGTTGCCACGCTTCAGCAGCATGAAATAATCCGTCAGATGCCTCAGTCCCAATCCGCTGGCGACGAAATGGCGCTGTATGTGGGCCATCTGCATTATCAGGGCAAAGCGCAGCGTGGGTGCCACAAACTCCCGGGCGGTCATCTTTGATTTCAGTATTTCCTTCTCCAGCACCTTTTGCAGATGTCGGTTGGTCAGGGGATTCCTGTTGCCCGACGAAGGGCGGAAATGCACCTCCACGTGAGCTCCGCAGAGCGGCTTGGTCAGATGGGCATGATGATAGGCAAGATGATATTGCAGCCCCATGCTGTCAAGCAACTGTGTCACATTGTCCTTGCCGCCTTCCACCCAGATGTCGACATCGCCGGGCTGCCGGCTCAGGGGCTCAGGATAGAGCATGGCGTTGGCCTGCCCTTTGAGGATAGCCGTGCGCCGGCCTTTCCGGCCAAACAGCAGGGTCAGTTCCCTGCAGGCATTCGTGAGCACCTTGTTCATCTCAGCTATACGCTCAGCCTCGACTGCCCATGTCAGCAACAAGGTCTTGGGCGGCCTCAGCTGGTCGGGCAAGGTCTTCACTCCCTGGTACACGACACCCGTCACTGTCTGTTTCCGGGCTGTGAGGTACACGGCATTCCATTCCTCCTCCGACATGACGGGCACAAGGGCATCGTCCACCTTCAGGGCATAGCGCAACAGGGTGAAGAAATTATGGTATCTCTTATCCATTGACATCATTGCTGTTAAACCGACAGCGTTTTTTTTATTCCTGTTTTCTGACCATAGGGGCCAGTCAACCAGCGTGGCTTATATGCAAAGTTAAGCATAATGTTTGAAAAAGACCGCCTTTGGCGTGAGCAGATATTCCTTCCGGGAACTGCACTGTTGCAGTGCAGATACATTTCTGCCTTCCGGCTGCTCGCGCCTTCAGTTTCGCATACATAGAAAAAGAGCCGGAACGCATCCGTGCAATCCGGCCCTTTTTCATACTGTCCTTTTAAGCCATCTGGTTATAGCTATTTATCTTTGGCATCAGTTTGTCTCGTCACCGTATTCTTCGGAGCTTTCATCAAGCAACGGTGCTTCGTAGTTTATAGGAACTACTTCCATTTCAGGCTTCTGATAAGTCTTTTTCATCTTTACTGATTTTTAATTATGTTATCAATTCTTTTTTATCATTTCACGAATACCTTCTTCCCGTTACGGATATAGATACCCTTTGTTGCAGGCTTGGCCTGGAGTTTCTTACCGTCAATGGTGTACCACTCGCTGCCTTCCTCAATGAC